>CAZAPL010000033.1:0-58480 GCA_964487495.1 uncultured Gammaproteobacteria bacterium | reverse complement strand
GGTTTTGGCATAGTGCATTTTCCCTTCTTTATCCGAAAGGTAAAACCAAAAATCGGTTTCAACCGGATTTAAAACTGCCTCTATTGCCTTAAGACCTGGATTGCAAATAGGGGAAGGAGGTAAACCAGAATAAACATAGGTATTGTAAGGAGAATTTATTTTTAAATCTTCTCTAGTTAGTTTTTTTGGCCACCATTCACAACCTTTATTCTGACTTCCACACCTTTTGCTCCCAACCGCATACTGAACGGTTGCATCTGCCTGAAGCGGCCAACCATTTTTAAGTCTTTTTAAAAGAATTCCTGCCACAATTGGCCTGTCTTCTTCAAATTTTGCCTCCCGTTCAACAATTGAAGATAAAATTAAAACCTCCTTTGAAGGCATAGGTGTTTTTTTAGTAAAATTTTTAGTCAAAATCTCAATTATTTTTTGGGCATTGGCATCTTTGGGAATAAGATAGGTATCGGGGAAAAGTTTTCCTTCTAAATTTTTCGATCCTTCTAAAAAATCCTCTTTTTGGAAATTTTCAAAACCTGCTTCCTCAAGTTTTTCGGCAATTTGTTCTCTTCTCAAACCTTCAATAATCGTTACCCAACGGTCAAGAGTTCCATGAGTTAATTCTCTGGCAATTTTCAAAGGCGTCATTTGAGGATTTAATCTAAAATCTCCAGCCTGAATTTTTCGAACTATTCCTTCTTTGGTTGCCAAAATCTGAAAAGCAAAGGAAGAACGAATTAAATTTTCTTCTTCAAGACGTTTAGCAACTGAAGAAAGACTTTCTCCCTTGGAGATAACAAAAATTTTTGATTGACAATTGTTTTTACACAAAGGGGCTGTTGCCCATTGCCACCAAGAAAAACAGACCAAAAATAAAAAAACCAAAAAAACCAAAAAAATAATTGAAGACTTTATCTTTCTCACACTTCCTCAAAGAGGGCGCGGCGGTATTTTTGGGTGTTTTTGTCAAAAATATAAATTCGCCCGCATTTACAAGTTACTTTTTCTTGATCTTTATTCTTTTTTTCTCTTTTACCTTTAGCAAGAGGTGCTCCGCAACCAACACATTTTCCTTGAGATAAAAGCCAGGCTTGAACCGGAGCAATAATTTTTTTAAACATTTTTCTCAAGATAGGCCTCAAGGATTAAAGCCGCTGAAATAGCATCCTCCTCTTTAATTTTTCTGCCTATCTCTTTCATTTTAGCAACTGCTTCTTTGCTCGTCAAGGTCTCATCTTGAAAATCAACTGGAAGACCGGTTTTTTGCTCAAGCCATCCCTTAAATTTCTTAATTTTTTGAACCATCTTTCCCTCAGGAATTCCCAAAACAATTTTTTCTATTTTTTCCTCCTGGCAAATATCTAAAATTCTTTTTTTATCCCTTATCACCATCAAGGGTTCAACAAGAAAACCATTAAAAATTGCCAATCCTATTTTTTTCTTCCCAAAATCTATGCCAAGCATCTTCATATTTTTTCAAGTCTTGCCCGAACAGCCAATCTTTTAAGGTAAGTACCAGGAGGGACACAAGTAATTAAAGTCAGATAAGAATCATCGTATCTTTGCTCCAAAACCGAAATATCTGAAGGAGAAACCTCCTTAAGTTCTTCAACTACGTATTTATAACGAACCCCATCAAAGTCAACAAAAATTTCATCTTTAACCTTTAAGGTTGGCAAAGTAGAAAAAATAGTTAAATAGTTTGTAGGATTAAAAAATTGAGGCAAAACTGAATGCCCAAAGATAACCGTATTCCCAAACTGACCAGGAAACGCAGTTCCTTGATAATGAATAAGACTTTCTTTAAGATCAACTCCTCCTACTTGAACTACGGCATCACTAATTTTAAGTTTAGGAATAGAAATCTTATAATGAGTAATTTTTGAGGGTAAGGGAGGAAGGGGTTGATCGTTAATAAACCAATTAGAAATTTTTGTATAATCTTCCTCTTCATATTCACCAAGTACCTCCATGCCGGAAGGTACCGGCTCTAGGACTTCCGAAAAAGAAGGTGAAAGAAAAAATTGATAAAAAATAATTGGGCTGCTAACACTCAAAATTAAAAACGAACCTAAAAAAAGTAAAAAAAATGGCAAAAATTTTAAATTTATAGCCACCGATGTTTGTTTGGGAATTTTTTTAATATAAAGATAATGCATATTTATTTTCTACTCCTTAACTCCAAAGAAATTTTATCTTCTTGCTTTGGAATAACTTCCAAAATTTTAGGCAGTTTTGGACTAAAAGAAATTTCCAAATCGGAAAAGCCAGAAATATTAGAAAAATAACTCTTTGCCATTTTAGGTCTTTTACCTTTAATATTTTTAATAATCTCTGCCGTATCCAATTTTGGAAGTAAATTTGCCTGGAGAAAAACGCTAAACAAGACGCTGCCGTCATTTTTCTTTTCCTTAAACTCAAAACGAGTTAAAATCTCTTCATCCTTAAATTCGAAATTTTCTGGGATTTGGGAGGATAAAGAATTTTTAATAAGACCAAGTAATTCTTTTTGATCAAAAACCAAACCAGAAAACTTAACTTTCAATTTCAAATTCAAAGTTTGTGCTTCTTCCCCTACCTTGTGATCAAAAGAAACAGACGTAATCGAAGAAGAAATTGCCTCTTCCACCAATTTCTTTCCTTGGGGGACTTTTAATAAAATTTCATTTTTGGCATTTTCTTCTAATTCGCCTAGAAGTTTTTTCTGAAGATTTTTTTGATCTTCTTCTGAAACTGCAGAAATCTCGCGACTACTCCCTCCAGTAAAGGCAGATTCATTTTTTCCTAAAAAAGAAGTGGTGGGGAAATCTTTAAAACGAAATTGGGAATTTGCTGCCAAGTTATATTGAGCACCAATATCAAAGGCACTAACCTCAACTTTTGCCTCTCCCCATTCATCCACTCCTGTTTCTAAATTAGGAGTTTTTGAAGCCACTTCAACTTCTCTATCAAGAACAAATTTTAATTCGCCAGGGCCAATAATAATTGTCCCCTCGGGAAATACCTTTTTGGTATCTGTTCGATTATAAATAGTTATTTCTCCTCGGGCTTTTTCTCCTACAGTTTTTTTACCAGTAGTAGAAATGTTTTTTTCTCCTCCTATTTCCACCTCAATTACCTGACCTGGCAAAATTAAATTTTTTTCATCAATCGTTTCTTGATTTGGATCAATAATAATTTCTAATTCTTTTTCAAGAACCTGTGGTGAGAAAAAAACAGTTATTTTTGCCTGGGGAATATTCCAAAGAAAAAACAATAAACTTAAAGCGATTAAAAATATTATTCCCCCTCCTATCTCAAGTGGCCGAAGGAATGAAGAAAAAAAACCAAAAATTTTTTTGCCAAAAAAATTCCCCCTTATAAATTCAAAAGAAGGTTTTGTTTTTGGTTTTTCCTCCTCAATCAAAAAATCAGTTTTTTTGGCCGCCCCTTCTTCCTGAATTTCTTCTTCTTTTGGCATTTTAGGAGTAAAATAAGCCACATCCTTGCCTTTAACAAAGCCCAAATTATCTTCCTTCTCTCCTTTCTCAAATTCTTTTTCTTTAGAAAATTCCAAACTTTCCTTTTTTTCTCTTTCTTTCGGCTCTAAATCAACCTTAAAACCTGAAAACGCCGCGGTTTCTTTCCCGCCAACTAAAGAAATGGCATTAATATCAAAATCATAGGGCAAAATTTCAACTTTTGGAAAATGAAGAAAAGAAAGTTCTTTTCCTTCCGGAGAGGGAGTTTGCCAAGGGAAACTAATTAATATCTGTCTTGCTTCTTCTGTCTCCTCACCATTGAAAAGAACCATTCTTGAGGGTAGATTTTCTACTTCTTCAAATCTTAAAAGCCCTTCATAAACGTCTGCCCCAAGATTATCACTCCGCAAAACTTTTTCCACTTTATAAATTTTCCCTGCCTCTATTACCGCTAAATTAATGGCTTTCTTACCTAAATTAATTAAAATCATTGAAGGGGGGACTCCCTCGATTTCTTTAATTCGATAATTTAAAGCATCAAAAATGGAGACAAAACCAATTGGTTTAAGGTCTAATCTTTGGCAAAGAGCAGAAAGCATTTCTTGCTTTTCGGGAATTATTTTATCCCCACTTATCCAATCATCAGAAAGACCAAAAATAACACGCGAAGGTTCCTCTCCTATCCCTTCGAAACGTTCAAAAGCAACGGAAAGACTTTTATCAACAGCAGCAATCAGCTCATCAACTCCCCCCTCCCATTCTTCCTGGCTTCCCAAAACCACCACCTTTATCCCCTTTTCTTCTATTGTCCAAATAGCACTTTTTACTCCTTCATCCCAGATTTGCAAAGCAAAAAAATACTCTCTTTTTTCTCTTTCTTCTTGATGAGTTATTTTTTCAATAATGTTAGGCAGTTCCATTTTTAATTTCAAATTTAAAATTAAGAAATTATCATTCTAAAACAGCATAGATTCTTCTAATTCCTGCTCCTGCCCCCTCTTCTTTTATAATCTTAAACCTTCCTAAAACCCCTGTAAAGTTAACATGGGGACCGCCGCAAATCTCGCAAGAAAAATCGCCAATTGAATAAACCTTAACCTTTTCCGGATAACTTTCGCCAGGAACAGATATCGCCCCTTTTTTTCTGGCCTCCTCAAATCTCATTATTTCCATCTTTACTTCAAGGTTTTCCCTGATTTTCTGATTCACTAAATCCTCGACTTTCCTTAATTCTTCAGGGGTAAGTTTTTTTGGGTTAAGAAAATCAAAACGAAGCCTTGAATTAGTTATATTTGAACCTTTCTGTAAAACGTGCGACCCAAGAACATAACGTAAGGAGGCATTTAAAAGATGGGTAGCAGTATGAAGTTTTATTGCTTCTTGGGAATGGGTGGCTAATCCCCCAGCAAATTTTTTGTTTGCTCCAGACCTTGAAATCTCCTGATGCTTCCTAAATTCCTTCTCAAACTCTTTTTTGTCAATTTTCTGTCCTTTTTCAAAAGCAATTTCCTCACTCATCTCCAAAGGAAAACCATAAGTTTCATAAAGATAAAAAGCGGTTTTGCCGTCAATTTTTTCATACCTTTCTACTTCTTTAAGCCCTTTTTCTAAGGTTTTTTGGAATTTTTCTTCTTCATTGGCTATTGTTTCTATAATTTTTTCTCTATGTTCTTCCAATTTTGGATATTCATCTTTCATCTTTTGAATTACTTCTTCGGCAATTTTTGGAATAGAAAGTTTTTTCAAATTAATCATTCTCCCAAATCTTACTGCTCGCCTTATTAATCTTCTCAAGATATAACCTCTTTCTAAATTAGAAGGAAAAACACCATCGGCAATTAAAAATGTAGCCGCCCTTGCGTGATCAGCAATAATTCTTATTGGTCTCTGATTCTTCTCCTTTCTATAATCTTCTCCGGAAAGCGATTCAATTAATTGAACTATCCCCTTAAAAAGCTCTGTTTGATAATCATCTCCCAATTTAGAAAGAATAGAAACCATCCTTTCCAAACCCATTCCCGTATCTACATTTTTTTGTTTTAAAAAAACAACCTCTCCTTTTCTATTTACTTCATATTCCATAAAAACATTATTCCAAATTTCTAAAAATCGACCACAGTTATCATTCGGTCGACAATCCAAACCACAAGGATTTCCCGTAAGATCGTAGAAAATTTCCGTATCAGGCCCACAAGGGCCAAATTCACCTACCGGTCCCCACCAATTTTCCTTTTTTCCATAAAAATAAATTTTCTCCTTAGGAATTCCAATTTTTTGCCAAATTTTTGCCGATTCTTCATCACGAGGAATATTTCTATCTCCGCCAAAACAAGAAACATAAATTCTTTTCCGATCAAGATTAAGTTCCTTTACCAAAAATTCAAAAGACCAAGAAATGGCCTCCTCTTTCCAATAATCACCCAAAGACCAATTACCAAGCATTTCAAAGAAGGTATGGTGCCAAGAACTTCCCACCAAATCTATATCATCAGTCCGCAAACACCGCTGGACTGAACAAAGCCTTTTACCCAAAGGATGAGGTTCTCCCAAAAGATAAGGAACCAAAGGATGCATTCCCGCCGAGATAAAAAGAGCGGTTGAATCATTTTCGGGAATTAGGGAAACGTTGGGAATTACCCTATGCCCTCTTTTAACAAAAAAATCTAGAAATTTATTCCGAAGATTTTTGGCTATCACTTTGAAATATTATATCTTCTCCTGCCTTCAATCTCAACTAATAAAAAAACTTTAAGTTATTCCTAGAAGATTAAGAAAGTTTTTTCCCTGCTCTTAAGAAGAAACGCCTAACCGGAGAACTTCCGCCTTTTTCTTCGGGATTTTTAATTTCTTTAATTGTCTCCTCAGTCTCTTCTTCTTTTTTATTTTCTTTTTTGCCTCCGCCGGCAAAAGATTTAACTAAATCAACCAAAAATCGCATTCCACTTGTTAAATCAGAAAAACCAGAAATTGGTTTGGCAATTGATTCAGAAATAACTCCCATATCGTCTAGGATCTTATTAATTTTTCTAATTGACTGACGAAATTCTCCAAAAACCAAAAATACCTCGAAACCAATAACAAACAAAATTAAGGTCAAAATAAAAACCACCGAAACTAAAATTATTTGAATAATCTCCATAAAGGTGTCCCCCTATTCAAAATTTACAATTGCTAATAACCCTCTGTCAATAGTCAAATTTACATTTTTTAAAATTTAATCTTAATCTGGTGGTCTTATTTCAACTGTTATTTCTTTAGTATTTTTTCTACCCTGTCTGGAAACAGCCTCAACCAAAATTTTATTTTTTCCTTTTGATAGAGAAATTTTTTTTTCAAAAGAGCCGTCTCCAAAAACAAAAGCCAAATCTCCGTTAATTGAAACACTAGCGTCGGGATCAACTTTCCCTTTAACTATAACTTCGGAACTTTCTAAAACTTCACCTTCTAAAGGAGAATAAATTTCCAAAAGAGGGGGGCTAAAAAAGCCAAAAAAATGAAAAAGTAAATAGCCAATTAGAGATAAAAAAATAAAGCCAATTAACAATCCAAATGTGTGCCTTGGCGTCCAAATAGATTTTACTTGGGATAAAGGTTTATAAAGACCGTGAGGTAAAATTTGACCATCTTTATTTTCTGCAAAATCTCGTCTAAATACCGCCATCACCTCAAAAGAAGAAAGACCAAGATACTCAGCATAATTTTTAATAAATCCCTTAATAACTGTTGCCTCGTTAATTTCTGAAAAATCATTTCTCTCTAGGGCTTCCAAAAAGCGAGCCTTAATTTTAGTGGCTTTTTCTGCCTCTAAAAGAGAGATTTTTTTTCTTTCTCGGGTTTCTCTCAAAATCTCACCAACAGTCTTCATGAGGATTGATCTTTGGAAGTTAAAAATTCTTCAGGATTTCTAATTAATACCTCCCGGGGCTTTGATCCTTCACCCGGCCCAACAACACCTGCTTCCTCAAGTTGATCTAAAATTCTGGCTGCTCTGGCATATCCAATTGAAAGACGTCTTTGAAGCAAAGAGGCAGAAGCCCTGTCATACTGGCAAACAGTTCTTAATGCTTCTTCAAAAAGTTCATCTTTCTCTTCTATTTCTCCCTTTTCGCCAAAACGCTTTACACTAACAGGCATTGTAACTACCTCCTCGGTATAAGAAGGCGATGCCTTTTTCCTTAAAAACTCGATTAATCTTTGAATTTCCGGGTCAGAAACAAATACTCCCTGAATTCTGGTTGGCTTGGCCTGATCTGGAGGAATATAAAGCATATCTCCTCGCCCCAAAAGTTTTTCTGCCCCAGGTTGATCTAAAATAACCCGAGAATCAACCATTGAAGAAACAGCAAAAGAAATTCGGCAGGGAATATTGGCTTTAATAAGCCCAGTTAAAACATCTACTGATGGCCTTTGGGTAGAAATAACCAAATGGATCCCAGTGGCTCTAGCCATTTGGGCAATTCGACAAATGGTATCCTCAACTTCAACTGGAGCAAAAAGCATAATATCGGCTAACTCATCGATAATAATCACAATATAAGGCATTGCCATAAACCCGGAAAGTTCATTATAAGAATCAATATTTCTTGCCCCCACCTCAGCAAAAAGTTTATAGCGGCGATCCATTTCAGAAATTGCCCATTTTAAAGCAGAAAGAACTTTTTCTGGTTCAACAATAACTGGGGTTAAAAGGTGGGGGACACCATTATACTGAACAAGTTCCACTCTTTTTGGATCAACCAAAATAAGTTTAACTTCGTTTGGAGTAGTTCTAAAAAGCAAAGTAGCAATAAAAGAATTTAGAAGAACTGTTTTCCCACTTCCGGTTGAACCAGCAATCAAAACATGGGGCATTCGCGCAATATCGGCTACTACCGGTTTTCCAGAAACATCAAGACCTAAGGCCACAGTAAGTTTGCTTTTAGCATTTTTCAAAACATCAGATTCAAGCATTTTCTTTAAGGTAACAAATTCTATAGAACGATTGGGAAGCTCAATTCCAACTAAAGATCTTCCGGGAATGGGTGCCTCTATTCTTATTTGACCATGAGGAGCAGCCAAAGCAAGAGCCAAATTATCAGCCAAGGTGGTAATTTTTGAGAGTTTTGTCCCCAGCGCCACCTCCAAAGCATATTGAGTAACGGCTGGACCAGGATTTACCTCAACTACACTGGCAGAAATACCAAATGACTCAAGTGTTTTTTCGATAATAGCCGCATTAGTCTTTACATCCCCCCGATCAGCCTTGCCCCCGGCAATATCTTGAAGAAGAGAAAGGGGGGGATATTCCCAAATTTTATCTTGAGCAAAAGAATGAATTGGGATAGTTGGAGAAATTTCTTCTTTTTCTTTAAGCGAAGGAGAAATTTTTTCCTCTCTTGTTTCTGATAAACGTAAAGCCGAACTTTCCTCTACCCTCAAATGGGATATTTCTTTCTTTGGTAAGGCAATAAAAAATTTTTTTAGATTTTTGAAGAAATTAATAAAAAAAATAATTATTTGGTCAAGAGAAGTATTAAATAAAACCATAATCCCAATTAAAATTCCCCCAGAAAGAACTAAAAATGCCCCAACCTTGGTAATCATCCCCACCATCCCAAACCAAATTTCCTCCCCTAAATTTCCGCTTCTAAAAATTCCCATAAAAGAAAACATTAAAAGAAAAGAACCAACTAAAATATGAGGTTCGTTTACCGGAGATTTAATCTTAGTTAACATTAAACCTGCTACCAAAAAAATAAACGGAATAAAAAAAGAACCAAAACCAAAATTATTCAAAAGAAGATTATTCAATTTAACCAGTAAAATTCCTTGTCTTAAAAAGGAAAGAATCGTTAAAAAAGAAAAAGAAAGGAACAAAACGCTTCCAATAGAAAAAATGGTTGATTTTTTAAGACGAATTTTGTAAGAACGACGGTAAGTTTTCCTTGAAGAAATTTTTATTGGCAGTTTTGACGCATCCATAAATTTTATTATATCATCCCCTTTGTTTTGCGATCAAAAATAAAAATTTAAATTTCAATTATTTGAACCAAAATTAAAGGGCGACGACCAGTTCTTTCGAAAAAAAATTTTTCAAGATTATCTTGAATTTCCGACTGAATATAAAATTTTTTCCTTTTTTTGCCTAGTTTTCTAAAAAGTTTCTCTATTTTTTTCTTTGCCTCTTCAAAAAGATATCCAGAGTCTTTTAAATAAATAAAACCACGACTTACAATTTCTGGTTCGCCAATAAGTTTAAAACCAAATCTATCAATCAAAATAATAATCACTACTATTCCTTCCTTGGAAAGAATTTCTCGATCACGCAAAACAACATTGCCAACATCTCCCACCCCCAACGCATCAACTAAGACCTTGGAAATTTTAATGGTTTTTTTAAAATTAACTCTCCCGTTTTCAAAAAAATCAACCACTTGATTTTCTCGAGGAAGAATTATTTGCTCCTCCTTATAGCCCAATTTTTGGGCCAATTTTTTATAAGCCACCATGTGGCGAAAATTTCCCCCAATTGGCAAAAGAAACTTTGGTTTTATCATTTCAATTAACTTCCTAAGATCTGAAGAATAGCCATGACCAGAAACATGAATGTCGCCAGTTATATCAGGATAAGAAACATCTCCTCCTTGGCGCAAAATTTCATCAATCAAAGAATAAATAGAAAGTTCATTGCCAGGAATATAATCAGTAGAAAAAACAATTTTATCTCCTTTTTTAATTTTAATTCTGTGTTCGCCATTGACAATTTTTTCCAAGGCAGAGCCAACCTGAGCCTGACTGCCGGCCACAAGAAGAGTCAATTTATCAGAAGGAGTTTTTTTAACTTCCTTAATTGGGAGAAAAAAACTGGGAGGAAAGTTTAAATAAGAAAGATTTAAAGCAAGTTTAATATTATCTTCAACTGAACGACCAACTAAAACTATTTTTCTTCCATATTTTTGAGAAACTTCAATTGCTTGTTTGAATCTTGAAATATCTGAAGACATGGCGGTAACAAAAAATTTCCCTCGGCAATCTTTAATTTCTCTTTCAAACATATCTTTAATTTTCGCCTCAGAGGGAGTAAATCCTTTCTTTTCCGCCCTTAGACAATCAGAAAGAAGACACAAAACCCCTCTTTCGCCTACCTTTAAAATCAAATTTTGATCTGTAGGTTTTCCCATTACCGGTGTCAAATCAAGTTTAAAATCAGCAGCATGATAAAAAATACCAACCGGAGTAGAAATCACCAAATGCATTGTCTCGGGAATTGAGTGAGTTACCTGGATAAACTCAATCTGAAATTCCCCCAGAAAAATTTTTTTTCCTTGGGAAATCTCCTGAAGATTAGCCTTAAGACCAAATTCGGAAAGTTTTTCAGAAGTCAAAGCTAAAGCCCATCTTGAGCCAAAAACAGGAATATTTCCAAGAGTTGGCAAAATGTAAGGAAGTCCCCCAATATGATCATAATGGCCATGCGAGACTACGATTCCTCTAATTTTTCCCTTTTTAGGTAAAAGATAAGAAATATCGGGAATGGTTAAATCAACTCCTCTCATTTCTTCTGTTGGGAAACCCACGCCACAATCTACAATTAAAATATCTTTCCCCGTTTCATAAACAAACATATTGTTAGTTACCTCACCAAAACCGCCAAGAGAAATAATTCTTAAAAAGTTAGTCTTCATATTTTTTTCTTATTAATGATTATTGATTAACAAAAATTCTCCAAGTTTTTTAAAATCCTCCTTTAATCTATTTAAAATCTCCCTATTGCGTAAACCGGCGGCGGGATGATACATCGGGAAAAGATCTATTTTCCTCCCTTTAAATTCTATTTTAAATTTTTGGCCGTGAATACGACTAATTTTCCCAAAGGGAATAAACTTTGCCGTTGAAAATCTACCTAAGGCAACAATAATCTTAGGATTTAAAATTTCTATTTGCTTATCGATCCAAATTGAACAAGCCTCAATTTCTTCTGGCTTTGGATCACGGTTTCCCGGAGGACGATGTTTTAATAAATTTCCAATCCAAACATCTTTCCTTTCCGCTTTAATTAATTGAAGTAGGCTATCTAAAAGTTTTCCTGCTTGACCAACAAATGGTCTTCCTTTTTTATCCTCAAAAAACCCAGGGGCTTCACCAATAAACATAATTTCTGCCTCTAAATTCCCCTCCCCAGGGACTGCGTAAGTGGCAGTCTTATAAAGAGGACATCTCCGGCAAGAAGAAATTTTTTGAGAAATTTCTTTTAATTTTTTTTCTTTTTCTTTTAGATTCATTCGCTAAACTCAACCCGAGGAATTTTTTATCTTTCAAATTATTCCACCCCCTAATACCAAAATTTTTAAAACCTCTGCCATCTTTTTCTTATTCACTTTAATTAATTAAACTACCCTAGATAATTACCAGCTAGGGAGAAAATCTTTAATATTTTCTTCAGTTATATAAAATTTTTCTCCCTTTTTTTCAACAATCATTTTGGCTACCTTTCGACAAATTCCGCTAATTGTTCTTTCTAAAGTTCTTACTCCGGCATCATATCCTAAGGGCCTAACAATTTTTGGCCAAACTCCCTCGCTTATTCTAAGATTTTCCTTGGTTAAACCCGCTTCTTCCATCGCCTTTGGTAAAACATAATCTTTCCCAATAACAATCTTTTCTTCATCGGTATAAGAAGGCATCATCATTGGTTCAAGTCTATCTAAAACCGCTGTAGAAATATTGACGGTGTTATTTGCGGTAGCAATAAACAAAACCTCTGATAAATCAAAAGGGAAATCTATGAAATGATCAACAAAGGCCATATTTTGTTCCGGATCAAGAAGTTCCACCAAAACTCCCATTATAGTTGTTCGGCTCTCCTCAACTACCCGATCAATTTCATCAAGTAAAATTACAGGATTTTTTGTCCCCGCCCGCCTTAAGGCCTTAATTATCTGCCCCGGCTCAGCATCAGGATGAACTCTTGATTGCCCTCGAAGATAAAGAGGATCTCCCATTCCGCCAAAAGGAATTCTTACAAACCTTCTCCCCATTGCCTCGGCAATCGAATAGGCAATAGTGGTTTTTCCTGTCCCTACCAAACCTACAAAACAAAGAATTGGCGCTCTCATAAATTTCAATATTGTCTCCTCGTCTTTTTTTGATCTCTTTTGATCCCTTTTAAGTTTTAAAACTGCCAAATATTCTAAAACTCTTTCCTTAATGGGCTTAAGACCATAATGATTTCTATCCAAAATTTTTCTGGCAAAATCTAAATCGAGGATATCATCACTTCTTTTTGCCCATGGTAAATTAACTACCCATTCAACGTAAGAAGAAAATCGAGTATATTCTTTAATAAAATCTCCCGATTGACTTAATCTTCTTAATCTCAAAATTTCTTCCTGAAGTTTCTCTTTAAGTTCGAAAGGAAGGGTTGCCTTTTGAACAATTTCTTCAACTTTTTCTATTTCTTTAAAAAGTGTTTTTTCCACCATCTAAATCAATATTACCATTTTAACCTACGTTGGGAGAAAAGAGAAGTCTTTTTTCTTAAAGGCCTTGGTTCTCTTTTTCTAAATTTATCAAAAACCATTGAAAGATTAATCCTTTTCATTTCATCTATTTCTATTACCCTCACTTTAACCTTCTGACCAACTGAAACAATTTCTGCCGGATTTTTAACAAAACCACTTCCCATTTGAGAAACGTGGACTAATCCTTCTTTTCCTGGCAAAATCTCGACAAACACTCCAAAGGGTTGAATTCTTTTAACTACTCCCTCATAGATCTCGCCAGGCTTAACCTCCCGGACTAAACCTCTAATCATTTGCGCTGCTTTTTCTACCGAATCTCCGTCAATGCCCGAAATGTTAACTGTACCTTCATCCTCAACATCAACCGTTGCGCCGGTTTCTGCCATAATTCTTCTAATAGTCTTTCCCCCAGGACCAATAATATCGCCAATTTGCTCTGGGTCAAGATGCAAAACTAAAACCCGAGGGGCATATTGAGAAAGCTTTTCTCGAGGCTTATCCAAAACTTGAGACATCTTTTCAAGAATTTTTATCCTTGCCTGATAGGCCTTTTCCAAAGTTTCTTTTATTATGTTTTCCTCAAGACCGGGAATTTTAACATCCAATTGAACAGCGGTAATTCCTTTCTTTGTCCCAGCAATTTTAAAATCCATATCACCGGTGAAATCCTCAATTCCTGTAATATCGGTTAAAATAATAAATTTTCCCTCCTGATCAGTTACTAACCCCATAGCAACGCCAGCAACAGGATCAGATATTGGAACACCAGCATCCATTAAAGATAAAGTCGAAGCACAAACCGAAGCCATAGAAGTTGACCCATTTGAGGATAAAACCTCAGAAACTAAACGAATCGTATAAGGAAATTTATCCTCCAAAGGAATCACCGGTTCCAAAGCCTTCTCTGCCAAGGCACCGTGGCCGATTTCTCGACGAGAAGGACCTACTAATTTCCCCACTTCTCCTATAGAATATGGAGGCATACTATAATGATGAATAAATCTTTTAGTCGCCTCTCCTTCTGGACTTTCTATTAACTGTTCTAAAGAGGGACTCCCCAGGGTAGTTACCGTCAAAACTTGGGTTTGCCCCCGAGAAAAAAGGGCACTTCCATGGGTTCGCGGTAAAAGACCAACCTCAATCTCAATTGGTCTTATCTCATCCGGAACTCTTCTATCAATTCTTTTTCCTTCAAGAACCTTCTTTCTGACTGTTTTTCTAAACGTCTCTTCGAAAATCCTCCCAACTTCTTTTTTCTTCTCATCAGAAAATTTTTCTAAAATCGCTTGTTTTATCTCAAAAGGTTCTTTTTTATCTGAAAAAATAAGATCAAAGGCACCTAAAAGTTCTTTCTCGACTCTTTTTTTAAGCTCAGAATTAACTTTTTCCTCCTTAATTTTCTGTTTTTCAATCCCTACTTCCTTTGCCAAAGAGGAAATTAATTCAATAATTTTTAAAGCCTCGTTTTTACCAAAATTTATCGCCTCTAAAAATTTATCCTCAGGAACTTGATTAGCCGCACATTCAAGCATTACTACTTTCTCTGAAGTTGAAGAAACTATTAAATCTAAATCAGAAAATTCCAATTCTCCATTTACGGGATTTACGAAACATTTTCCATCTTTAAATCCTACTCTAACTGTCCCCACTGGCCCATTCCAAGGAATGTCGGATATGGAAAGCGCCGCTGAGGCGGCAATAACGGAAACAATATCCGGACTATTCTCGAGATCTACCGAGAGAACGGTAATTGTTATTTGGGTTTCATTTAAAAAATTCTTGGGAAAAAGAGGCCGAAGAGAACGATCAACCAATCTACCGGCTAAAATGGCTTCATCAGAAGGCCGCCCTTCTCTTTTTACCCAACGAGAACCCTTAATTCTCCCTCCCGCATAAAGTCTTTCTATATATTCAATATCCAAAGGAAGATAATCTATATCTTCTCTTTCTGCACCACAACATACTGCTGCTAAAACTTCTGTATCTCCATAACGAGCCAAAACTGCCGACCTTGCCTGAAAAGCCAACGCCCCAGTTTCCAAAGTTAAAGTTCTTCCGCCGATTTCTATCGATTTAGAGATTTTTTCCACTGGATAACTACTTTTGAAGTCCTAAAAGATCAATTAATTTTTTATAACGATTTTCGTCTTTTTTTAAAAGATAAGAAAGAAGTCTTCTTCTTTTAGAAACCATTGATAAAAGCCCGCGACGAGAATGAACATCTTTTTTGTGGGTTTTAAGATGCTCAACTAACTTATTAATTTTTTCTGTCAAAAGAGCAATTTGAACTTCAGGACTACCTGTGTCTCCTTTGACAGTGGCAAACTTTTCAATTATTTTCTTTTTTTCTTCTGCTTTCAAAGACATAAAAAAATTATAACAAAAGGAGGGTTATTCCGCAAGAATAAATTTTTAAGGAATAGTGGAACCTTTATAAATTTTTGGCTCAAGCCATTCCTGAGGAGGCTGGGAGGGTGAAGGTTTTTTCTCTTCAACTGGTTTTTCTGTTGCCGGCGCCCCAGGTTTTGTCTCTCCTATTTTTGACTCCATCCCCTTAAAACTCCCCCCAATCCTTAAAGAAAAAGCCGCCGCCTCAAATGTCTCTGCCGAAACCCTCTCAGATTGAAAATTTTTTGTTTCCTCTTTAAGACCCAAAAATAAATTAGAACCAATGTCTCCGTCAGTTGGAAGTCCTAACCCTGAAATAAGGAAAGCCACAATTTCTGAACAAGAAGAGGCGCTTAAATCAACTAAATTAAGGGTACCAAAACTGATATTTTGGCTGTTATTATCAATATTAATTATGGGTTTAGTATTAAAGGTTTCTTGATTTTCCAAATAAATTTTTCCTAATTCTTCAAGTTTCCTTGCGCCAATAGTAAAAATTAAATCAAAACCATTGCCTGCCTGAGTAAAAGAAATTTGCTCGGGAGTAATTGGCGAGGCTCCATTTTTGGGAATAATTATTAAACTTAAATACTTCCCGTCGTCTTTAGAAGAAACCTTATCGATGTTTTCAATTGGGGTTTGAATCGTTAAAACTAAATTTGTCCCTACGATTTTATCTTTAATTTTATTCACTCCTACTAAATGAGAAAACCCAACTGTCATTGGCTCTGGAGCAACAATGCTAACATTTTTTTGGGTTTTCCCAAAACTTAGATATAAAGAAAGAGCGGCGGCTACCTGATCAAAGGAAACTTTTCGAGGAAGACAAATTAAGATATTTTTGGCAGAGTCGAAAAGCTCTTTAATCTGAGTAAAAGGATAATCTTTCATAATAATTTTCGGGGCAGTTTCTATCTATACCGAAGTTCAAATTAAAAATAAACTAGTAGGATTTTAACACATCGCCAACCCTAAAGTCAAATGGAGGAGAAAAGACTATCCCAAACTCTTCGTCTTTTTGAGCCTCGGAGATTTCTGTTTTCTGATGCTTCATTGATTGAATTTTAACTCTTCTAATTTCCTTATCATTTCTTTGAATCACTATTTCATCCGCCTTATTTATTCTTCCTTCTAAAACTTTACAACCGGCAATTCTAACTCCTGAAATATTAAACTCTTTAAGAATCACCGCCTTACCCAAAACTTTTTTTTCTTCCTCACCCATGGCTTTCTTCAATCCTTCCTTGGCTAAATCTTCTAAAAGTTCATAAATAATTTTGTAAATTTTAACTTCCACCCTTTCCGCCTTTGCTAATTTTTCTGTTTCTGAAGGAATTTTTACGTTAAAACCAAAAATTTTCGCCTTGATTGCCTGGGCTAAAAAAACATCTGATTCAGAAATATCTCCCACCTCAGAATAAGTAACAAAAACATCCTCGGGGAGATTTTCTTTTATTGCTTCAAGACTACCTTTATTATCGCCCCGAAGAATAATTTTTATTTTTTCTTTTGCTTCCTTGGGAATTTCAATTTTTACTAACTTATCCTGAGAAATTTTTTCTTCCTCTTTAAACTTCTCAATTTTAAAAACTTTTGCCCCAATTGGGGGAGGTTTTGTAAAGCCAATAATCTCAACCGGCTGACCAGGTAAAGCCTCTTTCAAATCTTTCCCATTCTCGTCAATCATACGCCGAATTTTAGCCTGCACATCCTCAACTAAAATCTGTTCTCCTACCCTTAAAACTCCATTTTTGACAATTACTGTTCCAACTGGTCCAGCCTTTTCTAATTTTGACTCAATTACTATCGCCTCTAAAGGACCAGAAAGGGACGCTTTTATATCCTTCATTTCCGCCAAAAGAATAATAATCTCGAGTAAGTCTTTTATTCCTTGGCCGGTCTTTGCAGAAACTGGCAGACAAACAACATCTCCTCCATATTCCTCAATATTAATCCCATTCTCAAATAATTGTTTTTTAACTTTTTCAAGGTTTATTCCGGGGAGATCAACTTTTGTAATTGCAACCAAAAAAGGAACGCCGGCTTTATTTATATGGTCTAAAGATTCTATTGTTTGCGGCATAACGCCATCATCGGCAGCCACCACTAAAACCACCAAATCTGCTACCTGGGCCCCCCGAGAACGCATTTTAGAGAAAGCCTGATGACCTGGGGTATCAATGAAAGTAATTTTTCGAGAATCAACCTCTACTTGGTAAGCCCCAATCTTTTGAGTAATTCCCCCCGCTTCCTTCTGGGCAATATTGGTTTTCCTAATAAAATCAAGAAGGGTAGTTTTCCCATGATCAACATGACCTAAAACCGCAACCACAGGCGGCCTCAAAAAAAACTCTGCCTTTTCTCTGTTCCCTTTCTGAAGATTCATCTTTTCTCACTTTTTTTCTATTTTCTAAGAGTGTTTTTTATCTCTTTTTAAATTAATCACTTTTTTCCTCTTCCTTCTCAATATCAATCTTAAAACCAGTCAACTTAGCCGCCAATCTTACATTCTGTCCTTCTTTTCCTATAGCCAAAGAAAGTTGATCCTCGGAAACAAACACTAAAGCATTCTTCTTCTTAATTTCTACCCGTAAATTTTCTGCCGGAGAAAGCGAAGCGGCAATAAATTTTTTCGGGTCATCACTGTATTGAATAACATCAATCTTTTCTCCGCCTAACTCGTTAATAACCTGTTGAACTCTTATTCCCTTTTGACCAACGCAGGATCCCACTGGGTCAATACCCGCCTGCTTGGAAAAAACGGCAATTTTGGTTCTTGAACCTGGCTCACGAGCAATAGCCTTAATCTCTACTGCGCCAGAAGAAATCTCAGGAACTTCATGTCTAAAAAGCCCTTCAACCAAACCTTCATCAGTTCGAGAAACAATAATCTGCTGCTGACCACGTGCTCCTTCTTTTATTTCTTTAATGTAAAATGTTAGTCTCTGCCCTATTTTATAGTTTTCTGATTTAACCTGCTCCTGAGGAGGCATAATTGCCTCTGCTTTCCCTATCTCCACTAATATATTTGGACCATCAAACCGAAGGATAATCCCGGAAATAATGTTTCCCACTCTCCCTGAAAATTCCTCAAGAATCGCATTCTTTTCCGCTTCACGAATTTTTTGCAAAATAACCTGTTTGGCTGTTTGGGCGGCAATTCGCCCAAAGCCCGGAGGAGTAATATCTTTTCTTCCTTCCTCTTCTTTTTGAAAAATCCTTGCCTCGCCAGTTTTTGGATCAACCTCAACCTCCAATTCTTCCTCGGAAACTGCCAAACCCCTTTCGCGGGCATCACGACGATAAGCGGCTAAAATCGCCGCTTTTATGGTTTCCAAAACAACCTCAGGTTTAATTCCACGCTCATTTGCAACCTGAGAAAGAGCAACGGCAAATTCGCTTCTTGATATGTAAGGCATAAATTTTTAATTTTTTATCTAAAAAGGTGGGTTCTTCCCACCTCAGCAAAAATCAATTAAACCTCCTAATTTAGAAGTTTATCACGAAGATTAAATGAAGTCAAATAAAATGTGAGTTCCAAAACCAATCTCAAAACCAGGTCTGACCTCCGAGGAGGTCTGACCTCAATATCTAGAAATTTGGTCAAATTTTTTCAGGAGTTCTTTCTGTTCTTCGGTTAATTTTTCAGGTAAAGTCACTATTAAGCGAACATACTGATCTCCCCGACCAGAACCTCGAAGATGCTTTATTCCCCGACCCCTAAGTCTAACCAAAGTTCCTGGCTGAGTCCCAGGCCGAATTCTTAATTTTAAATTCCCATCAATTGTTGGAACCTCCACCATTCCTCCTAAAATCGCCAGGGTAAAAGGAACCAAAACGTCAACGTAAACATCTGATCCATCTCTTTTAAAAATTGGATGGGGAGAAACATTAATAGTCACATAAAAATCGCCAAAATTAATCCTTGAACCATCATCAACCCCGGCAGGAATTTTTATTTTTCTCCTCCTTCCCCCAACCATTATCTCTTTTTCGCAACCCTTGGCTGCCTCCATAAAATCTAAAGTCAGCCCATAACGGGGAATTTTTTGGCGTTTCCCAAATGGAGAGGAAGTTCCAAAAAACTGCTCAAAAATTTCAAACGGATCAGAAAAATCAAATCCAAAACCTTCAAAAGGCGACTCTCTACCAAAAGTAGTATAAGTAAAAGTAAATGGCCCTTGGCGGTAAGTCCTAGTATACCCTTCTCCAAATGGCCCACCAGAAAACCCTCCCGCTCCCATTCCTCCAGGTTCAAAAGCGGCATGACCAAATTGATCATAAGCGGACCTCTTCTCCGGATCTGATAAAACTTCGTATGCCTCATTTATCTCCTTAAACTTTTTTTCTGCCTCAGGAGATTTATTTCTATCAGGATGCCATTCTAAAGCCAATTTCCGATAGGCCCGCTTGATTTCCTCCTCAGAGGCATTCCTGGAAATTCCTAAAACATCATAATAATCGCGTTTTGGTTGCATATATTTTATTTTAGCAAAATTAAACCGCGGCAAACGCGGCTTTTCTTCTCATTTTTTTATTTTTTTAATTTTTAGTCTAATACTTCTCCTTCTTCGGCCTCTTTTTTCTCGTCTTTTGTTTCTTCGGTTTTTGGTGATTCCTGATCTGTTGCTGTTTGCGAAGAGGTATACATTGCTGCCCCAACTTTTTGAAGTTCATCAGAAAGCCTTCTAGCTGCCTCCTCAATCTCTTCTTTTGTTGCCTCGCTTTTTTCTAAAATGCTTTTTAGATTTTTGATTTCTGTCTCTACCTTTTCCTTATCCTCAGGTTTAACTTTATCACCAACATCTTTTAAGGTTTTTTCAGCAGTATAAACTAAATTATCGGCTATATTTCTTGCCTCAATAGTCTCTCTTCTTCTCCTATCTTCCTCGGCGTGCAATTCTGCTTCCTTTGTCATTTTTTCTATTTCTTCTTTAGAAAGCCCGGTTGAACCGGTAATTTTTATTGATTGGGATTTGCCAGTTGCTTTATCTTTTGCGGTAACATTTAAAATACCATTGGCATCAATATCAAAAGTAACCTCAATTTGAGGGACTCCTCTTGGCGCTGGGGGAATACCATCTAAAATAAATCTTCCCAAGGATTTATTATCTTGAGCCATCGGCCGCTCTCCCTGCAAAACATTTATTTCAACTTGGGTTTGATTATCTGAGGCAGTTGAAAAAATCTGAGTTTTTGAAGTAGGAATAGTGGTATTTCTAGGAATTAAAGGAGTAGCTACTCCTCCTAAAGTCTCAATCCCCAAAGTCAAAGGAGTAACGTCCAATAAAAGCACATCTTTCACTTCGCCAGATAAAACCCCTGCCTGAATTGCTGCCCCCACCGCCACTACCTCATCAGGATTAACAGACCTATTTGGTTCTTTACCAAAGAATTTCTTAACTGTCTCATAGACCTTTGGCATTCTTGTCATTCCCCCAACCAAAATCACCTCATCAATATCAGAAACCTTCTTTTTAGCATCTTTAAGACAAAGTTCCACCGGCTTTATCGTCCTTTGAATCAAATCATCAACCAATTGTTCAAGTTTTGCCCGGGTTAGTTTTTGGACTAAATGAAGTGGACCGGCCGGACCTTGAGTGATAAAAGGAAGATTTATTTCTGTCTCCTGAGCCGAAGAAAGTTCAATTTTTGCCTTCTCGGCGGCATCGCGAAGTCGCTGGAGAGCCTGAGGGTCTTTTCTTAGATCAATATTGTGTTCTTTTTTAAACTCATCAGCAAGAAAATCGATGATTTTTTGGTCAAAATCATCTCCACCAAGATGGGTATCACCATTGGTTGCCTTAACCTCATAAACTCCTTCCCCTAACTCCAAAATTGAAATATCAAAAGTCCCCCCTCCTAAATCATAAACAGCAATTGTCTGGGCTCCTTTTTTATCAAGACCGTAAGCCAAGGCAGCAGCCGTGGGCTCATTAATAATTCGCAAAACTTCAAGTCCGGCAATTTCTCCTGCCTGCTTGGTTGCCTGTCTTTGGGAATCATCAAAATAAGCAGGAACAGTAATTACTGCTTGGGTAACTTTTCCCCCAAGATAAGATTCGGCATCGGTCTTAATTTTTTGAAGAATCTTAGCGGAGATTTCCTGAGGAGTAAAGGTCCGCCCCTCAACCTCCACTACCGCCATCCCATCTCGACCTTCAGAAACTTTGTAAGGAAGTAATTTAATATCATACTGGACAGATTCGTCTTTAAATCTTCGCCCCATTAATCTCTTAACTGAATAGATGGTCGATTTAGGATTGATAATCATCTGTCTTTTAGCAATATCACCCACTAAATTCTTAATCGGATCAACCACCGACGGAAAAACATTGCGGCCTTCGGCGGAAAAAATAACCTTTGGTTTTCCGCCTTCCATAACCGCACAACAAGAATTAGTGGTTCCTAAATCAATTCCTATTGGTTTCATAGATAATCTCCTTTCTGCAATTCTTTTTTTGCCTTCTCTTCTGATTTTTTATCAATTTTTCTTTTGCCTACCTTAACCTGAGCCACTCTTAAAACCCTACCGCCAAATTTATAACCTGCCCTTACCTCCTCTAAAACCTTCCCTTCTTCTCCCTCTCCTACCTCCACGCATTCCATTTCCTCAGGATTAAAGTCTCTCCCTTTTACTTCAATTCTCTCCAACCCCGCAGAAAAAAGAGCGTCTTTTAATTGCCTTACGGCTAAAGCCAAACCCTCATCATTTAAATAATCCTCTGCTTTTTCTAAACTATCAATTGCCGGCAAAATTTTTAAGATTAATTGAGAATTGGCAAATTTAACAAAATCTTCTCTTTCTCCCTCAACTCTTTTTTCTAAATTTTGATAATCAGCCAACGCCCTCTTCCAAAATCCCTCAAGTTCCTTTATCTTCTCTTCAAGTTCCTTTATCTTCTCTTGATCTTTCTTACCCATCTTACCATCCCCTTCCAATTTCTGAAATTAAGTTACCAAAATAGCGAACTAAAGGAATAACCTCTGAATAGTTAATTCTGCAAGGGCCAATTACCCCTAAAGTTCCTGCGTACTTGCTTCCTGTCTGAAAATGGGTAAAAACTAGTCCGCAAGATTTAAGATATTCTTCCCCAATTTCATCTCCTAAAAGGATATGAACAGGATCATCGCCTAAAACTTTATTAAAAAGATTTTCTAATCTCTCGAATTCATCAAGAAGTTGCAAAACGCTTTTGGTCACATCAATATCAAAAAATTCGGGCATATCCAAAATATTGGCATAACCCGATGAAAAAATTTCCCCCTCATTAGTAGCGGCAACGGCTAAATTTTTAGTTCTTTGAGCCAATACCCGCGTTGTCTCTCGCATTAACTTGTCAAATTCAAATCGATAATCCCAGATTGCCTCTTTTGCGGAAACTTCATCAACTACCGAAAGTTTCTTTTCCTCCATTAAGGAATTAATATAAAATTTAAAGCCCAATGAAGTGGGAATCCTTCCAGCAGAGGTATAAGGTTGACGAAGAAACCCTTCTGTGGTCAATCTCACCATTTCATTCCTAATCGTCGCTGGAGAGACTCCCAAAGAATATTTTTTTTCTAAGGTTTCTGACCCAACAGGTTCGGCCGTTTCAATATATTCTTCTATAATCGCCTTTAATATTTTTGCTTGTCTTTCAGTTAAGTCAGACATTTTCCCAAAAACCTCCTTTTATCTTAGCACTTTTATACCATGACTGCTAAAATTTGTCAAGAGGATTTTTCAAAAGGTAAATGGTTTAGATACCCAAACTTAAAATTAAACAAAGAAAAATTATCCTTGCGGAGATCTCACGGAATCAATCATCTCCTCTGACTCAGAAAGGATCTTTCGCCATTGACCAATTTTCTTTAGAAGATCAACAAAAATTTTAAATTCCTCAATTTTTAAAAGAAAAGAAAGAAATAAATATACTCCTAACCCTAAAAGAGAGGCAATAATGGTTAAAATAATTAAATTGGCAGTTCTTGTAGTATCAAGAATAAACTTATCTAAAACCCTCATTGGAAACCAAAGAAAACAAGCCGTTACGAAAGTAGCAATACCTATTTTTAAAAAGGGGATAAAAACCTCTTTCTTTTTAAATCCCCCAATTTTCCTTTCTAAAATCCAAAAAAGTAAAAAAGCATGAACCAAACTCGCCAAGGAAACTGCAGCTGCCAATCCCAAAACTCCAAATTTAAAATAAAAAACAAAAGTAACACTTAAAAAAATGTTAATTGCCACCCCTATCAATCCAATAAAAAGAGGAATTTTGGTATCGCGAAGAGCATAAAACCCCCTAACTAAAACTTGAATCGCACTTTGGCTAAGGATGGCAAAAGTAAAAAAAGCCAAAGTTTTTCCTGTCAAAAGAGTAGCCTGCCAAGGAAAATTTTTAGTTCCAAAAACAAGTCTTACAATAGGAATACGCAAAACCAAAAGAATAGCCGAAGCGGGAAAAACTAAATAAAGAACCTGGAAAAGGGATGATAAAAAAGTTTTCTTAAATTCTTGCCAATCTTTTCTTGAAATATTTTGAGAAAGAGAAGGCAAAGCTGCTTGACCAATGGTGGCTCCAAAAAGGCCAACAGGCAGATTCATCAAATGCTGGGCAAAATAAAAAATCGTCAAAGACCCGGAGGAAAGAGAGGTGGCTAAAAAAACGGCCAAGGTAGCTTCTATCTGCGAAACCGCTAAAGCCAGACTCCGGGGAATCATTAATTTAACAATTTCTCTTACTCCAGGATGAAAAAAGGCCCATGTCCAGGGAGAATAAGAAAATTCAAGTTTTAAAACCAAAGGAAATTGAACTAAAAGATGTAAAAAGGCACCCAAAACTACCCCAAATGTTGGCCCATAAATTCCCAAAAAGGGAGTTAAAAAAATTATCCCCAAAATAATTCCAAAATTATAAACAACCGGCGCCAAAGCCGGAACTAAAAAACGCTGATTAGACTGAATAATTCCAGTAAAAAAATTTGAAATGCAGAAAAAAAATTGAGCAAAAAGCATAATTCTTGTTAAATAAGACATTAAAACAATTTTTTCCGGAGAAAAAGAAGGAGCAATAATTTTGCAAAAATAGGGGGCAAAAATAAAAATTAGGGATCCCAAAATTAAAAAAAGGATTAAGACAATGTTAATAATTGAAGAAGCCACCAAAGAAGCCTCTTTTTTATCTTTTTCCAGATATTCACTAAAAACAGGAATAAAAGCCGCCGAAAGCGCCCCAATAACTAAAAGTTGAAAAATCATATCTGGAAATCTAAAAGCGGCAAAATAAACATCCAGTTGCCATTCGTTGCCACCAAAAAATTTACCTGCCAAAAGCCTATCTCTTAAAAGCCCTAAAATCCGAGAGAGAAAAACGGTAGCCATTATAAAAAGAGCGGCCGACAAAATACTTTTTTGTTTTCTTAAGAAAATTATTTTCCCTTTATTTAAAATATTTTTTACCATCTTGGCAAAACTCCCAAGTTGTGATATATTTTATCCCAAAATGCCACAAACTAAAAGCGCTAAAAAAGCCTTAAGAAAAGATCGCCGAAGAGCCAAAATAAATATTTTGGTCAAAAAAAACCTTAAAAGGGCGGTTTCTTTGGCGAGAAAGAAAAAAAGCCAAGAAGCATTCAGAAAAGCTTCAAGCCTTCTTGATCAAGCAGCTAAAAAGAAAATAATTCATAAAAATAAAGCCGCAAGGCTAAAGTCAAGATTGGCAAAATTAATTGAAGAAAAAGGAAATAAAGAAATCAAAAGGAAAAAAACCAAAAAAGAAAAAGAAAGTTAATTCTCAAAATACCCTTTGACAAACTCTCTCCTAATAAAATATACTTAAACTAAACCATGCCCAACAAAGAAATTAATCTCATACCAAAGGAAGAATTTGAAAAGAAACCTTTAGGTAAATTTTTACTTTGGCTTCTTTCAGTTGGTAGATGGATCGTTATTTTTACCGAATTAGTGGTTATTATCGCTTTTATCTCTCGTTTTAAATTAGATCGAGATCTTACTAATCTTTATGAGCAAATTAAACAAAAACAAGCAATTATAAATTCTTATTCAGGTTTTGAAAAAGAATTTAAATCTTTTCAGGAAAAAATTTCGAAGATAAAGGAACTTGAAAAAGATCAAGTCAAAATTACCTCAATAATTTCTACTATTTCTTCTTTTACTCCTGGGGATATTATTTTCTCCACTTTAAATTACGAAAAGGAAACGAAGGAAATAAAAATAAACGGATTAGCACTTTCAGAAGAAGGGCTTGGAGGTTTTGTCGCTGGTTTTTCTAATTCGCCAGAATTTACCGATGTTAATCTCTCAAGTATTTTTAAAAAGCCTGAGGAAATAGGAATTAAATTTAGTTTAACCGCAAAATATTTACCTGGAGGGATAAAACAAAAATGATACCCAGAACCTTAACTGAATATCATCGCTATAGTCGCTATTTTAAAGAAATTCCAAAAATTTATCAAAAAAAAGAAACGGTTGTCTACACCGGCTTGATCTTAACTCTTTTATCTGTCTCTTTTTTTGCTGTTTTTGCCATAAGACCCACACTCATTACTATAGTTTCTTTATATAGAGAAATCCAAACCCAAAAAGAAATCAATAATCAATTACAAAAAAAGATCAACACCCTTTCCTCTGCCCAATCAAATTATACTCTTGCCGAACCGTACTTACCCTTAATTGACGAAGTCATCCCCCCAACTCCTTCTCTTTCTCAAGTAACTCTCCAGTTTGAAACTTTAGCCCAAAAGAATAACCTTACTATCAATTCCCTTTCCTTTGAGCCTTCTGTTCTTCTTGGCAAAGATCCTACAAAAAAAGAGACAAAGAAAACCTCCTCTCTTCAAAATTTATCTTTTTCCCTTTCTTTAAACGGAAATTTTGAAGATTTAGAAAAATTCCTTGATTCCTTAAACCAACTGAGAAGAATTATTACTATTGATTCCTCGTCTTTTTCCAAAAAAGAAAGTACAGAGGGTGGAGAAACAGAAGCTATAAACCTAAATATTTCAGGAAAATTTTATTTCTTAGAATAAACTATGAAAGAATCAAAATTTTCAAAAAACTTATTTTATATTGCCATCTTAACTGCCATTACTATCTTAACCTGGATTGGCTTTGACGTCTATCGTGCCTTTAATAAGGTAGAAATTCCAAAAAATGTTCAAGAGCAGCTTACGCCTCTTAATCCTCAAGTTGATATGGAAACTTTAGAAAATCTCTCAAAACGTCTTCAGATAAAAGAAGAAGAATTCATTTTGCCAACGCCAACTTCCACGCCGACTAAAACTCCAACCTTAATGCCGACACCAACACCTACTATTGCAGAAGCAGAATCCGAGACACCTACTATAACTGAAACTGAGGGGATGTAAAAATGTTTAATAAAGAAAAAAGAATTCCAACAATTTTGGCAATTTTCTTTTTAGTCATTGGTATTTTTAGTGGGGTGTTCCTTATTAAAAACAACCAAGTATTTCTTTTAAGAGCCTCTCCAGAAATTACTCCTAACCAAGTAAAAATTACCAATATTTCTTCTTCTTCCTTTACCGTTTCTTGGATTACTGATAAAGAAACAAGCGGATTTGTCCAATTTGGGGAAACGCCTTCTTTGGGACAAACCTTTGCCGACGATCGAGATCAAGTATCTGGCAGTACCGGTAACTTCCAAACTCATCATGTGACTTTAAAAAATCTAAAGCCAAAAACTATTTATTTTTTCAAAATTAGTTCAGGAGGAAAAATTTTTGATAATTCCGGGAAACCTTATGAGGTAACTACCGCCCCAGTCATCCCCGGAACCCCTCCCCCAAGCGATGTTGTCTCGGGTATAATTCTCAAACAAGACGGTACCCCAGCAGAAGGAGTAATTGTTTATTTAAGCCTTACCAACACAACTCCTCAATCAACGCTGGTTCGCTCTTCAGGAAGTTTCGTTATCCCCTTAAACACCGCTTTATCTTCTAATCTTTCAAACTATGCAACCTACGATAAAGAAGCCCAAATTTTAGAGATTTTTGTTCAAGGAGCCTCTTTGGGGGCATCAACCATAATAACTACCACTAAAAATGACAACCCTATTCCAGAAATTACTTTAGGGAGAAACTACGATTTTCGACAAACTTCCTCTTTACAATCAAATGAAAAAACGCCCTTACTTCCTACCTCCACTCCCAGTCAATCCGAAAATCAGGCGACTCCTTCCTCTAAATTCCCTTTTGAAGAAATTCCTATTTCCACAGGAGGAGCCAGTCCAAATCAAATAACCATAATAAGCCCGGAGCAAAACGAAAAAGTTGCCACCTCAAGACCAGAAATTATAGGAAGTGGTCCTGCAAACCAAACTCTCCAGATTACCATTGAATCACCAATTTATACAGGAACCGTCAAAACAAATAAAAATGGAGAATGGAATTTTATTCCTCCAGAGGACCTCGCACCAGGAACCCATACTATTAAAGTTAGTTATGGAGGAAAAACAATTTCCAGAACCTTTACTGTTTTGGCTGCCGGCGAAAATACCCTCCCGGCTTTTACCGCCAGCCCCTCAGCCACTCTAACTCCAACACCTACTCTAACCTTAACTCCCACTCCTGTCGCTACCTCTTCTCCTACTCCCTCTCCACGAACTTCTCGACCCTCAACAGAAAGCGGCATTCCTACTTCTGGCTACTTGACACCAACCTTTCTCCTCTTTACAATGGGAATAGTCCTTCTCTTTGGAGGTCTATTTTTTTTAAGTTTAATTTATGGGAAAACTAAATCATGAACGATTTGCCTAACAATCCAAGTCAACCGCAAGATGATAAAAAGGAAGAAGTTATTGTTCCTGCTCCAGGTGCACCACCTCCAGAACCTCCGCCGGGTATTCCTCCTCCTGCCCAATTAAAAAACCCGGAAGAAATATCTTTAAAAAAACCGCCAAAAAGACTGTCTAAAAAGCAAATAATTTTGGCTTCAGTTGGTGTATTTTTTCTCCTTGCCTCAATCCCCTTGGCTGTTTATTTAACCCAACAAAGACAAGAAATAAGAGAAAAGGCAACAGTTACTTGTGGAGGTATAACTGGAGGTGAAATGGCAACTAAAGTTTTAACCCTTCAGGGCTGGAGTGAAGGCTCAGGAAGCAACCCAGCGGAAACTAATAAATACTTAAAAATTGATCAATTCCCCCAAGAAAATGGTATTTATCTTTTCAAATTTGCCTCTTTTATGGACAACCAAGGCCCCCTTCCTCAAGGGATCTATCGCTGGGCTGAATATTCACCAAATTATGTAAATACTGATAATTGCAATTATGGGAATGGTTTTTTGGCCTATGACGGTTTTTGTGGGTGTGATAAAAACTGCAGACATGATTTTACCGTTCAAAAAACCCAGGGAGGAATATACGTCATTAACTTAAATGATTTATTCAACAAATTTAATGGCGGTAAAGTCGGAGGAACTCTTATCGTTAAAACCTTTGTTGGCAAAGACAAAGATGAAGACAAAGATGATTGTCGAGATAATCTAAAAGTAAGATTTGTTAGCGGAACAATTCCTTCTCTTTCTCCAACCCCAACCCCCCCTATAACAGTCAAATGTGAATATGTCAAAATTTACGAAACTGATTGGAAAGAAGTTGCAGAGCCATTTCTAAAACCCGACCAAAATTATTATCTTGCCACTAAAGGATCAGCAACAAACAATCAAAAGATCACCAAGGCTCGCTTTAGGATAACAGTCGATGGTCAGGTTGGCGCTTGGCAAGAAACAACAATCAAAAACCAAAATGGAGAGTTTTATATCACCTATACATTTGGAAAATCAGGAAAATACAAAATTGAAGCAATGGTTTATAACCAAAACTCAGGCTGGAAATAAAAAATGGAAAAAATAAAAGAAAGTTGGCATTTAGTTTTGATTTCTTTTGCTACGTTGATTTTAACATCGGTTGCCATTTTTACCGCTTTAAAACTTTACCAAACAAAAAAACAACCAATAGCCCCAACTGTCCCCCAACCAGCCCCTGCAGTTTACGAAGAAACACCAGCTCCTCAATGCACCAAATTATTCGAAATATCCATAGAAAAAAAAGGTTGTCGAGAAGGTTGCTCAAAAGACACCGATTGTCAAGAAGGGTTAAAATGCGGAACACCCTGTCCGCCTGGCCAAGTCTGTAGCCAAGTATTAATTTGTTATAACGAAGATTGCCCCCTTGATGAAGACTGTATTTGCCCCCCCCCTCCTCTCGGTCCAGTAGAATCTACCCCAACTCCAACTCCAAGACCAACCCCAACTCCAACTCCAAGACCAACTTCAACTCCCACTCCAACTCCAACTCCAACCCCCAGACCAACTTCGACTCCAACTCCCACTCCACGACCAACCACTCCCACCCCAACTCCAACCTCACCCCAACTTCCCTCTGCCGGCTTTTTAACTCCCACTTTAGGAATTCTCTTTGGAGGAATTACCACTTTACTCCTTGGGCTGGCAATAATTCTTATTTTCTAATCACTTTCCCCAAATGCTAAAATATAATTTATGGAAATTGCTATTATTGGCGCCGGTTTTACTGGTTTAACTGCGGCTTATAAACTATCCCAAAAAAAACATAAAGTTTTTATTTTTGAAAAAGGAAAATCCCCAGGAGGAATAGCCGCCGGTTTCCGAGAAAAAAATTGGCGCTGGTATTTAGAATATTTTTACCATCATCTTTTTCCTTCAGACGAAGAAGCAAAAAAACTAATTTCCGAGCTTAATCTTTCAAGGAAACTTTTTTACCTAAAACCAAAAACTTCGATTTTTTACCAAAAAAAGATTTCCCAATTTGATTCTCCTTTATCTCTTTTAAACTTCCCTTTTCTTTCTTTCAAAGAAAAACTCCAAGCCGGATTTGCCACTTTCTATCTTAAAACAACCAAAAACTGGAAAAAATTTGAAAATATCTCTGCTCAGGAATGGTTAAAAAAATACTATGGAGAAAAACCCTATAAGATTTTATGGGAGCCTTTACTTAAAGCAAAATTTGGCAATAGTGCCCCAAAAATTTCTATGTCTTGGTTTTGGGCAAGAATTAAAAAAAGAAGCCAGAAACTAGGATATCTTGAGGGTGGATTTCAAACCCTTATTAATGCGTTAATCAAAAAAATAAAAGAAAATGATGGAGAAATCAAATTAAACAGGCAAATCTCTAGTTTAAATGATTTGAATCATTTTAACAAAATTATTGTTACTGTTCCTAATTCAGAATTTTATAAAATTATCCAAAAAAGCAAAAATTTTTTAAGTAAAGACCATGATAAAATAGAAAAATGGGCAAGAATTCTTAAAAGTTTTGAAATGTTTGGCGCTTTAAACTTGATCTTAGTTTTAAAAAAACAATTTCTAACCGACAATACCTACTGGCTAAGCATCAATGAGAAAAACTTTCCTTTTGTTGCTCTTGTGGAACATACAAATTTTATTGATAAAAAACACTATGGGGGAAACTATATTGTCTACCTTGGCGGCTATTATCCCCAAAATCACCCTTACTTTAAAATGGGAAAAGAAGAAATTTTTAAAAAATTCCTTCCTTATCTTCAAAAAATCAACCCCCGATTTGATTTCTCCAAATTTACTATCTACTATTTGTTATTTACTGCTCCCAATGCTCAACCTTTAATACCCTTGGAGTATTCAAAAATTATCCTCCCCCATAAAACTCCAATTCCAAATGTCTATCTTGCAAATATGCAGCAAATTTACCCCTGGGATAGGGGAATAAACTACGCTATTGAAGAAGGAGAAAAAATTGCCAATGAGATTGAAAATTTTTAAACCCCTTAAATCAAAATCACTCTACTTATTACTAATTATTACTGTTTCTGGTGGTTTCTTGCGCTTTTATAATTTAAACTGGGACGAAGGTCATTTCTTTCATCCCGATGAGAGAAATATTGCTCTTGCCGTTTCTCGAATCCATTTTTTTGACCAGTTAAACCCAAAATTTTTTGCCTATGGCAGTTTTCCAATTTATCTTTATCGAGCAATTGGCGATTTTTTGTTCCTAATAACTAGAGATAAAAATTGGATTTCCAATTGGGCCCATATTAATCTTATTGGCCGAAGTGTCTCTGCTCTTCTTTCAACCTTTACCATTTTGCTGGTATTTCTTTTATCCAAGAGAATTTGGAATGAGAAAATTGGCCTTTTATCAGCATTTTTAGTTGCCTTTTGCCCTTCTCTTATCCAAACCGCCCATTTTGGCGTAACCGAAAGTATGCTTGTTTTTTGGCTTTTCCTAGTTTTAAATTTTACTTTTGAAATAATCGAGAAACCGCTAATCAAAAATTATTTTAAAATAGGGACCATTCTGGGATTAGCAACAGCAACCAAAATATCATCTCTTGCTTTTTTGATAATTCCTTCAGCTGCCCATTTTCTTTATCACTTTAAATACTTAAAAAACCATTTAAAATTTTTATTTTCTCTTTTTTTAGCTTTTGTGGTCTTTTCCTTTTTTTCTCCTTATGTTTTTTTAGACTTCCCTAAATTTTGGGAATCAATGATTTATGAATCAGGTGTTGCCACAGGCAAACTAAGAGTAGTTTATACTCTCCAATTCGAGAAAACTCTTCCTTATCTTTTCCAAATTAAAAATTTTTTTTGGCAAATGGGGCCAATTGCCTTTTTAGGAATTCTAGGGACGATTCTTATCCTTATAAAGACCATTAAAAATGGCAACAAAAAACTTCTCGTTTTTCTTTCCTTCCCCATTTCCTATTTTCTTTATGTTGGCTCATGGCACACTAAATTTATCCGTTACATGCTCCCTGTTTTGCCATTTTTAATAATTTCTTCTTCCTGGTTCATAGACGAAATTGGAAAACATTTCCCCAAAGCAGGAAAAATCCTAATTTTCCTGGGGGCAACTACTACTTTTTTTTGGGCAATTTCCTTTTTCTCAATTTATGCTAAAGAATCAACAAGAATAACTGCCTCACGCTGGATTTATCAAAATATCCCTAAAGGAGAAAAATTACTAACTGAACATTGGGATGACAGTTTACCAATAGAAATTCCTCCTTTTCACCCAAATCAATACAAAATTGAACAATTAACCATTTATGACTCAGACGGAGTTCAAAAAATTAACTATTATTCAGAAAAACTCTCTCAGGCAGACTATATTATCGTAAACAGCCGCCGCCTTTACGGAACCTTAATAAATCTTCCGGAAAAATATCCTATAACTAGTCGTTATTACAAACTTTTGTTTTCAGGCCAATTAGGCTACAGTCAAATTGCCGAATTTTCTTCTTACCCTAATCTTTTTGGTCTAACCATAAACGATGATAAAAGCGAAGAAACCTTTCAAGTCTATGACCATCCAAAAGTCATAATTTTTAAAAATACTCGCCATTTTTCAAGCCAAACCTTAAAAAACATTCTTTCTTATGACAAATGACTTTTTTTTAATTTTTTATTGGTGGTTTTTACTTTTTGGATTGGGAATAATCTTTTTTCCTTTAACCTGGTGGTTCTTTAAAAATTTTTTTGACTCAGGATATGGATTTTCAAAAATAATTGCGGTTTTAATGGTTAGTTATTTAACCTGGCTTTTGGGGAGTTTAAAAATTTTGCCATTTTCTTTTTCCTCGGTTTTACTTATTATCATTGTCTTGCTGTTTCCCAATCTTTTAATTATCAAAATTTTCAAAAAAGAGTTCTCCCAAAAAATTAAAAATCAATGGCAAACTATTGTCCTTGAGGAAATAATTTTTTTGCTAACCTTAAATTTCTGGTCTTGTATCCGCGGATTTCAACCAAATATTGAAGGATTGGAAAAATTTATGGATTTTGGCTTTGTTAATTCAATTCTTAGAAGTAAATACTTCCCGCCTCAGGATATGTGGTTTGCTGGAGAAAGTATAAATTATTACTACTTTGGCCACCTAGTTTCTGCAGTCCTAACCAAACTTTCCACTATTGATTCAGCAATTACTTATAATCTGCTAATTGCCAGTCTATTTGCCTTAAGTTTCAGCGCTTCATTTTCAATAGGCGCAAATCTTGTTTTTCTAAACTCAAAAAAAGAAAACCAAAAATTATCGCTAATTATCGGGCTATTGACTGCCTTTTTGCTCACCCTCGGCGGCAACTTGCACCCCCTCTGGTATTTAATAAACCATGGCAACTATAAAGGCTATTGGTATCCTGATGCCACTCGTTTTATTGTCGAAAAATTTGGGGCCGCCGATAACACTATTCATGAATTCCCAATCTATAGTTTCGTTGTTGCCGATCTCCATGGTCATCTTTTAAATCTCCCCAATGTCTTGCTCTTTTTAGGCCTAATTCTGGCAATTATTTTCGAAAATTCAGAAAAAGTTTTTTGGCCATCTTTCCTTTTTTTATCTCTTCTTCTGGCTATATTTTATATGACTAACGCCTGGGATTTTGCCATTTATACTCTTTTGTTTAGCCTTCTTATCTTAGTTTTTAATTACTTAAAAAATCGTTTCTCTCTAAAAACAATTACCAAAACCATTTCCTTAGTCTTTCCCGTTTTTGCCGGTTCGCTAATTTTTGCCTTACCCTTTCACCTTAATTTTAAAAATCTTACTCAAGGAATAAGGTTAACAGATTTTCATTCCCCTTTTTGGATGCTTTTGGTTCTTTGGGGGTTCCCTTTATTTTTAACTTTAAGTTTTTTAGTTTATTTAATTAAAGTGGTAAAAGAAAAAGGGGGTTTCCAAAAAACAGAAATCCTCATCGCCACCATTTTTGCTTTTTCTTGGTTTCTAATCCTCTTCCCTGAAGTTTTTTATTTTAAAGACATTTATATCCATTCTTATCAAAGAGCAAACACCATGTTTAAATTTACTTATCAAGCATTTGTAATGTTTTATCTAAGTACCTTCTACATTATTTACAAAATATTGAAAAAAATTAAAAACAAGGCCTTGAAAATTTTCTATTCTTTTGTTATTTTATTCTTTCTCTTTTTCATTTTAGGAATTTATCCCCGTTTTGCGATTCTTTCCTACTACGAAGGTTTAAGAAAATACCAAGGGTTAAACGGAATCTCCTTCCTTAAAAATTCATCTCCTGATGATTACCAAGCAATTCTTTGGCTTAAAAAAAACATAAATGGCCAACCAAAAGTTCTTGAGGCAGCAGGTGACAGCTACACTCTATTTAATCGCGTTTCTTCTTTAACAGGACTGCCAACAATCCAAGGATGGTTAGTTCACGAATGGCTTTGGCGAGGGGGTTTTGAAGAACCAGGAAAAAGAGCAAGTGAAGTTCAAACAATTTACGAAACAAATGATAAAAACCAAACTTTAGCGCTATTAAAAAAATACAATATCTCTTATATTTTCATTGGTAGCAAAGAAAGAGAAAAATATAAAATTTCAGAAGAAAAATTCTCTAAAATTGGGAAAATTATTTTTAAAAGCGGGAAAACTAAAATCTATAAAATTGAGGAAACAAATTTTTGAATTTTCTCCCAGTTTCCGCCAACAGGTAAAAGAACCCACTGCCCTGAATAATGAAATTTTGGATGATATAAAAACTCTCCAGAGGAATCTTTACCTTCTAAAACAAAAGAACTTGCCTTTCTCGAGGAAGGATAAATCAATATTTTCCCTAAAGAAAACAAATCATTTACTGAGCCAATATCCTTTTTGATTTTCTCTCTAAAAATTTTCAAAATAGAAGAAATCTTTTGATAATCAAGCAAAAAACTAAAAGAAAAAATTTTCGATTTAACAGCCTCAATCACCTTCTGCTGGCGGAGAGAACGCGCAAAATCTGTTCCTTCTTCCCCTTCGGCTTGACGTGAACGAACAAACTTTAAAGTTGTTTCTCCGTCCATATGCTGCCAGCCTGAATCAAAATGAATATGTTCGTATCGGCAGGAGAAACTTTTGTCTCCATTACAAAGGTCGTTTTCTTTGCCGGGGATTGGATACTTAAAATCATCAAAGGCTCTTTCCACATATATATCTATCCCCCCTAAAACATCAATAAATTCTACAAAAGAATCAAAATCGACTAAAAAAACCATGTCTATTTTTTGCCCTAAAATTTCTTCAACCACCCTTTTGACCAAGGGTAATCCTCCATAGAAATTTAGAGAATTAATCTTTGTCTGAAGGGGTTGATACCAAATGTCCCGAGGAATAGAAAGAAGAATAATTCCCTTTTTAGAAACAGAAGCAAATATCATCGTATCCGTTAATGTTGCCCCTTCGCGTCCAGGGCCTGATTCGCCCAAAAGAAGAAGATTTACTTTCTCTTTTCCTTGATAAAAATAAAAAAAACTAAAAGCAGAAGAAAAAAGAAAAAAAATAATTAAAAAGAAAATTTCTATGATCAAAAAGAGCCTCTTTTTTGGTAAAATGGAAACGCCCATGAATGATATTATATCTTTTTTAAATCCCTCTCAACAAGAAGCAGTCCTTTATGGAGAAGGCCCTTTGCTTATCTTAGCCGGTGCTGGCTCGGGAAAAACTCGTGCTTTAACCTATAAAGCAGCCTATCTTATCTCTGAAAAGAAAATAAATCCGGAAAAAATCCTCCTTTTAACCTTTACCAATAAAGCCGCAGAAGAGATGAAAAAAAGAATTAGCAAAATTTTAAAAATGAATTATGAAACCCAAAATTTAAACCCCCCTTTTGCTGGCACTTTTCATTCTTTTTGCGCCAAAATTTTACGAAACGATGGTCATAAAATCGGAATTCCTTCTAATTTTGTAATCTTTGACGAAAATGACCAACTAGAAACAATCAAAGAAGCAATGGAAAAACTTAATATTTCTCAAAAAACATTCAGCCCAGGTGCTTTTCTTAATTCCATCTCTCAGGCCAAAAATGAACTTATCTCTCCATTAGAATATCCAAAATTTGCCCGTGGTACTTTTCAAGAACAGGTATTAAGAGTATATCCTCTTTATCAAAAACTCCTTAAAAATCAAAATGCTTTAGACTTTGATGATCTTTTAGTGGAAACAGTTAAACTTTTCCAAAATAACCAAGAAGTACTAGAGAAATACCAAAATCGTTTTCAATATATCTTAATTGATGAATGGCAAGACACAAACCGAGTTCAATATGTTTTGGCTAAACTTTTAGCCCAAAAATTCCGCAATCTTTGTGTAGTAGGCGATGCCAGTCAATCAATCTACGGATTCAGAGGAGCAGATTTCCGAAATTTAATGTATTTAAAAGAAGACTTCCCTGATTTAAAAATAATCAATCTTGAACAAAATTACCGATCAACCCAGAAAATTTTGGATGCTGCTTTTGAGGTGATAAAGCATAATCAATCCCACCCAATCCTAAAACTTTGGACCAAAAATCCCGAAGGCGAAAATATCAAAATTTATGAAGCCAAAAATGAAAACGACGAAGCCCAATTTATCGTTAAAACTATAAAAAAATTATCCTATCCCCTAAAAGAATGTGCTGTCTTATACCGAACTAACGCCCAATCAAGAGTAATCGAAGAAGCCTTCCTGCATGCAGGAATCCCTTACATCTTAGTTGGCGGAACAAAATTCTACGAAAGAAAAGAAATCAAGGACGTCTTAGCCTTTCTCCGCTTCCTAGTTAACCAAAATGATATAATTTCTTATAAGAGAATTGAAAAATTAGGAAAAAAAAGGACTGAAAAATTCTTAGAATTGGTTAAAGACTTAAAAAAGAAAGAAATAAAAAAAATAAATACGCTAAAGATTTTAGATAGAATCATCAAGGAAACAAATTATCTTGAACTTTATAATCCGCAATTTGAGGAAGATTTTTATCGATTAGAAAACATTAAAGAACTTCGCTCAGTCGCCAGCGAATTCCCCGATTTAATTTCTTTCCTTGAAAATGTTTCCTTAATTCAAAAAGAATCCTTGCCTGATAACTCTCCTAAAAACAAAGATTCCAAAAATGCAGTTAGTCTTATGACTGCTCATGCTGCTAAAGGTTTGGAATTTTCGGTTGTTTTTATTGTTGGGATGGAAGAAGGATTATTTCCTCATTCGCGTTCTCTTTTTGATCTTTATGAACTTGAAGAAGAAAGAAGACTCTGTTATGTTGCAATAACTAGGGCAAAAGAAAAACTATTTCTTTCTTATGCCAGAAAGAGATTATATTTCGGTACTTTCCTTGAAAATTACCCTTCAAGATTCATCGAGGAAATTCCTAAAAATCTTTTTGAAATTATAGAAACGGAATACTGAAAATGATTATTCGCGAAGTTCTAGAAGAAGAAAAAGAAAAATTTAATTCTTTGGTTTCCCACCCTCTCCAATCTTGGGAATGGGGAGAATTCAGAAAAAAAATTGGGCAAAAGGTAATAAGGTTAGGGGTTTTTGAAGAAAATAAATTAATATCTGGATTTCAAATAACAATTCATCCTCTCCCTCATACTAAATATGCCATAATCTATTTACCCCGAGGGCCTCTCCCCGACAAGTTAATGCTTCAAGCCTTGGAAAAAATTGGGAGAGAAGAAAATGCTATCTTTGTAAAAATGGAACCGGCGGTTCAAAGAGGATCTGGATTCGAAAATATTAACCAATTCCTTTTAAAAAACAAATGTAGACCAGGAAAACCAAATTTCCCAAAATATACTTTCTGGCTAGATCTTGAAAAAAACGATGAAGAACTCTTAAAAGCAATGCATCCTAAAACTCGTTATAACCTACGTCTTTCTCAAAAATACGGAGTTGAAGTTAAAGAAAACAACTCAACCGAAGCCTTCGAAACTCACTTAGAACTTCTTTTTGAAACTACCAAAAGACAAGGATTTTACTCTCACACTAAGGATTATCACCGAAAGATGTGGGAAACTCTTTATCCTGCAGGAATTGCTCATCTTCTGCTGGCCACTTATAAAGGAAAACCTCTCGTTTCCTGGGTTCTTTTTGTTTTTAATAACATTTTATATTATCCATATGGAGGTTCTTCTCGGGAACATAAAGAAGTAATGCCCTCTTATGCGATGATGTGGGAGGCAATTCAGTTTGGGAAGAGAAAAAAATGCAAAATCTTTGATCTTTGGGGGACACCAGGACCAAATCCTTCTCCTTTAAATCCTTGGTATGGTTTCCACCGCTTCAAACTTGGCTTTGCCCCAAAACTTATTGAATTTATCGGTACTTATGACCTGGTATTAAACCCTCATCTTTATTTCCTTTATAATTTAACCGATAAAATTCGCTGGCTGTTTTTAAGGGCTAGGTCAAGATTGCCAATATAAAGGTTTTTTATGAAAGATCTACGTCAATCTCCTGAATTTGCTCATTTTATGGAAAAAATTGGCTGGACTGTTAAGAAAGAAAAGGGGGTTCAAATTTATATCCGTCATCTTCCAATCCTTGGCAACTTTATAAAAATTCAAAGACCAGGGGTAAAAATTTCAACAGGAGAACTTGAAAATTTAGCCAAAAAATATAAGGCTTTTGCTATCCAATTAAATTATTCTCCCACAAAAACCCTCAGGTTAGATTTGAAAAAATCAGAAAAGGAAATTTTAAAACAAATGAAAAAAGATTGTCGATATGAAATTAGAAAGGCGGAAAGAGAAAAAATCTTAGTCAAACAATCTTTAGATATCGAAGCCTTCGTTAAAATCTGGCACGAAAATGCCTTTAAACGCGGTTTTTGGATCCCTTTTGGCAAAGAAATCAGAAGTATTTATCGCTCTTTTGGTAGAAATGCCTATCTTCTCCTTGCCTATCAGCAATCATCTAAACCTATAGCCGGGGCTTTAATTCTAATCTTTGACAAAACCGCCTATTATTTCTATGCCGCCTCAACATCCAAAGGACGAAAACTTTCTGCGTCATACTTAGTAGTTTTTAAAGCAATAAAACTAGCAAAAAGAAAGGGATGCAAAATTTTTGATTTTGAAGGAATTTATGATGAAAGGTCTCCAATAAAATCCTGGCAGGGATTTACCCATTTTAAAAAAAGTTTTGGCGGGAAAGAAATTGAATATCCCCTTTCTTTCACAAAATTCTATAATCCATTTTTAAAATTGGCGAGCAAGTTTTTCTCTAAAATTCCCTTCTTTAATTAAAACATTCCCCTTGTTTTACTAAACCAAAAATTAATTATAAAATCCAACTATCCAAAAATATAATAAGAAAGTAACGACATTCTAAACCTTAAAATTTAATTCATAACCAGGCCTCACAGATTAATTTAAAATCACAAAAATCACACCAGGGCCCGGGTGTCGGCTCAAAAGTACTTTTTTCAATTTCCTCTTTCTTTTTAAGTAAATCCTCTTTTGCCTGTTTAAGTTGATCTTCTGTTCTTTTAGTTGATCTTTTCTCCAGGTTTTCCAAAAAATAAAAGGTCAAAATTACTTCTTCTGGCTTTTTATTATAAAATTCTTTATCGGTAGCCGCTAAAGCATAAACAGTCATTTGTAAAGAATTATCAACCTCTTTTTGATCTAAAACTTTTCCGGTTTTATAATCAATAATTTCAATTACTCCTTCCTTCTCATCAACTCGATCAATTTTCCCCCCAATTTTAAGATCAGGGCTAATCTTAATGGTAAATGATTTTTCTAAATCTTTGGGGATAACCTCTAAAACAAGTTCGTCATAAAATCTGGAAAGCATTTCCCTTCCTGTTTCTTTTGCTTTTTCTTCATGGGCGCGACTAGCATAACCTAAAGGTATCCAATTTTCTTCCAAAATTTTAAGTAAATCGTCCTTGGTTGGTTTTTCTCCAAACTTTATTTTCTGATAGAAATCTCTCAAAGATCGATGAACCGAATCGCCAAAACTTTGAGCGGCTGAAGGAAGAATAGGAATTTTTTGGATAAAACGGTAACGATATTGCAAAGGGCAGGTATTAAATACATCAATTTGAGAAAAAGAAAGATAGTTAACCGGAAAATTAAAACTTGGAGTTGGCAACTGTTCCTCTTCTTTCTTTCCAAAGCCAAAAAGAGGAAGTTGTTTTTCTTCAATATTTTTATCTTTACCAAGCAAGCTTTTAACTGCTTCCTCCCCCAAAGCTTCAAAAACAAAAGGAGAAATTTTTCTTTCCCTTTTTCCCTCACCATAAAAATCGGCTGCAGTAAAAAACAAGCGGTCTTTAGCCCTCGTCATTCCTACATAAAAAAGACGACGTTCTTCTTCTAAGTGGTAATCGCCAATAGGTAAAATTTCTTTAATGAGTTCTTCGGGAATGGGAATTTGCTCTCGGCGTTCAACCGTAGGAAATCTTTGAGAAACTAAATTTACCAAAAAAACTACCGGAAATTCCAAACCTTTACTTGAATGAACGGTCAAAATATTAACGGCATCAACCTCGGCCCAATCTGTATCAGCCGCCAAAGGTGACTCTCCTAGCTCCAAAGACAAATCAATCCAATCAGAAACTGCAAAAACAGAAGCATCTTCATGCTCAATCTCATAAGTTTTTAATTTATCAAAAAACTTAGAAATATTTTTAACCCGACGCTCTTCGGCTTTGGTTTTATACTCTGCCAGTTTTCGCAAAAGGCCTGAATCTTGAAGAAAGTAGTAAAGGATTTGGCCCGCGGTTTCTTTTTTAATCAAGCCTAAATGACGATGAATCATCCCCACCAAGTTCTTAATCGTCTCTTTAGTTTTTTGAGAAACAAAAATTTTTTCAATCTGCTCACAGGCCTCAAATAAAGAAAAATTATTTTTTTTGGCAAAATTAGAAATAGCCGCCAAATCCCGAGGGGAAATTTCCCAAAAATCCATTGCCAAAACTCGATACATCGCTACCGAATCTTCAAAATTATACAAAACCTTAAGATAGGCAATTAAATCTTTAACTTCGCTTTGACGAAAAAGCATTCCTGGGCCTAAAAATTGATAAGGAATCCCCAAGCGAGAAAAAGCCCGAATAAAAGGATCAGCATGATTATTTGCCCGGACCAAAATTGCAAAATCTTTCCACTGATATTTTCCATTTTTCTGTGTCTTAAGATTTATAATCTCCCTTGCCACTGCCTCGGCTTCGTTTTCCACTCGATCGGCATGAATAAACCCAATTGGTACTTCTTCAACCTGCCTTGCCTTTTTAAGATTTTTACTAATTCCAAGCTTTACTTCTAAAGTATCCGGATTATTATTTCTTATAACTTTATAGGCGCAATCAAGAATTGTCTGAGTAGAACGATAATTATTAACTAAAACAACCAAATAAGCATTTTTATAATCATCCATGAACTGTAAAATATTAGAAACGGCTGCCCCTCTAAATTTATAAATTGATTGCGAATCATCTCCCACCACTGTCAAATTTGGATTTTTTTCCGGAGGTGCCAAAATCTTCAAAAGTACATATTGCGCGTAATTAGTATCTTGAAATTCATCAACCAGAATATATCTAAATTGTTCCTGGTATCTCTTAAGAACATTCTTCCTAGTGCGAAAAAGTTTAAGAGTATTTGAAATTAAATCAGCAAAATCCATCACTCCTTCTTTATTTTTCAATTCTTCATAAACCTGATAGGCCCTTGCTAATTCAAAATTCTTTTCTAACTCTTTTTCTGCCTCTTCGGTTTTTAAACCTTCTTTTTCTAGGTTCAATTTTTGTTTTTTAACAAAATGAAGATATTCTTCTGGAGAAACATCTTCGTCTTTAAGCCGAGAAAAATGTTGAAGCATGCCGGCAATAAATTTATTGGGATTCCCCAAGGATCGAAAATATTTAAGATCAAACCTAAAAAGGTTTTGGCGTAAAAATTGAACTGTTTCTGCTTCAGTCATAAGATTGTATCTTGGATCAAGCCCAATATGAAAAGCCTCAGCCCGCAAAATTCGATCACAAAAAGAATGAAAAGTAGAAATCCACATTTGGATATACCCTATAGGCATAACCATATCGACTCTTTCTTCCATCTCACGGGCGGCTTTATCAGTAAAAGTTAAAGCCAAGATTTCTGAAGGTTTTGCTTTCCCAGAGGAAACTAACCATTTAATCCGCTCGGTAATTACCGTTGTTTTCCCAGTTCCTGCTCCAGCAATAATCAAAAGCGGCCCCTCGCCATATTTAATTGCCTCTAATTGTTTACTATCTAATTTTTTTTCTTCTGCCACAGAATAATTATAACCCAACATCCAATAGCCCAAAAGACTCATCTAAAAATAAAAAAATAAAAAATATTTTTCAAAGGAGAAAAACGCTAAAGGCTAGATTCCTCACTCCTGGTCAATTCTAAGTTGATCTTCTTTAACTTCACCTTCCAATTCATAGGTTGAAGAAAGTTTTTGCCCTAAAAGAGTAAAACCACCCATGACATTTGACATTTGATTATAAGCATTTTGAATATGCCTGCCTAAAATCCCTAGATTTGCTTCAATTTTTTGATAATCTTTCTGTATTGCCCGAATAGTCGCTAAAATTTGTTTTGCTTTTTGCTCAATTTTTTGCCCCTCAAAACTGGCTAAAATTGCCCTTAGATAGGCATAAAAAGTCATTGGCGAAACCGGCAGAACCCTCTTTTTACCAGCATAATCAAATAAATCAGGATTATTAACTACTTCATAATATACCGCCTCTGAAGGAATGTACATCAAAGCATAATCGATGGTTCCTTCTTCGGTCAAAATATATTTTGAAGAAATTGCCTCAATATGATCTTTAACATCTTTAATGAATTCTTTTTCTGCCATTTTCTTCTCTTCGTCATTTTTGGCTCCCATCATTTTCCGAAAATTCTCCATAGGAAATTTTGAATCAACAGGAACAATTCCTGAGGAGGTCTTTATTGCCGCATCTACCTTCGCCCCTGAACGAAAGGTATATTGTAAATAAAAAGATTGCTTTGGTAACATCTGCCCTAAAAGTTCTTTTAAAACTTGTTCCCCAATATTTCCTCGAAGTTTCGGAGAACGAAGAAACTCTTGAAGATCTCTCATCCCTCGCCCAATTTCACTCATTTCGCCAAGGCTCTTTTGAACTCCTGCAATTACCTGCGCTGCCCGATCTAACCTTTCGTTTATTGCCTTTGATGTTTGCTGGGTTACCTCCTGCTGGCTTTTTAACCACTCTTTAAGAGTTTCATCTGGTCTTGCTAATTCTTTGATCTCCAAAAACCGTTTGTTAAAAAAATAAAAGATAAAAATTACAAAACCAATTATTAAAAAAAATAGAAAATAAATCTCATTAAACATTTAGATATAATTATATCATGAGAAAAAGAAAGAATTTTTTCCCTGCTTTTCTCTTAACACTTTTATCCTGGCTTCTTTTATCCTATCTTGTCCTCTTTACTGCCCCTGACTCTTTAATTTTAATTTCCATTTTTTATTTTTTAGCTTTAACTTCTTTTTTCCTAACCTTTTCTTTGATTTTAGCAAATAGTCGCCAAGGATTAATGCTTTCATTATTTCTTATCGTTTTAGCCATCCTTAAACAGATAAAAATCTTAAATATCATAAATTTCGCCATTCTTTTGGGAATTTTTATTTCTTCAGAAATATACTTTGCTAATCATAAGCCTTAACCTTGACAGATTTTATTCCACGTGATATTGTTAATTTAATTATTTGAACTATATTAGTTCAATTAATTAAACTAAATGAGACTTTCAAAAAAAGGAATAAATAAAAATCTCGAAAAGGAAATTTTTGAAATGCTTTATCAATTAATAGCCGATCTCAAAAAACCAGAAGAAGTAAAAATTTTTCTTGAAGATGCTTTAGGAAAAAATGGACTAGTTGCTTTAGCCAAAAGAGTGGCAATCGCCTATTATCTTAATCACAAACGAAGTTATAGTGATATCAGGGAAAATTTAAAAGTATCCTCTGCCACAATTTCCGCGGTTGACAGACTAAGAAAATCCAAAGGTTTTTCCCTAGCTATTCAAAAAATAGAAGCAGATAAATGGGCTTCTTTATGGTCTAAAAGAATAGAAAATCTTTTTAAAAGAAAAAATTAATTATTGCCTCTTTCTTGCCTATAATTCTGCCATGATATATAATCCCTTTTAATGAAGAAAAAATTTTACGTCACCACCGCCATCGACTATACCAATGATGTTGTACATATCGGCCATTCTTATCAAAAAATTCTAGCCGACACTCTAGCAAGATACCATCGATTAATTGGTGATGAAACATATTTTCTCACAGGCACCGACGAACATGGCCAAAAGGTTGAAAAAAGCGCTCAAGAGCAAAAAATCAGTCCAAAAGAATTCGTCGATAAAATCTCCTCTGAAGATAAAAAAGAATGGGAAAGCCTTAACATTTCCTACGATCGTTTTATAAGAACTACCGATAAGGATCATTTCAAATTCGTTCAAGAATTCTACCTTAAGGCAAAGGCGGCAGGCGACATTTATCAAGGTGAATACGAAGGACTATATTGTGAAGGATGCGAAGGATATTTAACTGAATCAGAACTAGTAAAAGGAAAATGCCCCTTCCACCCAAATCGCCAACTGATTTACATAAAAGAAAAAAATTATTTTTTCCGCCTTTCTAAATACCAAAAATTTTTAGAAAATTTAATTGAAAAGAAGCCAAATTTCATAATTCCAGAAAATAAAAGGAAAGAAACCCTAAGTTTTATAAAAAAGGGACTAAAGGACTTCGCTGTTAGCCGACCACAGGTTAGTTGGGGGATTCCTGTTCCTGATGACCCAAATCAAACTATCTACGTTTGGTTTGATGCTTTAGTTAATTATTTAACCTTTGCCGTAGAGAAAAATTGCTGGCCTGCTGATGTCCAAATTTTAGGAAAAGACAATTTAAGATTCCACGCTATCTTTTGGCCGGCAATGCTTAAAAGCGTCGGTTACGAACCTCCAAAAACCATCCTCGTCCACGATTTCATAAGTATTAATGGGCAAAAAATTAGTAAATCTTTAGGAAATATTATAAGACCAAGCGAATTGACAAAAAAATTTAGCACTGATGCAGTTCGCTACTTTTTCCTTCGCTATGGCCCTTTGCGAAATGATATTGATTTTACCCTAGATAAATTCAAAGAAATTTACAATGCCGATTTAGCCAATGGACTAGGTAATCTTGTTGCTAGAATAGCAAAATTATGCCAAAATTCAAATTTCGTTTTTAAGAAAAAAATAAAGGAAAATAAAATCGACCGACAGATTGCTAAAAAACTTGATCAATTTCGTTTTGATGAAGCCATTGCCTACCTCTGGCAAGAAAAAATTACCTCCCTTGACAGATTAATTGATATTTGGGAGCCATGGAGTCTTTCGGGGGGGAAATTAAATAAAATCTTAAATAAATTGGTCGAAGAAATTCTTAACCTTGCCTATCAACTTAAACCATTTCTTCCCGAAACTGCTGAAAAAATTAAAAACCAATTTTCTAAAACAAAAATAAAATCAGAAAAACCTCTCTTCCCAAGAATTTAATAAGCAAAGTATTTATATGCTAATCGATACTCATGCTCATTTAGATTTTCCCGAATTCTCCAAAGAAGAAAAGGAAATAATTGAAAGAGCAAAAAAAGCAGGAGTTAAAAAAATCATCAACGTAGGCTCTTCGCTTAAAGGATCAAAAAAATCGATTTATTTATCAGAGAAATACCCAGAAATTTACGCCGCCGTTGGCATCCACCCGCAAGAAGCAGAAAATATCAAAAAACCAGAAATAGCGATAAATTCTTTAGAAAAAATGGCTAAAAATCCAAAAGTGGTGGCTATTGGCGAGTGCGGATTAGATTTTTATTTAATAAATAAGAAAAAAATATCCAAAAAGATAGCCGAAAAAATTAAGAAGAAACAAAAAGAAATCTTTTTGGAACAAATCAATTTAGCCAAAAAATTAAAAAAACCAATAATTATCCACTGTCGCGAGGCCTTTAAAGAAATGATTCAATTAATTAAACCGCTAATTAAAAAGAATTTCCCCGGCGGAGTTTTTCATTGCTTCTCCGGAGATAAAAATTTTTTAAATAAAATTATAAAGATGAACTTTTATATCGGTTTCTGCGGAAACTTGACTTTTGAAAAATCAGAAAAAATTTGGGAAATTGCTAAAATTGCCCCTTTGGAAAAAATTTTACTCGAAACAGATTCTCCTTTTCTTTCTCCTTGCCCTTATCGCGGCTTGCGAAACGAACCAAAAAATGTTAAGATTATAGCCGATTTTCTAGCAAAAATAAGAGGAAATACTCCAAAAGAAATTTCTCAAAAAACCACCCAAAATGCGAAAAATCTTTTTAAAATATGACAAAAAAATTCAGCGACTCCTTGAAATTTTTCCGGGATTATTTTCCTGGGGCATGATCACTTTCTACTTCGTTGGTAGTTTAACCATTCCTCTTTATATGGCCTATTTTGTTATTTTTTTTGACGTCTTCTGGTTTTACAAATCAATTACTTTTGCCATTACCGCGGTCATCTCACACGTTAGAATCAAGGCCTCGGAGGCGTTGAATTGGCTTGATGAAGCAAAATTTTTTCCTGATTGGCAGAAAATTCACCATGTTATTATAATAACCACCTATAAAGAACCCCTCCATATATTGGAAAGAACTTTAAAAAGCATATCCAACCAGGACTTCCCCTTAAATCAAATTACGGTTGTTCTTGCAACTGAAGCAAGAGATCCGGAAGCCCCAAAAAAAGCAAAAATTCTTGAAAAAAAATTTGCTAAAAAATTTGCTAATTTTTTTGTTACTGTCCACCATCTAAGCCCAAAAGAAACTGTTGGTAAGCATTCAAACGAAAGATATGCTGCTATTTGGGTTAAAAAAGAATTAGTTAATAAAAGAGGATACGATATAAAATATATGACCTTAACCAGTTGCGATGCGGATCATAGTTTCCACCCCAAACATTTTTCTTATCTTTCTTTCCGTTTTTTGGATTCTCCCAAAAGATATTTCCTCTTTTGGCAACCAGCAGTTTTCTTTTATAATAATTTCTGGAAACTCCCGGCACTAACGAGGGTGGTTAATACCCTTTCAACTATTTGGAATGGGGCTATCCTCTCAAGAAGCGACAGACTAATAAATTGCCAAAACTACTCTACCTCTTTTTTTCTAATGGATAAAATTGGCTACTGGGATCCAACGGTAATTCCCGAAGATTATCATATTTTCTTTAAGGCTTATTTTAAACTTAAAGGGAAGGTGGAGGTTGAGCCTATTTATCTTCCTCTCCATGCCGATGCCGCCGAAAGCCATACTCCTTGGCAAACAATTTTAAATACTTACAGACAATACCAAAGATGGCTTTGGGGAGTCTCTGACGATCCATATGTAATTAAAAAATACTTTACTACCAAAGGAATACCATTTTGGGATAAAACAATAAGACTCATTCGTCTTCTTGAAGATCATCTTTTAACACCTATTAACTGGTTTTGGATAACGTTGGGGATCACGCTTCCCACCCTTTTTGTTCCAGATTTTTCAAGAACCATCATTGGATATACCCTACCAAAAATCTCTAGTTTTATTTTAACGATTTGTCTTTCTTTTCTCCTGATAATCTTAATTATTGATGCCAGACAAAGACCAAAAAGACCAAAATTCTTTCCCCGTTTTCGTGCCCTTCTTATTCCTTTTGAATTTATCCTTATGCCTCTTTCCGGATTTATTTTTGGGGTAATGCCAGGACTTGACGCCCATACCAGGCTTATGCTTGGAAAATATCTTGAGTATCGAGTAACAGAAAAGGTATAATTTAGAAAATGACGCAATTTGATAGTTCGCTTTGGGGTGATGAAGCCTGGGCTGCCACTTTGGCAGTAAAACCAATTTGGAAAATTATAACCATTGTCTCAAAGGATACCTCGCCGCCTTTATACTATCTTCTGCTCCATATCTGGATGAAAATTTTTGGGACCAGCGAACCATCTATCCGTTGCCTTTCTTTTCTCTTTTTTCTTGCTGCCTCCTTCTTCGTCTTCTTAATCGGAAAAAGTCTCTGGGAGGAAGAAAAATATCCCTTTTTAACTTTCTTACTTGCCTTTCTCAACCCATTTCTTTTCCGATATGGATTTGAGGGGAGAATGTATTCCCTCCTTCTTTTAACCACGACTTCATCGATGTATTTTTTTCTTAAAAAGAAATGGACCCTTTATATCATTTCTACCCTTGCCGCTCTCTACACTCATCATTTTTCTATTTTTTTAGTTCTTACCCAATTATTTTGGATAATAAAAGGTATCACCAGAAAAAATTTTTTCTCTTCTCTTAAGCCTTATTTAATCATTGGCTTAGGATATCTTCCTTGGCTTTACCCTCTTTACTATCAAACCTCTCTTGTCCAAAGTGGGTTTTGGCTAAGCAAACCAACCTTTAAATCGGTTATTGATCTTTTTGGAAATTTTTTATTGGGAACAGAAAAACATTTTCTCCAAAAGGCCGTTTTTTTAGGAATATTATTTATTCTTTTCTTCCGAAAATTTAAAGATTGGGGAAAGGATTTATTTCTTTTATCCTGGGCAATCATCCCCATTACTCTTACCTTTTCTATCTCTCTGGTAAAATCTTCAATCTTCTATGATCGATATCTTCTTTATTGTGTTCCTCCAATTATTCTTATTTTGGTATCACCAAGAAGAACTTTTTCCTTAACTTTTATTTTTCTAGTTATTTTCTCTTTAATGGTTATTGATTGGCATTATTTTACCCATCCAACTAAAAGACCGTTTAGAGAGCTTGCAAATTACGTTAAAGAAAATCTTAAACCAGAATATGGCTTAATTAACTATAATGACCAGGCTCACCATCTTTTTGAATCAAAATATTATGGTCTTAATGCTCCAATTTATCTCCCCGAAGGGTCTCTTCCTTTTTACACAGGAACCGCCCTAATGGAAGAAAAAGATATTATAAAAATTCTTCCTAATAAAGAAAAAATTATGGTAATATCAAGTGGAGATCCGGGAAAAATTAAATTACCAGGATATACTTTTGAAGAGAAAATCGATTTTAAAAATCTTTATCTCTTATGGTTCAAAAAGGAAAACACAAATTCCCACTGTGGCTAATTTTAGGAATAGCGATGGCTTTTTTTCTAAGAATGCCCTCGCTTTTGGAACCCTATTCTTATGGAGATGAATGTATTTATCTGACTTTAGGCCACGCCATAAAAAGGGGTCTTCTTCTTTACCGCGATATTCATGATAACAAACCCCCTCTCCTTTATCTCCTTGCTGCTTTCTCAGGAAATCTTTTTTGGTTTAGAACTATTCTTCTTTTTTCTGGATTATTAACTATTTTTTTGTTTTTTCTCCTTGCTAAAAGATTTTTTCCAAAGGATGAAAAAATGGTTAAAATTTCAACCCTAATTTTTTCTTTTCTTTCTTCGATTCCTCTTTTTGAAGCAGGAGTGGCAAATGCGGAAAATTTTATGATTCTCCCTGTCATCTTGGGAATTATTTTAATATTTCCCTTTAGAAATCAATCAAAATTAATTTTTTTTATAAGCGGGCTTTTATTTTCTATATCTTTTCTCTTCAAAGTTCCGGCAGCTTTTGATTTTGCTGCCATTTTTTTATTTATTTTTCTATTTAACTTTTCGAAAAGAAATTGGGCCAATTTCTTAAATTCCTTAATTTTTTCTTTTGGTTTTCTCTTTCCTATTTTTTTAACCTTTATCTTCTTTTGGTCAAAAAATGCCTTAAAATACTATCTTTCTGCTTTTTTCTTCCAAAACGTCTCTTATGTCTCTTCATGGGGAAGCACACCTTATCCAAGATTAATTCTCCTTTTTTTATTTACCTTTTTTCTTTTTCTCAAAAGAAAAAAAATAGAAGAATCTCTCCTTTTCCTTCTTCTTTGGTTTTCCTTTTCTCTTTTTGGTGCCACTCTCTCTGGACGGCCATATCCCCACTATCTAATCCAGGTTCTCCCCTCATTTTCCCTTCTTTTATCATCTCTTTTAATTAAGAAAAAACCAACAGAACACCTTCTTCTCTCTTTTTCTTTGGCTCTTTTCCTTTTTTCTTTTTTCTACTTCCAATTTTGGATTTATTCACCGATTGAACCTTACAAGAAATTTGCAAAAGCGACATTTAAAAAAGACTTTGGGGAAAGCTACCTTTCTGCCTTTGGTCAAAAGATAAAAAGAAATTACGAAATCTCAAAATTTCTTATCCTAAGTACCTCAAAAAACGAAAGAGTTTTTATCTGGGGAGACTCCGCCTGTATTTATGCTTTATCAGGCCGACTTCCCTTGGGTCGTTATACTGTTTCTTATCATATTATCGATTTTAACGGATTTGCAGAAACCATCTCTTTAATAAAAGAGAAAAAACCGAAATTTATAATCGATCTTCAAGACGAACCAAAACCCTTCCCTGAACTGAAAAAAATTCTAGAAGAAAACTATTTTCTTTTTAATAGTTTTGATGAAGCAAAAGTTTATCATAAAAAAATTCCCCCCCTTTATTAAAAATGGAAAATAATTTAGTCAATATCGAAAAAAAAATTATTCTTTTCTTTATTGGAATTTCTTTTCTTTCCTTAATAATCTTCTGGAATAAACTCCCCCCCGAAGTTCCTCTATTCTATTCTCTGCCATGGGGTGAAGAACAATTAGGAAAACCGTTAAATCTTTTACTTCTTCCCTTTTCTTCTTTGGTTTTCTATCTTTTAACAACTATTTTAGTTAAATTCCTAAAACCTGATCTTTTCCTTCTAAAAATAGCCTATGGAGGAGTGGTTGTTTTTTCTTTTCTTTCTTTTATAGGATTATTTAAAATTTTAATTTTAGTGATTTAATCAAATGAATCTTGATTTTTTGGTTTTCTGGAAAAATATCTTACCGCCACTTGTCATTTCCTTTTTAATCTCTTTAATTTCTACCCCCTTAGTTATTAAAATTGTCAAAAAAATAGGATTAATTGACGACCCAAGCAAGAAAAAACATCCAAAAATTATTCATACCTACCCTGTCCCCAGAGGAGGAGGAATTCCTATTCTCTTTGCCCTTATTGGCGCTTCTTTAATTTTCCTAAATTTTGACAAGCACCTTTTAGGGATCATAAGCGGGGCCACCCTGGCGGTATTTATTGGCGTTTTAGATGACAAATACGACCTTAACCCCTTCCTTAGACTCTTTACTTGTTTCCTTTCGGCAATCTTTGTCGTTGGCTCAGGAATTGGAATTTCTTTTGTCTCCAATCCCTTTGGAGGAATAATCGATCTTTCTCATCCTCAAATTTATTTTAATTTATTAGGAAAAACCAGAAGCATTTGGCTTTTTTCTGACATTCTTGCTCTTTTTTGGATTGTCTGGTGTATGAATATGGTTAATTGGTCATCCGGAATTGACGGCCAAATTTCAGGCATGATTCCCATAGCCGCTATAACCATTGCTCTTCTTTCTTCTCGCTTCACCGAAGACATCACTCAATGGAATGTTGCTATTTTAGCAGCCATCACCGCCGGTGCCTACCTTGGTTTTCTCCCCTTCCACATTTTCCCCCAAAAAATTATGCCGGGATATGGTGGTTCTACCCTTGGGGGATTTTTACTAGCCGTCCTTTCTATTCTTTCTGGGGCAAAAATTGCAACCGCTATCTTGGTTCTTGGTTTGCCTTTAACTGATGGCGTCTATACCATAATTCGCCGAATTTATCACCGCCGCTCTCCCTTTTTAGGAGATCGCGGCCATCTTCATCATCGCCTTTTTGACCTTGGGTGGAGTAAAAGAAAAATTGCCATCTTTTATTGGCTAACCACCGCTATTTTAGGATTATTAGCCTTAAATTTGAATTCAAAACAAAAATTCTATACAATAATTATGCTTGGAGTATTAATTGGAGGAGTGCTGATGTGGCTAAATTACTTAAAGAACTGGCAAGGTCGGCAAGACCAAGACAATGGTTAAAAAACCTTGCTCTTTTTGCTGCCTTAGTTTTTTCTGGCAATCTTTTTGATTTTCAAAAGTTTATTATTATTCTTTTGGCAACCTTTATCTTCACAATTCTTACCTCATCCTGTTACCTTTTAAATGATATTGCTGATGTAAAAAAAGATCGTCTTCATCCCTTTAAAAAATTCCGCCCAATTGCCAAGGGAACATTAGCAATCCCCCTGGCTTTTTTTATTGCTATCTCCGGTATCTTCCTTAGTCTATATCTAGGAGTTTTTTTATCTTTCTTTTTTTTGCTAATTATATTAACTTACCTTTCCCTCCAAATAATTTATTCTCTTTTTCTTAAAAACATTGCCGTTCTTGATGTTTTGGCAATTGCCGCCTCCTTTATTCTTCGAGTCTATGCTGGGGCAGTAGCCATTGGTGTTCATCTTTCTGTTTGGTTCCTCCTTTGCGTTATCTCCTTAGCCCTTTTTTTAGCAGTCGGCAAAAGAAAGGCAGAGATGACAATTCTAAACGAAGCAGCCCCATCCCATCGCCAAACACTGGCTCTTTATTCTCCTTCTCTCCTGGATAACTACCTTTCAATGTTTGCCTCTTCGGCTTGGATTTCTTGGGCTCTTTTTACTTTTTTTGAACCGCCTCCTCAAAATTATTTCTTACCATTTTTTCCAATCATTAGTCGTTTCCCTTTAACTTTTGCCGGAATTAACAAATGGCTTATGATCACTATCCCAATTGTAATTTATGGAATCATGAGATACCTTAAAATTATCCATGAGGGGGGGAAAGCGGAATCTCCAGAAAGGGTTCTTCTTTCAGATAAACCCCTGCTTTTAAGTGCTTTTATCTGGGGGGCTTTAATAATTTTAATAATCTATGGAGGCAAAGATTAATTTCTACTCGTATTTCTCACAGTATTGACCAGCCACCCAACCTTCTTCTCCCTTTTTATATTCAATCTTATACCAGCCAAGTTTTTCTTCTAAAAGAGGGTATTTTTCTCCAGGATAAACCTTGGCTGCTTCAGATGCCGATGTTGAAGGTTCAAGACGAACACGAAGCCAACCGGTAGGTGTATTTTTAATTTCAATATAGGGCCGAGGGGGGGGCGTAACGGTGGGGCTAACGCTTTTTGGGGAGGGAGTAGAGGTAGCCTTAGGTTCAGCAGTTGACTCTTCTTCTCCTTTTTCTTCTGTTTTTTCTTCTTCCTCTGCCAACTTAACCAAAATATTCGTCCTAAATCCTGGGAAAAGTTTAGTTCTTATTGTTTTCTCCCTAAAACCCGGAGAAGAAAAAAGAATTGAAACCTCATCTTGAGAAAGTTTTTCCAAAACCAAAGGGGTAAAACCTTTATCTTCTCCATTTAAAGAAACCCTTACAGAATCAGGGATAGAAACAATCGAAAGAGAAGCCGTCTTTTTGTCAATGCCCTTTTCAAGACTAATTATTTCTCCACTTGACTTTGCTTCACTTTCCCTAAATTCTCTTTTAACTACCGTCTCCGTCTTTGAAGTAAGCTTTATCTTTGTCTCCCAAGGGTAAAAACTTCCTCCCTCAGGAACAAGTTTTAAGTTCTTTTCGCCAGGGGGAAGATTTTTTTCCTCATAGGGAGTTTTTCCTAAAGGTTTTCCATCTAAGAAAATATTTGCCGAAGGGATCGAATCAATTTTCAAGGCAGCGTTAGCAGGCTTAAAAAATGTGTTTTTGACAATAAGACCAATAACCAAAAAAATCAAAGTCAAAACAATTATCAAAAAAACCGTTCTCTTCATGGAGACCTGGGGGGGAATCGAACCCCCGTAATCGGTTTTGCAGACCGATGCTTAAACCACTCAGCCACCAGGTCAAAAATTATTTCAAAGAATATTCTATCAATCAAAAGAGAAAAAATCAATTTTCCCCTCTTTCTCTTCTTTCTCTAATTTTTCCAATTAATGCCAAAATTTTTTCTCTTCTTCTATCTTCACTATCTTCTGCAGCATTTCCAAAAAGATAAGCAGTAATTAAATTAGAAGCCAAAACAATTTCTCTTTTATTATCATCTGAAAGAAGATTAGAAGGAAAATTTTCTATCTTTTTCTCTGTTTCTCTAAGCAATAGATAGCGGTCATTTTCCGGATCTTGAAAAAAACAAAAAACCCAAAAAATTAAAGAAGAGGGAAGAGGAAGAGTTCCTTTCTTTCTTAAAAAATCACGTATTAGACAAAGAATAAAAAAATTATCTTCAACATCACTAAGGTTTAACTCCTTACCAATCCTAAAACTTTGGTAAAAATTTGTAACCTCTTCTAATATCTTTTTCCATCTTTCTACCATTATTTCCTTTCTTACTCTTCCTAATATTCCCCCATCTCTCTCTTTTGATCCCATAGTTTATAATTATACTCTATTTTCGCCAAAAATTGACAATTCCCAAAAGGTTTACGTTAAAATTTGACAAAGCCTTCTTTCTTTGCTAAAATTTCTTCAGTTCTCCGGAAGCGGAGAATTTTTTTTATCTGCCCCATAATAAAATCTTTCCAAAAGATGTCAAAAACTTTCTTAAATTTACCCTCTCGCCGCTTAACCAAGCGGAAAACTTGCCATCCTAAAAAGGGAATTTTTGAAACCTTAAAAAATATCCGTTCGGGATCAAAATTTTCTAGATTATTTCGCTGTCTATTTGAAAAAAGAAAAATCAAAACTATCTTAGGTGGGAACTTAATATTATTAGTTTTAACTTCTTCCTTTTTCTCCCCAAGGGCTTCTGCTTTCAACATGATTTCAGACAACGAAACAAAAACTCTTTCTCTAAAAACAATTGAACTAACCACTAAAACTAGTTTTCGTTTTCCCCTCGATGAAGTAAAGATTACTCAAGGATTTAGTTTATTTCATCAGGCAATTGATCTTGACGGTTCAAAAGGAGATCTTGTCTACCCAATTGCTGAGGGTGTGGTTGAGGCAGTCTTTTTTAAACGCTTCGGTTTAGGCAATCACATTATCATAAATCATGGTTGTGGTCTAAGGTCAATTTATGGGCATCTTTCCAAAATTGAAGTTTCTGTAGGCGATAAAGTTGATATCAATAAAGCCATTGGGGAAGTAGGCTCAAGTGGCAATTCTTCTGGTGATCATCTACATCTTGAAGTTTTAGAAGAAAATCGGCATCTTAACCCCTTAACCATTCTTCATCTTAGACAGGCTAATTAAAAATTCTCTTAATATTCTCCTCCAGGCATTGAACTGCCTACTCCTTCTTTTTCTTTCTTCTCAGGAAGATCAGTCACTAAACACTCAGTAGTTAAAATCATTGCCCCTATTGAAACAGCATTTTGCAAGGCTGTTCTTGTTACCTTCAGAGGATCAACAATTCCCTGCGCAAGCATCGAACCAAATTCTCCGGTTAAGGCGTTAAAGCCGAAATCATTATTATCTTTTTCCTCTTCTATTTTCCTTAAAATATAGCCATCATCAGCACCGGCGTTTTTAGCAATCCAACGGATAGGCTGTTCTAATGCCTGATGTAAAATTTTAATCCCTACTTTCTCTTCATCATTTTCCGCCTTAACATTCTCTAGGGCTTTCCTCGCCTGAATTAAAGCTACTCCGCCTCCAGGAACAATTCCCTCTTCAATTGCCGCTTTAGTTGCTTCAACCGCATCTTTAACTCTTTCTTTCTTCTCATTTAATTCAACCTCAGTTGCTGCTCCAACATTAATCTGCGCCACCCCCCCAGATAATTTTGCCAACCTTTCTTGAAGTTTTTCTTTATCAAAATCGGAAGTTTCTGTTTCTATCTGTTTTTTAATCTGGGCAATTCTTCCTTTAATTGCTGCCTCTGAGCCTTTCCCTCCAATTATCCGGCAATTATCTTTATCTGCCCAAACTTTATCAGCCCTTCCTAAATCAGAAATTTCCACTGACTCAAATTTTCTCCCTGTGTCTTCAGAAACAACTGTTCCCCCGGTCAAAATAGCAATATCCTCAAGCATTGCTTTTCTTCTATCGCCAAAACCAGGAGCTTTAACGGCTAAAATATTAATTGTCCCTCGAAGTTTGTTAACTACTAAGGTTGCTAAAACCTCCCCTTCTACTTCATCGGCAATAATCACTAAATCTTTTGAAACCTTAACGAAATTTTCAAGAAATGGTAAAAACTCGTCTAAAGCGGAAATTTTTTTATCGGTAATCAAAATATAGGGATTTTCAATCTCTGCTTCCATTTTTTCAGGATTAGTCACAAAATAAGGAGAAACATAGCCGTTGTCAAACTCCATTCCCTCCTTATACTCAATTTCCAAGGTCAAGCCCTTTCCTTCCTCAACGGTAACTACTCCATCTCGGCCAATCTTTTCTAGCGCTTCGGCAATTTTTTGTCCTATTAAGGGATCAGCAGCGGAGATTGTGGCTACCTGACTAATATCTTTTGTTCCCTTAACTGGTTTGGAGATTTTCTTCAATGCCTCAACCACGGCCTCGAGCCCTTTTTCAAGGCCACGTTTTAAAATCATTGGATTTGTTCCCGCGGTAATATTCTTAAAACCTAATGAGGCAATTGCGTAAGCCAAAACAGTGGCTGTAGTTGTCCCATCTCCGGCAACGTCATTTGTCTTAGAAGCCGCCTCTTTAACCAAAGATGCTCCCATATTCTCAAAAGGATCCTCAAGTTCTATTTCTTTGGCAACAGAGACCCCATCGTGGACTACATTTGGGGAACCCCATTTTCTATCTAAAGCCACATTTCGACCTCTTGGCCCTAAAGTTGTTGCTACCGCTCTTGCTAATTTCTCTACTCCCTTTAAAAGTTTTTCTCTTGCTTCTTCTGAATATAAAATTTGTTTTGCCATATTTTAATTCTCCTCCACAGCAAGAATATCCTCAAATTTTACAAACAAATATTCTTTATCTTCAATCTTAATCTCATTTCCTGCCCATTTTTTATAAATCACAAATTCACCAACATTGCAAGGAGCATCTCTTTTCCCTTTGCCACAATCACAAATTTCACTTGGCCCAACTGCTAAAACTTTTCCCTTTTGAGGTTTTTCTTCATGTGATTCGGGCAAAACAATTCCTGAGGGCGTTTCCCTTTCCGCCTTTACCGGCTCAATTAAAACGTATCCTGCTGTTGGTTTAATTTTTAACTTGCTCATAATTTTTGGAGAAAAAATAACTTGGCAATCTTACCAAGCAAGTGCTATTTTATAAAAAAAATAAAATTTTGTCAAGAGGGTGTACAGGTCACATACATTTGAGACTCTGGGGAGACTTCTAAAAGATAATCAATTGGTGATTTGTAATTAAGTGCTTCATGTGGTCTTTGAGTATTATACCAAATTAAATATTTAACAAGCTCCTTGTTTAAAAGATTAATATCAGTTAAGGCTAAGTCTTGATATTCATTTAAGAATTCTTCTTTTAAGGTTCTGTTTGCCCTTTCTACAAAGCTATTAATCTTTGGGCATCTGGGATAGATAAAAAGATGAGTAATCCCTTTTTTGGTTAGATATTGATGGAAAAAACCTAAGTATTCAGAACCATTATCTGTTTGGACTGTTTTAATGCCATCCTTTAAAGGATAAACTTTCTCAAGCTTACTAAAGAAATCCAAAGTATTGGAAACATTAGCTTTTTTGTAAGCTAAGGCAAACTTAAACTTCAGTTTAATATCTAAAGCATTGTAAACATAAAACTTCATTCCCAAAAGAAACATTACCGCGGTATCTATCTCTAGATAACCAAAATCTTTAACTTTAGGAGAATATCTTACTCTTTCTTTTTTAAAGTTTTTTCTTTTAGCCCAACCAGAAGAAGGATTAATGTTTCGTAACCTTTCCCAAAAATCTAATTTCCCAAAAGGGCCTACCGGAAAGTTTCTTGATGTGGGGAATAATCATTAAAGGCCCATTCCTTAAGATACTGAGGAATTCTTAAAATTTTTACCTGTTGTTTTTTCTCTCAAGAATCAATAAACTTGCTTACCGAATTTTCCCCGGAGGAAGAAATAAAATAAACCACACAGTAAAAGGCAACTTAAATCTCAGAATAAAAATTTTTAAGAAGATGCTTGTTTTTTTCGTAGTATTCCTTAAGATTTTTTATTTGAGCTTCATAAATTTTTTTATTCCCAGGATCTTCATCTTGATGAGAATAGTAATAAAAAATATCTATCGCATCAAACAAAGCTTTGGCTAAATCCTTTTCATAATAAATATCAATCTCGTGAGGTTTGTTAAGTTCATAATATAACTCACAACTAACCGAAGAGAAAGTGTTTAAACTAATCTTATTCTCCAAAAAATCTTTTAAAACCATTAAAAATATTTGCCTTACCTGCTCTTGCCCAAGAATTTGGCAATTCTTAATT
>CAZAPL010000032.1:0-2961 GCA_964487495.1 uncultured Gammaproteobacteria bacterium | reverse complement strand
GTATATAATGAGGATGACAAAAAGGAGGGAATAAAATGAAAAAAATTGTTGGGTTTTTAGGTCTTGCGGTTGTACTTGTCTTTGGTGGATTTTATCTTTTTTATTTTTATCTACCAAGTTTGGCTGAGCCAGAAGGGCTTTCTTTGGAAGTTAAAACCGATAAAGAGGTTAAAAATGAACTGGGATTTTTACCGATTGTTTCTCCTTCTCAGATAACTTTCTTACCAGAGGTTAAAGATTTTGAAACTTTGGAAGCACAACAAGAACGAGAGAAAACAGAACTTCAGGCAATTATTGACCAAGAAGCAGAAGCAGCCAAAAAATACATAAAATCAAAAAAATCTTCCAAAGGCAGTTCTCGGTATACTGGAGCCCCTATTCCAGAAAATTTCCAAAGTATGACTCCTAAGGTAATTGAAATCAATCTTTCTAGTCAAACGCTCACTCGTTGGGAAAATGGACAAAAGTTAGATGAAAATTTGATTTCTTCAGGCAAGAGAGGTTCTCAAACCCCAACTGGTTTATTTCAAGTTAGAAGTAAAACTGGGATGGCTTATTCCAGAAAATATCGTCTTTATATGCCTTATTGGATAGCTTTCACGGGTTGGGGGCATGGAATTCATGAGTTACCAATTTTTAGAAATGGTAGAAGAGAGGGTGCGAACCACTTAGGTCGTCCGGTTTCTCATGGGTGCGTAAGATTGGGAGTTGGTTCGGCTGAAACGGTTTATAATTGGGCAGAGATTGGCACTCCGGTTATAGTTCATTACTAAAATTTATTTTTGTTCTTGATTTATTCTTGACATTGACTTCTTTTTTTATTAAAATTATAATGCCATGGTAGATAAAAAACTCAAGCAAAAAGAAGGGGCGCAGTATACCGCCAAAGCAATTCAAGTTCTCTCTGGACTTGAACCAGTTCGCAAAAGACCAGGCATGTTTATTGGTGATACTGGAGTCAAGGGACTGCATCACATTCTTTTTGAGGCACTTGACAACAGTATTGATGAAGCCATGGCTGGTTTTTGTGATGAAATAAAGGTTACTATTCATAAAGATAATTTAGCCGAAGTAGAAGATAATGGTCGCGGTATCCCAGTTGATTTACATCCTAAAACCAAAAGATCAGCTCTTGAAACCGTGATGACCACTCTTCATGCTGGGGCTAAATTTGGTAAAGGAATTTATAAAGTTTCAGGTGGACTCCATGGAGTAGGTATTTCAGTAACCTGCGCATTATCTGACTGGTTGAGGGCAGAAGTTTACCGAAATGGAAAAGTTTACGCTCAAGAATATTCTCGTGGTAAAGCCAAGACAAAGGTTTTAACTTCCGGAAAGACAGACAAAACTGGAACCAAGATAATCTTTCAACCCGACCCCCAAATTTTTAAACAGGAAATTAAGTTTGATTGGGAGAGGATTTTAGATCACCTACGGCAACAGGCCTTTTTAACTAAAAAGACAAAAATTACCCTCATTGATAAAAGAACGGAAAAGGAGTGGACTTTCTATTTTGAAGGAGGGATTCTTTCCTATTTAAGGCATCTCAACAAAAACAAAACAATTTTAAACGACATTCCCTTTTATATCGAAAAGCAAATTGATGATGCTTTTATTGAAGTAGTCTTGCAATATGTTGACGATTATTCCGAAAGGGTTTTTGGTTTTGCTAACAATATTTATACTGAAGAGGGAGGAACTCACATTACTGGATTTAAAGGCGCTTTAACGCGGGCAGTTAATGACTATGCCAAAAAAAATGGAGGTAAAAATAATAACGGTTTAACTGGAGATGATATTAGGGAGGGGTTGACGGCTATTATTTCCATTAAACTTTCAGAGCCCCAATTTGAAGGACAGACTAAGGCAAGATTGGGTAATCCTGAGGCCAAAACTTATGTTGAGCAAGTTCTTTATGAGGGACTTGTTTCCTATTTTGAAGAAAATCCTCACCAGGCAAAAAAGATATTAGAAAAGTGTTATTTAACTGCTTCCGCGCGCTTAGCCGCTCGGGTAGCAAGAGAAACGATTTTAAGAAAAGGACTTCTTGAAGGAATGACCTTGCCGGGTAAGTTAGCTGATTGTTCTGAAAGGGATCCTAAAAAAGCGGAATTGTTCATAGTGGAAGGAGAATCAGCCGGGGGCAGTGGAAAATCCGGCCGAGATAGAAAATTCCAAGCTATTTTACCCCTTAGAGGAAAGATTTTGAATGTAGAAAGAGTTCGACTTGACCGAATGCTTACTTCAGAAGAGATAAAGACTTTAATTATTGCCTTGGGTTGCGGAATTGGAGAACAGTTTGATTTAAAGAAATTAAGATATCACCGAATTATTATTATGTGCGATGCAGATTCTGATGGGAATCATATCAGAACATTACTTTTAACTTTCTTTTTTAGACATTACAAAGAACTAATTGAAAATGGTTATCTTTATATTGCCCAACCACCACTTTACGCAATTTCTAAAGGAAAAGAGAGATATTATGCCTATACTGAATCGGAAAAAGAAGAAATTTTGAAAAAATTACCAAAAGATGGAATAGATATTCAGAGATATAAAGGTTTAGGGGAGATGAATCCAGAACAGCTTTGGGAAACAACTTTAAATCCAGAAAAGCGAGTTTTAAAACAAGTCACCATTTTTGATGCCGAAGAAGCAGATGCAATTTTCACTATGTTAATGGGCGATGAAGTTCCGCCAAGAAAAAGATTTATCCAAACCCACGCCAAAACAGTCAAGAACTTAGACATTTAAGGAGTATATGATGGCAAAAAGGAAATTAAAAAAGCGACAAAAGAAAATAGTAGAAAAACCTAAGTTACCTTATAAAGAGCGGGAAAATTTTTTAAAAGAACAATTTCCACGACAAATAGTTCCTAAGCAAGAGAAATTAATCAAAGGTTGGCGAAGAACATAAATCACCACGAATACACGAATACGTCTAACATAATAATATCC
>CAZAPL010000031.1:0-11908 GCA_964487495.1 uncultured Gammaproteobacteria bacterium | reverse complement strand
CTGATGTCAGTTTGGTGATAATATCCGCCGTCAAATTAAAAGGGATATTAGAGAAAACCTTATATCTTTTTCCCGGTAAATCACATTCTAAAAAGTCTCCCAGTCTAATCTCCACATTTCCTACCCCGGCAAACTTCTGGCTCAGCTCATTATAAAGCCCTTTATCTTTTTCAATTGCCACCACTTTGGCGGAGCGCCGGGCAAGTTGCTCGGTGATAATCCCCTTACCCGGTCCTATTTCATAAACAACATCACTTGGCCCGATACTTGATTTATCCAAAAGACTCCCAACTATTTCTGGGCTTCTCAGAAAATTCTGGGAGTATCTTAGTGTTTCTTTTCCTCTGCCGGTCATTTTTTTCTTTCCAAAATGAGTAATCGTTTTAATTCGAATTGACTTTTTGTTTTTGATATTCTTTGAAAGCCGCAATTCTATATAACAGTATTTATCCCCCAAAACCATTCGGGTGTTTTTTATGCCAAAGCCAAGCAGTTTTAACAATTGTTTCTAAATCAGAATAGCGAGGGCGCCAGTTTAATTCCTTTTTAATTTTTTGGGGACTGGCTACCAATTTTGCCGGATCTCCTTCTCTTCTTGGCCCAAATGGACAAGGGAAAGAAACGCCGGAAATTTTCTTTACCATGTTAACTACTTCCAAAACCGAATATCCCTTGCCCGTGCCAACATTATAAGCCCAAAAACCGTTTTCTTTTTTCTCCAAAAATTTTAAAGCGGCAACATGGGCTTCTGCTAAATCCAAAACATGAATATAATCTCTTATGCAAGTCCCATCAAAGGTGGGATAATCATTGCCAAAAATCTGAAAATCTTTTCTTTTTCCCAAAGCCGCCTCGCAAGCCCGGGTAATTAAATGAGTTGGAATTGGATAATCCTGCCCTAAATTTCCATCTAAAGATGCGCCGGAGGCATTAAAATAGCGAAGAGAAACAGCTTTTATTTTATAAGAAGAGGCATACCATCTAAGAATTTTCTCAACCATAAGTTTTGTTTCTCCATAAGGATTAGTTGGATTTTGAGGATGGTCTTCGGAAATAGGAATTTTTTCCGGTTCCCCATAAACAGCAGCACTTGAGGAAAACACAATTTTCTCCACTTTATTTTTAAGCATTAATTGCAAAAGATTTATACTCCCTACTACATTATTTAAAAAATATTTCTGAGGATCTTTAACTGATTCGCCAACCTCAATATAGGCGGCAAAATGAATTACTCCTTCAGGTTTTTCTCTTAAAATCACCCGATCAAGCAGGGATAAATCCCGCCTTAAGTCGCCAACATAAATTTTAGTCTTGGGGATTGCTTCTCGATGACCAGTCTCAAGATTGTCAAAAACAACCGGAGAAAAACCATTATCTCCAAGAGCCTTAACGGTAAAACTTCCTATATATCCTGCGCCGCCGGTAACTAAAATTTTTCTTTTCATTTATATTTTGGTAAAACAATATTGTCCTTATTGATTTTTTGTCCATTTACAGGAATTTTTAAAACCCAACCTAAGGCATTGGCAACTGCCACCCCAACCCGAAGTCCGGTAAAAGAACCCGGTCCGGTATTAACTTCAATTTCCGTTAGGTCATTAAAAGTTTTTTGGTGATTTTTAAGAATCTGATTAATCAAAATCAACACCTGCTGCGACTTATCTGCGCCAGTTGGCCTTTCCAAACGGAAATCATCCAATCCCACAATTGTTTTTTTATTATCCGAAGTATCAATATATAACTTCATTCTTTGTTTAAATGATTTAAATCATTTTAACAAATTTTAATTGCTCCTTTACGGATTATTTTCCAAGGCTTTTGGGAACAATCAATCACGGTTGAAACCAAACCAACTTGGCACTGACCGGGAATAACCAAATCAACTAATTTTAAAAGATTTTTATCTAAATCTTCAAATTTATAAGGAGTAGGCTGACCATGAAAGTTAGCCGAAGGTCCTAAAATTGGAACTTTAACTAATTTAATTAATTGAAGTGGGACCTGGTGATTTGGCATCCTTACCCCAAGAGTTTTTCCTCTGCCTCTAACTAGAAAGGGAACTTTTTTAATTTGACAAGGATAAACAATTGTTAAGGCTCCTGGCCAATATTTCTTCATTAAATCTTCAACTTCTTTGGGAAGGGGCAATAAATATTTTTTTGCCATTTCAATTGAAGAAACTAAAACCGGAACTGCCTGATTTTTTGGTCTTTTCCTAATTTTAAAAATCCTTTCAATTGCTTTCTTTTTATCCATCCGACAACCAATCCCAAAGGCAGTATCAGTGGGAAAAATTAAAATCCCACCGGCGTTTAAAATCTCAACGGCTTGAAAGAGAAATTTTCCGTTGATTTCCCAAGACATATTCAAAATAAATATCAATTCTTTTTTTAGGCAAGATTTCTTTAATTTTCTCCGCCCATTCTATGGCAACAATATTTTCTGGATTTGACCAAATTTCCTCAAGTCCCAAAACTTCAACATCTTCTTTATTTTTAATCCTGTATAAATCTATATGATAAAATCTTTTCGCTTTTCTTTCTCTTCCTCTAATCTGATACTCACGCATTATTATAAAGGTTGGCGAAAGAACTCTTTTTTTAATTCCCAAACCTTTAGCCAAACCTTGAATAAAAGTAGTTTTACCACTTCCCAGCTCTCCATAGAAACAAAGCGTCTCTCCGCCTTTTAAATTATTTGCAATTTTTTGGCCAAGTTTTTCAGTTTCGGTGGCGCTTTTGGTAAATACCTCCATATCCCTCCCCAGGCAATTCCTGCCCCAAAAAAATCTATTAAAATGTCTCTAACTGTTCCTGTTCTTCCGTGGACAAAAGTTTGATGAAATTCATCGGTAACCGCATAGAAAAACGTCAAAATAAAAGAATAAATTACAATCTCTTTTAAATTTGCTCCTGAGGTATTCTTGAGGGCCCGGTAAAAAAGAACAAAAAGAATCCCATATTCAATTAAATGAATTGTTTTTTTGAAAATAAAATCTCGCCAGTCAATTTCTGAAACAATAGGAGTTGGCCTAGCGGAGAAAAAAAATATTAAACCCATCCAGAAAAAAACTGGCAGCCAAAATTTAACCAATTTTTGGAATCTCTTCATTTTCTTTTACCGCAGGTTGATAATTCTTTTTTATACTATATTCTTTAATTTTTGGCAATAAAAGAAAAACGCCGGAGACAAGCAAAAACAAAATTCCTAAACCAATTAAAATTTTTGGTAAAAGTTTTATCGTTTTTTGATTTTCCTCTACCGTCTCTCCAATAATCGCCGAGGAATAAGTTGGCTCTTCAGGTGGAGAAACTGCTTCCCCTAAAATTTCTTCGGGTAATTTAGAACTAGTTGGAGTTAAAGTAGGAGTTAAGGTAAGATTTGGAGTAGGAGTCGAGGTAGGTTTTTTGGTTGGGGTAGGAGTAGAAGTAGGAGTTGGGGGGGTGTTAGGTTGGGGGGTTGGCGTAGGCGTATTAGTTGGAGTAAGAATCGGAGTTGGGGTATCAACAGAAACATTTATCTGAACATTAACGGGAGTCTGCTGATCACCAGAAGCAGGATTCCCTGAACTGGTGTATCTTCTAACCCTAAGTTTAAAATTTCCTGGGCCCGGATATTCATTTAAAGTTGGACTTCCCACTCTTCCTTGTAAACGCGCAGAAGCAGTACCTTCTGAACTAATAGTTATCGGAAAATAATTTTTTCCCTCAGATCCTCCATACCAACTAATTCCATTAAACGTTTCTCCAAAATAATTTGTTGTCCCTTCTTTATAAAGATCTATTCTTAAATAATTTGTCCCAGGATTAGGGCCACTAATAAAAACCTCAACTTCAAATGGTTCCTCAGAAATTAAAGAAGGATAACTATTAATTGCTATCGTAACAGCAAATATTTTCGGCGGCAAAAATAAAAACCATACCAAAAAAATCAAATAAAAGATAAAAATTTTAAAAATTTTGACTAAAATTTCAATAGTAAGTAATCCCTTTCTAGCATTTACCATCTTTGTTTAAATGATTCAAATCATTTTAACAATTAAAGGGGTTTTTCTCTACGCTTCTTCTCTATCTCCTGCTTCAGGTATCGCCAGATTCCGCTTCCTTTTTCGTCCTTTCCAACAACTCCAGTTAAAGTTTCTCCAACCCTCAAAAGAAAATCTTTAACTTCCTCTTCTCTCAAAAGTCTTCCAATCATCTTTTTGTATCCCTGCCCTCCGTATTTTCTAATTAAATTTACCGAAGCAATGGTTGGCAGGCTTACTCGCAAAATTTTACTTATGGTTCGATAGTCATAATCTTTTTCCAAAAGAAAGGCGATGGCTAATCTTTTGACTAACATTATTTGTTCGGTTGGAGTCAAAAAATCTTTAATGAATTGATTGGCTTCATTCCTTGTTTTAATATCGACTAAAGTTTTAAAGAAAATATCAAGAATCCTTTCATAAACTTTTTTAGAAATTGGATATTTAGATATCTGTGCCATTTGTTTAAATGATTCAAATCATTTTAACAAGTTAAATTAATTCTTGTTTTTTATCTAGCTCTTTATTTCTCTTCTTTATTTCTCCCTCTCTTTTTATTTTTCCTTACCTCTTTTCTCCTCCTTTCATTTATTTTTAAATTAATTTCTTTCCTTTCCCAATTTTATTTAATTCTCTATTTAAAAAAATCAATTTTTATAAACTCCTACTCGGGCTTTAGTCTAAATGCAAATAGTATGTTTGGGTGCCGTCTGGATGATCAATCCTGGCATAGCGAAGATTTCCTCCGCCACAAGGAATTGAACCACGATAAAGATTCCCATCTTGAACGGCTTTAACTACTCTTGGACCCGGATTTTCCGTCGTCCCCGAGACCATATCTATTCCCGTATGCGGCCCTCCTCCATACCATCCTAAACGAGACCAAAAAGTATTTCCATATTCCTGGGTAATTCTTATTGGCTCGAAAATTGGCCAATCCCAAGAACCAGAAGGAGTAAAATGAACGACATTATCTTCAAAAATCAGAGAAATATTTTTCAAAAAATTCGCTGGATTTTGATGGTTTCCATCTTTAATCACCTCAAAATGCAAATGGGTTCCCGAAGAACAAGCCGAAGGGCCACTAATATAAGTTCCAATTACCTCCCCTGCTTTAACTGGACCAATTTTGGATATCGCTCCTTGTCCTGCTAGAATTCGTTCAATTGCCGCTGCTTCCGCTTTAGCTTGGATAAGCATCTCCCGAAAACGCTTTTCATCATTACGGGTAACCCCAAGTAAATACTCTTTATCTTTCTTCTGCTGGGCTAACAACTTTTTCTGAGATTCAAGTTTCTCTTTCAATTTTTCAATCTCTGTCTTGCGTTCGTCATAGTTCGTCCTTGTCTCCTCCATAGAAATCATCAACTTCCGATCATGAATTTGGACTACCTTTAAATATTTATAACGAGAAAAAAAATCGGAAAATTTCCTAGAAGAAAAAAGCAAGGTAAAAGGATCAATATCTCCTTTCTTGTAAGTCGCAACAATTCTTTTATTTAAAATTTGGGCTAAATTATCTAAAGAAATTTCCAGTTTTTCAATTTTTGAGGCTAGCATCGCAATCTCCTCTTCCGTTTGGCCAATCTTAAGCAAAGTAATTTTTATCTGGCTATCCATATAACTAATCTGAGAAGACAAAGTTTTTTCTTTATTCTGAAGTTCGCTTATTTTTTTCTCTAACTCTTCAATTTCTTTCTGCTTTGCGCGATACTGCTCTTCAAGAGATTGGGAAAAAGAAAAACGAGGATTAAAAAGAAAAATACTCGTCAAAATGAAAAAAAACAAAATTATTCCTAGCCATTTTTTCATTTAAGATAGCGTCTGGTGGCTAAAAAACTTCCAAAAGCACCAATTAATACATCAACAAAAACCAATCCTCCAAGTAAAGCAAGTAAAAATAAGGTCTTAATTGGTAAAATGGGGATACCCGCCAAAAATGAATTTAGAAAGGGTGTTGAATAAAGAAGTAATATATAGGTTATCAGCCAACCTAAAAATCCTCCGACAAAACCATAAAACATCCCCTCTAAAATAAAAGGGGCACGAATATACCAGGAGGTAGCCCCAATTAACCTTAAAATTTCAATTTCTTCTTTTCTTAAAGCAATTTTCATTCCGACAATCACCAAAACAACCAAAAAGGAAATAAATGCCAAAACCAGAGTCAAACCAATTCCAACCTTTCTTATAGCCGAACTCCAAGAAGAAAGAGAAGAGACAACTTCTTCCTGAAAAATAACCTCTTCAACCTGAGGTTCCTCTTTTAAAATTCCGGCAATTTCTTTTAAATCCGAAATCTTTAAAGCAGAAACTTCAAGTGAAGCAGGAAGAATGTTGGCAGTCACCATTTCAAGAAGCAAGGGATCGTTTTTATTTTGTTCCCGATAAATAGCCAACGCCTCTTCTTTTGAAACATACTTCATTTGGGAAACCTTTCCTGAGGCTTCAAGGCGAGCCTTTAAAGCCTCTACCTGCTCCATTTTTGTCCCCTCTTTAAAAAAAGCTGTAACTTGGGGTTTAGTTTCAAACCAATTTAAAATTGCCTGAGAACCAAAGGCTAATAAAACAAAAATAGCCGTAATAGCCGAGGTTAAAGTCATGACCAAGATTGCAGAAATTGCCTGATAAGGCGCCCTTCTTAAATGTTGCCAAAAAACTTTAAAGCTATTCATTTCATTATATTATCTCGTATTTTCCTCCTTTTTCATCTTTTATAATTTTACCTCTATCAATTTTTATTACCCTTTCGGAAAGAGAATTAACGATATCGATATTATGAGTTGTCATCAAAACTGTTATCCCAAATTTATTTATCTTTTTTAGAAGTTTAACAATCTTCCAGGAAGTGGTAGGATCTAAATTTCCTGTTGGTTCATCAGCAATTAAAATTTGAGGCTCGGCAATTAAAGCCCGCGCTAGACACGCTCTTTGAAGTTCTCCCCCAGCAAGTTGAAGAGGAAAAAGATCCCTTTGGTCTGAAAGACCAACCAATTCTAAGGCTTTATTAACCCTTTCTTTAATTTTTTCCTTCTTCTCCCCTCTAATCTCCATTGGCAAAGCGACGTTCTCAAAAACGGTTCGTTCGGGTAAAAGTTTAAAATCCTGAAAAACCACTCCTATTTTCTGTCTATAAAAAGGAAGTTTTGAGGAAGAAATTTCTCTAAGATTTTCCCCAAAAACTTCAATCTCGCCAAGCGAAGGAAAAATTTCTCTTAAAATAAGTTTAATAATCGTTGTTTTCCCTGCCCCCGATGGCCCGGTAATAAAAACAAATTCTCCCTTTTCTATTTCAAAAGAAATATCCTGAAGGGCCACAATCTCCCCAAATTTTTTGGTTACATTTCTAAATTTAACCATAATTTTTATTCCAAAATCTTAATTCTCCCAACATCCATAAACCAGCCTGCTTTTTGGGCCTTGAAAGTTTCCCCCCAAACCTGAACCTTTTTACCCAAAAACTGATCAAGATCAATCACCGAAGATGTCAAATAAACTGTATGAGAAGGGCCTCCTTCACGAATAAGTTTATGCGTTCCCTCGCCATCAATTCCTCCTTTTTCCAAAACGCCAGATGCGGTATCTCTAAAAACTTTAGTATCAGAAGAACCTACTTCCTCACCCTTCTTAATTCCTGCTCCTTGCGATAAAGAAGAAGTATCAAATTTTCCTTTAATCTCTTTAGAAAGGAAAAAACCAGTTAAAATCCCTGCCCCGACTACTAAAATTAAAAACCCCAAAAAAATTAAAATTGACGATTGGGAATTTTTGTTTTCTTTTCCTTCTTCTAGGTTTTCCATAGCTCACCTCCTTTGCTTTTTATTTTCTAGTATTACTTATCTTACCAATAATCTTAATTCGGCGTCAATAAACCCATCAATTTCCCCATTTAAAACTTTTTCGGGCTCGGAAGTCTCAAAACCAGTTCGCAAATCCTTAACCATTTTATAAGGATGGAGAATATAAGAACGAATCTGATTTCCCCAGCCGGCAATTTTAACTTCGCCTTTAAGCTTTCTTTTTTCTTCTTCGGCTTTTTCTTTGGCCAAACTCCAAAGTTTAGATTTAAGAAGTGCTAAGGCAATTTTTCGATTTTGCTCCTGATAGCGCTCCGATTGGCAGGTAACCACTATACCTGTTGGCTTATGACGAAGCCTGACGGCAGAAGAAACTTTTTGAACATTCTGCCCCCCCTGGGAAGAAGCTCGAAAAAATTCCCAAGAAAGATCATTTTCAGAAATTTCTATCTCTGGAGATTCTTCAATCATTGGCAAAACTTCAACCTTAGCAAACGAAGTTTGCCGAAGTTTATCGGCATTAAAGGGCGACTGACGGACCAAACGATGAACCCCTGCTTCATTTTTCAGATATCCATAAGCATATGGGCCAGAAATTACCATTGTTACACTTTTAACTCCCGCTTCTTCGCCCGGAGTCAGATCAACTACATCAACTTCCCAATTTTTACTTTCGGCATATCTAATATACATTCTCTCAAGCATTTCTGCCCAATCCATTGCTTCCGTTCCCCCTTGACCAGCATGAATCGCTAAAATTGCATCCCCCCTATCATAAAATCCAGAAAGAAAAATTTTAATCTCTAAATTTCTAAGAGCTTTCTCTAAGGCGAGAGAATTGCCATCTTTTAAATAAACCTCAAGTTTCTCTAATTCCTCTAAATCTCTTTTAATTTCGGCAAACTCTTGAGTTAATTTCCGCGCCCTGTTTTGATCCTGCCAAAAGCAAGGATTGCCCATTTCTTTTTCTATTTCATCAGCCCTTTTTTTAAGATCTTCGACATTAATTTTTGCCTTAAGGGCTTCAATCCTTGACTTAAAATTCTGATCTTCCATTTTTTTATCTTAAAGGACAAACAATTTTCTTAATCTGTTTTGCCTCCGCATCTGGCAGTGCCATAATTTCCAAAATTATCTCTTGAGCTGTTTTTGGTTTCTGCGGCGTAGTAATAGTAGAAACCCCTAAAACACGACTCAAATTGTCCATCCCCGAAATTATCACCTCCCGAAAATACTCAGCCTTCTTTTCCCCAGAAAAAAGTTTTTGGATCTTTGTCTTATCGCCTAAAGAGAAAATAATTATAAGATCCAAAAAAATCATTAAAATTATCCCCAGAACAAAACCAAAAAGGGCTCCTCGCGCCGAAATTTGAAAAATATGCTTTCTCACCAAAGAAAGAAGTAATACCAAAAAGAAAAAAAGAACAAAAACTACAAAAAACTTTAGGTAAGGAGAATCGGCAAACTTCTGATAAAAATCAAAAAGTAAAAGATAAAAATTATTTATCATCGTCATTTTCATTCTATTATTTCTTCCTCCTCTTCAATTACCATCGGTGAATTGTTTTCAACTGTCGAATCTTTATTTTCTGCTAATTTAAAACTAGAAACCACTATCTCAAAAGCATTTTGCCAAAAATCAGAACCAGGAGCCTCAAAGTAATATAATATTCCGCTATCTATGGCTAAAACCAAATTTCTTGAAGGATTACTATATTTAAAAAATTTCCCCTTTATTCCGGAAAGATCAATTTCTTTTTCTGAAACCAAATCTCCCTTCTGAGAATTAGCCTTAATCCAGGCATCAACTGAAGAAAGGTCAGTATCGACAATTCTAACAACCATTTTTTCTTGGAAATGATCCTTTGACAAGAGTTCTAAAGAAGAATAGGTGTTTGGATTATTTAAATCCATCTCGACAATTCCCAGGGTTTGGGGATATTGGAAAGAAAATCCGGCTTCGTCTTCGTAAAACAAAACCCCAGTTTCTTTAGTCTCCACTGAGGGACTCATTTCTGAAACTGGGCTAACTAAAGGCTCTGCCTTTTGGTTTCTTAAGAAAAATAAAATTCCTAAAACAGAAAGAGTTAAAACTGCGAATGAAAAAATTAAAATAATTTTTTTCTTTGACATAAATATCATTTTAAGTATATCATAATCTTAATGAAGAAAATTATTTTTCTTGTTGTTTTTGCTGTTTTTACTCTTTTTCTCTTTTATTCTTTTGCCTTAAGCCCCGCATTTAGTAAAAAGAAAATTACTCGCCAAGGCGGTTCAAAAACAATTTCTTCAGGGTCAAAACTGATTATTAAACCAAAACTTAGAAGTGACCGCCGAGCCTTAATTGTTAATTTTTCAAATTTAGGGGCTATTTCTTCATTTTCTTATAGCCTAGAATATAATTCAAACGGCATTCCTCAAGGAGTTTCAGGAACAGTAACTCCACAAGGCGAAGAAAGCATTCAGAGAGAAATTTTATTTGGGACTTGCTCACATAATGTTTGTCGATATCATACAGGAATTTCAGAAATGAGATTTATTGTTACCTCAACTTTGAAATCAAAAGGGATAAAGGTTAGAAAAATATTTAAAATCAAAGTTTAAAAGTTTTTTGTAAACCTCTTTTATTTTAATTCAATTTTTGTAAAATATTTCTATGAATTTTTTCAAAAAAAATTTTCAATCTAAAAAATTTCTTAGATATTTCTTCTTTTTTATCTTAATAACTTCTGTTTTCTTAGCAGGATGGAAAACAGGAAAATCAAACATCCCCAATAACTTAAAAAACCCTTTTTCTTCATTTTCAAAAAAACAAATTTCCAAAAATCAACATCTTAATTTCTTAATGGAGGTCTACGAAATTATCAAGGAAAATTATTGGGATAAACTAGAAGACGAACAACTAATCAATCTCTATGTCCTTGGAACAGAAAAGTTAATTCAAAAAAAACCAGCAAATAAAATTACTAACCTAAAATCACTTGAGAATTTTCTTATTTCTACCCTAAAAGAAATCAAAGGCGAAAACCAAAAAAATGAATTTACCGCCCAATTAGCAGACATTGTTTTGGCAAATCTTCAGCCTTTTGGTCGAAGCCGACTTTATTCGCAAAAACAAGAAATTAGTCTTAAAAATACTATCGAAAACAAGACAGAAAAAAACTATTACGAAATATTAGGAGTAAATCAAAGTGCGCCTCCGGATCAATTGAAAAAAGTATTTGAAAAGAAAACAGAAGAACTAAAAAAAGAAAATACAGAAGAAGCAAAACAAAAATTAGCCGAGGTCAACAAGGCTTATCAAACTCTCTCTGATGAATTTAATAAAAAAAATTATGATGAAAAGAGAATAGAACCAACAATAGAGGGAAAACTTTTAACACCCGACATCTTTTATCTTAAATTGGGGAAATTTTCTCCTACCACTATCGAAGAAATAATCAGAGTCACTCAAAAAATTGACGAAGGCCAGAACCCAACTACCTTGATATTGGATTTAAGAGACAATATTGGCGGACTAATTGATGGCCTACCGTATTTTCTCGGTCCTTTTATCGGGAATGATCAATATGCCTATCAATTCTATCACCAAGGAAATAAAGAAGATTTTAAGACCAAAATTGGCTGGTTGCCAAGTTTATTCCGCTATAAAAAGGTAGTCGTCCTAATCAACCAAAACACCCAATCTTCGGCAGAAGTAATGGCTTCTGTTCTTAAAAAATATAACGTAGGAGTATTAGTAGGGACAAAAACCAAAGGTTGGGGAACCGTTGAAAGAATATTTGAAATTAAAAATCAATTTAATCCCGCAGAAAAATATTCTGTCTTTTTAGTTCATCGCTTAACTCTAAGAGAAGATGGCCAACCAATTGAGGCAATGGGAGTAGAACCAGTTATTAATATCCAAAATGAAAATTGGCAAAATGAACTTTTTAATTATTTTCGTTATCCTGAATTAGCCGACACAATCGCCAAATTGTTTAATCAAAAATAAAAAAGGAAATTATTTTTTCCATCCTACAAAAAAGTTATTATTAGAGAAAAGGTATTATTTGGCAGAGCAAAAAGCAAAAACCAAATCGCCAGG
>CAZAPL010000030.1:0-3806 GCA_964487495.1 uncultured Gammaproteobacteria bacterium | reverse complement strand
CCCCCACCCCAACCTCCACTCCAACCCCAACCTCAACCCCAACTCCAACCCCGGAATTGACAGAATTGCCTCCTGCAAGTCAAGACTCTGTCAGTCAAGAAACCGAAGAATCTACCCCATCTGCCTCAACTAGTACCTCTAGTGAGGAAAATCAAGACTTTTCTCAGGTTTTAGACCAGGCTTTGGAAACCTCAAGCCAATGGGAAATTTCCGATGTTTCCTCTGATATTGAGATAGAAAAGGAAATAAAAATTACCTCAAACTTAAAAGTTTTAGGGCGGGCCTCTCTTTCCGATACCTCAATTGCCGGTCAACTTACAGTTGATGCCTCAATTGTTCTTGATTCAAATGGCATAAATTCCCTAACCGGTCCTCTTTATCTTAATTCCTTGGGACTTGGGCCGGTTGATATCTTAGCAGGTAAAGTGGTAATTGATATTGAAGGAAATGTTAAAATGGTTGGCAATTTGGCAGTTGGAGGTAAAATCGAAGCCGGCAGGCTTGTTCTTGGAGGGAACAACTTCCAGCAAGATCAAAACCCGAAAGATTCAAAAGACGAAGAAAGCGGCTTTGGGAAATTGTTGGAAATTAAAAATTCCCTTGGCGAAACTGTTGCCTCAATCGACGCTTCGGGATCTGCCCAATTTGCCTCTTTGGCAATTGCCGCTGACTACTCGGCTACTCAATCGGCAAACTTGGCAGAATTTTCCACCAACGCTACCGCCGGTTTAGGAATTCTTCATGCCGGAGAAAGGGAAACTATCATCTACAATCAAAAAATCACTAATAATACATTGATATATATCACACCAATATCTTCTACAGAAAACCAGGTCTTATATGTTAAGGCAAAGAAGGCGGGTAATCCCGAGATTGAAAAATCGGGATGGTTTAAAGTAGGAGTTGACTACCCGATCAATCATGATATAAAATTTAATTGGTGGATCATAAATTAAAAAAAATTAAAAAAATATGACAGAAAAAATTGAAAAAATCATAAACTGGGGAATTATAATTTTAGTTTTTGTTCTTCCCTTACTTTTCTTACCTATAACTTCTGATATTTATGAATTTAACAAAAATATCCTCCTCTACCTATTCGTTCTTATCAATCTTTTTCTCTGGGCGGCAAAAATTGCTCTTGAGAAAAAATTTTCTTTCCAAAAAACTCCTTTTGACCTGCCAATTGTTTTTATCGGTTTATCATTTATAATCTCTACCTTCTTTGCCAGTCTCAATAAAATGGAAACCTTAATCCTCCCAAATGGAACAGGAACAATTCTTGCCTTAACGCTTCTTTATTTCCTCATCACCAATAATTTTGAAAAAGGAAAAATCTCCTATTTAATCTATGCTTTAATTTATTCTGCTTCTTTCCTGGGGATTTTGGAATTTTTTTCTTTTATAGAATTTGCCAAAATTCTAAATCTTTCTTTGCCTGACTGGCTTTCCCAAAAAACTTTCACTCCGGCAGGCGATCTTTTTATCTTGGCTACTTTCCTTGGTTTAGGACTTGTCATTACTTTAAGTCTTTTAATTACCAAAACCGAAAAGGGTCTTAAAGAAACTTATGCCCTAATCTTCCCCTTGATTTCAATTGCCCTTGGCCTTTTCTTGGCAATCTATCAACTTCAATCTACCGTCCGCCCCCTTATTCTTCCTTTGCAAACCGGCTGGCAAATTGCCATTGAAACTCTAAAATTCGCTCCGCTTTGGGGAGTCGGCCCTTCAAGTTTTATTGTCGCCTTTAATCAATTCCGACCGGTAGCCTTTAATTTAACTGACCTTTGGGCAAACAAATTTTTTATCTCTTCCAATTTTTATCTCCACATTCTTACCACTATCGGAATTTTGGGATTAGGTTCTTTAGGTCTTCTTATATTTAAAATTATCCGTTCCTTTATAAATGGCATGCGCCAAAGAGATAAAAACAAAGATTTTCTGTTTTTCTCGCTCTTTGTCCTTCTTCTAATTTTTCTCTTCTCTCCCCCAAATTTTCTTCTCCTTTTAGGTTTCTATCTTTTAATCTCTCTTTTGGGAATAAACTTTGCCGGCAAAAAATACTCTGAAGAATCAAAAACCCTCTCATTTATAATTTTAATTATTGTTGCCGCTGCCTCTATTTTTTCTTTTTATAACATCGGCCGGGCTTATGCTGGAGAAATTTATTTTAAAAAATCAATGGAAGCCCTTTTACAAAATAAAGGAAAAGAAACTTATGATTTTCAAATTAAAGCCATTAACTTTGCTCCCTACCGAATTTTATATCGTCTTTCCTACTCACAAACAAATCTTGCCCTTGCCAATTCTTTAGCCACCTCTCCCAACCTATCAGACGCAGACAGAGAAACAATCTCTATCCTAATTCAACAGGCAATTAGAGAAGCAAAAGCGGCTGTTGCCCTTGATCCAAGGATTTCTGGTTCTTGGGAGAACCTTGGGGGAATTTACCGCGCCTTAATCAACTCCGCTCAAGGGGCAGATTCCTGGACTATCTCCACCCTCCAACAGGCAATTGCCCTTGATCCCATAAACCCCCAACTTCGCCTTTCCTTAGGAGGGGTTTATTTCAGTCTTCAAAGATGGGACGAGGCAATAAAATTATTTGACCAAACAGTTAATCTTAAGCCAAATTTTGCCAACGGCCATTATAATCTTTCGGCTGCCTACCGCGAAAAGGGAGACATAGAAAAAGCAGTTCAAGAAATGGAAATTACTCTTTCTCTGGTTCCAAAAGACTCTGATGACTATAACAAAGCCTCAAACGAACTTGAGGCTCTAAGGAAACGGTTAACGGGGAAGGCGGAAAAAGAAAGCCAAAAACCATCAGAAACTCTCTCGACGCCCGCTCCTTTACCAACAGGAATTAAACCTCCCTTAACTTTACCCACTGGCGCTGAACCAGAAATAACTCCCACTCCAACAATTCTTCCCACGCCAACACCTACCCCCACTCCAATCTCTGAAGAATCAGTACCAACTCCCTAAAAAAAGTTCTTTCTATTATAGATAAATCTTGAAAATTTAACGGAGTTTTTGAAAACAATCTCGACAGAGAACTGGACGATTACCTTGCGGTTCAAAAGGAACTTGGTCCTCTTTCCCGCATTGAGCGCAGATTATCTTATACATTTTCCTTTCTCCCATTTTTTGCTGTCTTCTTGCCCTTCGGCAATCTGGACAACGAACTGGAGCATTATCAAAACCTTTCTTTTTATAAAATTCTTGCTCAGAAGAAGTCCAAACAAACTCTTTGCCGCAATCTCGGCATTTTAGAATCTGATCTTGAAGTGGCACCAAAAAATTCACCTCCTTTCTGGCTTATCTCCCAGAAGTTGGCTTCTCCCATTTTCTTCTGGGAACTTTTAAGGCAAGTTCTAAACCAGAAAGAATGGTGAACCCTTAAACTTCCAAAATCTTAGATAAAGCCGGTTTTCTTTAGTATACTCTTAAAAAAGAAAAATAACAAGTTCTTGATATCTTTCAACGTAAATAAAATAAAGTCGCCTCAAATAATATCTTAAAACCTAATAGTATGGTCTTTAGGTTAATGCACTAAATATTCGATCAAAGAAAATTTTTATAAGAAAATTCCCAAAGGGGGATATTGCATATTTTGGGACGATCGCTCCAAAATATGCAATAAAACCCTGCTCATTATAAAATCATAAATCGTAAAAAAATTAGATGTTTAATAGTTTCAAGACTTTATGGTAATCCTTCCGATTTAAAACAAACTCCACTTAGGGAAAATAAATTTGGGGAAGAAAATGAATAGATTAATAATAAAATAAATAGGATGTTGG
>CAZAPL010000029.1:0-34868 GCA_964487495.1 uncultured Gammaproteobacteria bacterium | reverse complement strand
ATGATTTTATGGCCTTATTTTATTTTGAAAGGACTTCTACCATATCGGGATATTGCCATAGCTCATAATGCGCTTTTAATTTTTGATTTAGTACTTTTTTACAAGATTTTTGGAATTTCGCTTTTTAGTTTAAAAATTTACACCTGGATTTTAATTCTTTCGACTGATTTACTTGTTTACTGGGTAGCCAGAAAAATAACGAAAAAAGAAGAAACTGCTTTATTGTCGCTTGCCTTCTATGTTCTCTGGCAACCGTATTTTGAAGGGAATGGGGTTTGGTTTGATTTATTTTTGGCACCACTTGGGCTTTTAATTTTTTATTTTTTATGGAGTAAAGAATTTTTTTGGTCTGGAATTTTTGCTGGTTTGGCGATTTTGGTAAAACAAACTGCTTTTTGGTTTATTTTCCCAATTGGTTTTAGTTTCTGGTTTATTCAAAATTTAAAAATTAAATCAATCAAAAAATTTCTGATCGGATTAGCGGCTCCTTTGCTAATTTTTTTAGTTTATTTATTTAAAGTAGGGATTCTCCAGGATTTTTATTTCTGGGCAATTAAGTTTGGAGTAGGTTATTTACCTCATGCTCCAGGTCAAATTCAGCTTCCAACTATAAAGCAAATTTTTTCCTTGGGTATTCCTTGTGCTTTTGTTTTTTTAACTATGATCGCTCTATTACTCCAGTGTAATGGAGTTAAAAAGATACAAAAATTATTTTTGCCTTTTCTTGTTTGGTGTTTTTTTACTTCTTTGGGAGTCTTTCCTCGTTGGGGTTATTTTCATCTCCAGCCAGCCTTGCCATTTCTCGCCGTCATTTCTAGTGTTTCTCTGTACTTAATATCCAAAACTTGGCCTAAATTATTTCTGGGAGTTTATTTAATTTTGTTTTTTCTAGGGGTAATTTATCTCCAGAGCCGATTTTATTATTTAAACTGGCAAAAACCAGATAGGTTTTTTGAAAAAGAAACCCTAGAGGTGGCTTCCTGGCTTAAAGAAAAAACAAATCCTGGAGAGAAGATTTTCATTCTTAATTCTTGGGACCATCTTTACGCTTTATCTGAAACTCTACCCGCAGTTTCACCATGGGTGCCAACTCTTCCTTGGTATATGGAATATCCAGGAATTCAGGATGAGATTGTCTTTGATCTTCAAAAAGAAAAACCAAAAATTGTTGTTTTTGAGGATTATAAATTAAAAGGATTGGGTTCCTATAAGCCGGAAAAAATTGATAAATTTTTGCAAGAGAATTATATTCTAGATAGAATAATTGACGGTAGATTTTTAATTTTAAATTTAAAAGAAAAATAAAAAATTCCCAAGGTTTGTACCTACACAAACCTCTAAGGTTTGAAGGAAAATGAAGATTGCGTTTTTGAATATTTATCAAGGTATAGTTTCTCGGGGAGCAGAAAATTTTGTTAGAGAAGTTTCTCTTAGGCTGGCCAAAAAACACAATGTTATTATTTTATCAGCCAAAGAGATGATTTCCGAAGAAAAAGCCCGCTCTCAAACCCCCTTTACTTTATGGGGAAAGATTCTTTATAAATTTTATTTAGATTCTCATAGTCGGAGAGTTTTTTTCTTTACTTTGTCTGTTTTAGCAAAAGTTATAAAAGGGGATTATGATTGGGTTATCCCGGTTGATGGGGGCTGGCAGATTTTAATTTTGAAAGCACTTCAATTAACTAAACTAGGAAAATTTAAAATTTTGGTTTCCGGCCAAGCGGGGATTGGAAGGGACGATTTACGAAATTTGAGAATGAAACCTGATGTTTTTGTGGCTTTAACACACAGAGCAGAAAGGTGGGCAAAAGAGGTAAGTTCTGGGGTTAGAATAGTTTTTATTCCCAATGGAGTTGATTTGGAGAAATTTAATCCTAAGGTAAAACCAGTAAAAATTGATCTTGAAAAACCGATAATTTTGTGTGTGGCTGGTTTGAATCCCTACAAAAGGGTGGATTTAACAATTAAAGCAGTAGCAAAACTTAAAAAAGGGAGTCTTCTTTTATTGGGTGATGGGCCGGAGAGAGAAGAAATTGATGCTTTGGGTAAAAATCTTCTTGGGCTAAAAAGATTTTTAAGAGCCACCGTGCCTTATGAGAAAATGCCATCGTATTATACTACCTCTAATCTTTTTACTTTGGTTTCTGAGTCTTCTGAGGCTTTTGGCTCATCTTATCTTGAGGCAATGGCTTGTGGTTTGCCGGTAGTGGCAACAGACGATGAGACGAGGCGGGAAATAGTGGGTGAGGCAGGGTTGTATGTTGATCCTACGGATATAGATAAATATGCTAAAGTTTTAGAGAAGGCGTTAAAAACTAATTGGGGGAATAAACCGCGCCAGCAAGCCGAAAAATTTTCTTGGGATGAAATTGCCCTAAAATACGAAGAAATAATGGCTAAACAATTAACATAATTGGTTGCGATCGCATACTATTTTGGTAAAAAATAGGTAAGAAAGCAGGTTTCGGTAGGTTGTGGTAAAATAGCCTCATGAGGCTCCACCTTGTTTCCGATGAGGAGAAAAATTCGGAGCGACCAAAATTGGGATTAGGTTATCTTTCTTCTTATCTTAAAAAATATCTTCCAGGAATTTCTCTTTCTCTTTCTTTTGTTAAAGATGATTTAATTTCTGATATTCAAAAAATCAAGCCTGATATTGTTGGTTTCTCGGCGATGAGTCATACTTTTAATTTGCAAATTGGAAAAGCCAGAATGGTTAAAGAAAAATTTGGTTTACCCGTGATCATTGGCGGGGTTCATATTTCTTTAGTGCCAAAAGCCTTGCCTAAATGGATTGATGTAGGAGTAATTTCTGAGGGAGAAGAAGTTCTTCGAAGACTTCTTTTAAGTTACAGAAAAAATAAAAAACTTAAGAATAGAGAGATTCCTGGATTAGTTTTTTGGCAAGATGGAAAAATAAAAATTACCGGACCAGCGCTTTTGGTTGAGCCAATTGACAAAATTCCTTTTCCTGACTGGGATTTTCTTCGAGTTGGCAAAAATGGTCCTGGGCATATTATGACTTCTCGCGGTTGTCCTTTTAATTGTCGTTTTTGTGAATCAAGAAATTTTTGGAAAAAATATCGGACTCATTCACCTGAATATGTCGTTTCCGAAATTGAAGCGATTTATAAAAGATATGGTCGAGATGAATTGGTGATTATGGATGATTTGTTTTTTGTTGACAAAGAAAGGCTTGAAAGAATAAAAAATTTACTCAAGAATAAAAAAATTACTCAAAGAATGAGATTTGAGCTTATTGGGAGGGCAGATTTATTTAATGAGGAAATTGCCAAAATTTTAGCGGAAATGAATGTTTTTGCCATTTCTTTTGGGATGGAGTCGGGATCAGAGAAAATCTTAAGTTATCTTAAAAATAAAACGGTGACCTTGAATCAGATAAGAAAAGCCGTTTCTTTGGCAAAAAAATATAAGATGGAGGTTTTGGGGACTTTTATGGTTGGTAGCCCCGGAGAGACAGAAGAAGATATTAGAAAAACGATTGAATTTATCAAAGAGCTTGACCTAGATCAAGTTGGGATCAATGTTACTACCCCTTTTCCTGGAACTGAACTTTGGGAGGTTGCCAAGAAAAAAGGTTTAGTTAAAGATGATAAGTGGGATGACCGGCTTTGGGGGATGAGGGATGTTAATGAAAAAAATATAGAAGAGAAACTTTTGTTGACTAATATTCCTAAGAAGAAATTTTTAAAATTAATAAATGAAATGTTTGATTTACAAAACTGGACTCATCGGCGAAGAAGAAATAAGCAGTTATTTAGAGAATTTATAAAAACCAAAAAACCGCTTCAATTAATTAAATTTCTTTTGCATTGTCTAAAAAGACCTAAAGAAGCAGTGTATAATTTAAGACATGGGTATTTCCGCAGTAATTAATACCTATAACGAAGCCGAAAGACTAAAAGATTGCCTTGAGTCTATTAAAGATTGGGTAAATGAAATAGTGGTTGTTGACATGGGTTCAAAAGATAAGACTTTTGAGGTGGCTAAAAAATCTGGCGCCAAAATCCTAAAACATAAACTTGTTCCTTATGTAGAGTTAATCAGAAACTGGAGTGTAGAGAAGGCGGTAGGGGATTGGATTTTGGTTCTCGATCCAGACGAAAGAATTCCGAAAAAACTTTCTCAAAAACTAAAAAGTATTGTTCAGGAAGGAAAGTTTGAGGCGGTTTCAATTCCGCGAAAAAATATAATTTTTGGCAAATGGATTCGCCATACTAATTGGTGGCCAGATTATCAAGTTCGTTTTTTTAAAAGGGGAAAAGTTTTTTGGGATAGAAGAATTCATCAATATCCCAAGGTAGAAGGGAAAATTTTAAAATTGCCAGCCAGAGAAGAATTGGCCATTGAACATTTAAACTACGATTCAATTAGCCAGTTTCTAGAAAGACAAAATCGTTATTCTGAGATTTCTGCCCAAAATAGATTTGAAGATGGTGAAAGATTTTCTTGGAAAAATTTTTTTTGGAGACCAACAAGAGTTTTTCTTCAAAGATATATAAGACATGCCGGATTTTTAGATGGTTTTTATGGTTTGGTTTTATCTTTTCTGTCTTTTTATTCACAACTTGGCGAAGAGATAAAATTATGGGAAAAGACAAAATTGAAGTAATTTTAGTTTTAGCCCTGGCGGCTATCCTACGCCTGATAAGTCTTAATCAAAGTTTTTGGTTAGATGAGGGAGCCCAAGTTTTAATGTCATCAAAATCGCTTCATTTCCAATGGTTTGGGAGAACTACAGGGGAATTTCATCCACCCCTTTTTTATGTTCTGATTCACTTTTGGTTAAAATTGGGAAAATCAGAGTGGTTTTTAAGGCTGCCTTCGGTAATTTTTGGAGTCGCCACCGTTTATTTTATTTTTCTTGTAGGTAAAAGATTGCTTAATGAAAAATTAGGAATTCTCTCTGCTTTTTTGCTGGCAGTTTCCCCATACCATATCTACTATTCTCAAGAGGTAAGAATGTATTCTTTGGCTGCCTTTTTGGCAACTGCCTCAACATTTTTTCTTTTTGGGGGAAAATGGTTTTTTTATTTTCTTACCATTACTGCTCTTTTATACTCTCATTATCTTGGCGTCTTCATACTTTTCCCCCATGTAATTTGGATTTTGTTTTTCCAAAGAAAGGTTTTTAAGTACTGGTTTTATTCAATTGTTTCTTCTTTTTTGGTTTTCTTACCTTGGTTTTCTCAGTTTTTTAAGCAACTTAAATCAGGAATGAACTTGGTTGATATTTTGCCTGGATGGGCTAATGTCTCCAGTCTTGCACCCGCAAAAGTTTTTCCTTTAACCTTTATTAAATTTTCTTTGGGGAGGATTTCTTTTTATAATAAGACTTTTTATGCGGCAATTTCGCTAATTATCTTTCTTATCTATGGTTTTCTTTTTTACCAAACCTTTAAAAAAATTCAAAAGCAGGGATTATTTTTATGGGGATGGTTGTTAATCCCTCTTTTTTTAGGTTTTATAACTTCCTTTTTTCTTCCTCTTTTTCAACCTTTTAGATTTCTTTTTACTGTTGTTCCCTTTTATCTTCTTTTGGCGTTGGGAATTTTGGCTCTTAAAAAATCATGGCAGAAGATTTTTGTGGGTATAATTATTTTTATAAGTTTAAGTAGTTTATTTTTATATTTTTCTCAAGCGCGATTCCAGCGCGAAGATTGGCGAGGGGCAACCATTTTTATTGAATCTCAAGATCCAAAAAATTCGGTAGCAATTTTTGAATTTTCCCAACCTTTTGCACCCTATCAATGGTATTCGCAGGGGAGAGTTAAGGCTTATGGAGTTTTGCCTGGACTTAAAGCTAAACCGGAGGTTGTTAATCAAAAAATGCTTGAAGTTACCGCTGGGGTAGATAATGTTTTCCTTTTTCAATATCTTCAGCCCTTAACTGATCCTGATCATCTGGTTGAAGGCTGGCTTCAAAAGAATGGTTTTTTAGAAAAAGAAATAAAAGATTTTTCTGGCGTCGGATTTGTGTACAATTATATAAGAAAATGAAAATTGGAATTGATATTTCTCAACTTGCCTTCCCTGGAACAGGAGTGGGAACCTATACTAAGAATTTGGTGGAAAATTTATTGCGGATTGACCAAGAGAATGACTATGTATTATTTTATTCCTCCCTACGGAGGGAAATTAAAGGTGAAGAATTAAAAATAGAAAATAATAATGTAAAATTAAAAAACTATAGATTCCCCCCCCTTTTTTTAGAAATTCTTTGGAATCGTTTTCATTTTTTATCGATTGAAAAATTCACGGGTCAGTTAGATGTTTTTCATACCTCAGATTGGCTTGAGCCACCTGCAAAATGTCCAAAAGTAACCACTATTCATGATTTGGCAATTTTTAAATACCCCGAGGCTTTTTCTCCTAGGGGCGGACATAATATTGTTTCTAATTTAAAAAGAAAACTTGAGTGGGTTAAGAAAGAATCAAGAGTTATTATTGCCGTTTCTGAAAACACTAAAAATGACGTGATTGAAATTTTAGGTATTTCGCCTAAGAGAATAAAGGTGATTTATGAGGCGTGTGATGAAATTTTTATGAGAAAAAGGAGCCAAAAAGAGATAGAAGAGGTAAAAAAGAAATATAAAATTTCTGGAGATTACATTTTGGGAGTGGGAACTTTAGAACCAAGAAAGAATTTAAAAAGATTGTTTGAGGCTTTCTCTCTTTTGACGGAGTCTGTCCCTGTCAAGCTGGTGGTTGCCGGCAAGGTTGGATGGGGAGAGAGTATTGAGAAATTAAAAATTAAAAATGAAAAATTAAAAATTCTAGGATATGTACCAAAGGAGGATTTGGCCCCGCTTTACGCTGGGGCTCAAGTGTTTGTTTATCCCTCACTTTATGAAGGATTTGGGTTGCCGATACTTGAAGCAATGGCTTGCGGTTGTCCGGTTGTAACATCAAACATTTCTAGTATGCCTGAGGTAGCTGGAAAGGCAGCAATTTTGATTGATCCAAAAAATATAGAAGATATTGCCTTAGGGATTAAAAAGGCAATTGAAAAAAGAGACGAACTTATTAGAGAAGGATTTGAGAGAGTAAAGAATTTTTCTTGGGAGAAAAACGCAAAAGAGACATTGAAGATTTATAAAGAAATTGTCTAGTTTATTTTTTGGTTTTTTAGATTGAAAAAAGGAGGAGAGATGTTAATTGGAATAGATGGAAACGAAGCAAATGTAAAACAGCGCGTTGGTTCAAATCAATATGCGTTTGAACTTATTTGGGCGCTTTATAATTTAAAAAGCCCTCATCAGTATAGAGTTTATTTAAAGGAAAAACCCTTAGTAGAGTTGCCAAAGGCAACTAATAATTGGAGTTATCGAATTTTTGGACCAGAAAAACTTTGGACTCAGTGGCGCCTACCTTTAGATTTATATTTTCACAAACCACGGCCTGATGTCTTTTTCTCTCCGGGGCATTACGCACCACGTTTTTGTCCGAGTCCCTTGGTTGTTTCAATTATGGATTTGGGTTATCTTAGGTTTCCAGGTCAGTTTATCAAAAAGGATCTTTATCAGTTAACTTTTTGGACCGCTTTTTCAATTAGAAAGGCAGATTACATCTTGGCAATTTCCGAAAGCACTAAAAATGATATAATTAAAACGTACAGTATTTCTGCGGAGAAAATTGCCGTTACTTATCCTGGATACGATAAAAATAGATTTAAAATTCAAAGTTCAAATTTTAAAATTGAAAAGATAAAGAGAAGGTATAAAATTTCCGGCGATTATATTTTGTTTTTAGGAACCTTAAAACCAAGCAAAAATGTTGAGGGGTTGCTTGAGGCATTTTCTATTTTGGCAGGGTCTGTCCCTGCCAAGTTGGTGGTTGCCGGGAAAAAGGGATGGCTTTACCAGACAATTTTTGAAAAGGCAAAAGATTTGGGTCTTGAAGAGAAAGTTATTTTTACAGATTTTGTTTCTGAGGAAGATTTACCTTTTTTAATGGCTGGGGCAAAAGTTTTTGTTATGCCTTCCTTTTGGGAAGGTTTTGGGATTCCGGTAATTGAGGCTATGGCTTGTGGAGTACCGGTAGTTGTTTCAAACGCCGGGAGTTTACCTGAGATAGTAGGGAAGGCGGGAGTGATTGTTAATCCCTATGATATTAAATCTATTGCCCAGGGGATAAAGAAGGCTTTGACTGAAAGAGAATTTTTGATTAAAAAGGGCTTGGAACAAGTTAAAAAATTTTCCTGGGAAAAATGCGCCAAAGAAACATTAAAAATTTTAGAAATGATAGCAGATAAAAAGAGGATAAAATAAATATGTTGGAATTTAAAGACAGAATGAATAGGTCTTTAACTTTAAAAGAGGCTTGGAAAAAAATAGTTATTAGAATAAAAAATTACTTTTTGGATTTTGAGTTAATGGTTCTTCGTTTTGTTGGTTGCGTCCCTAGTCATCATTTTCGGCGATTTTTTTATCGGTTGGCAGGGGTAAAAATTGGCAAAGGCTCAACTATTCATATGGGATGTAATTTTTTTAACCCTGCTGGAGTTTCTATTGGCGAAGATACTATTGTAGGATATCGTGCTTTTTTGGATGGTCGGGCACCCCTTAAAATTGGAAATCATGTGGCGATTGCTTCTGAGGTAATGATTTATAACTCAGAACATGATGTTCATCGGGAGGATATGGGGGTAGTCGAAGAGCCGGTGGTTATCGAAGACTATGTTTTTATTGGACCACGAGCAATAATTTTGCCGGGAGTAAAAATTGGCAAAGGAGCAGTAATAGCAGCCGCGGCGGTTGTTACCCATGATGTTCCTGCGGGGAAAATCGTAGGCGGCGTTCCTGCAAGAGAGATTGGTGAAAGGAAAATTAAAAATTACCATTATAGATTAGGGAGAGCAAGACTTTTTCAATAATTTTAGTTGGTTTGATTAATTAAACTATGTCTTTATTAAAAAAAATTATTAAGTTCTCTTTTTCTCTTTTTGCTTTTTTGTTTTTAATTTATCTTTTGCTTCCTCCTCCACCCGAGATTCCACCACTTAAAGATAGTTTAAAATCCACTGAACCCGGGGATACTATTCAAATTCCCGGTATTTCTGCTTATTATACAAACTTATCCCGTCAGGAGGTCTTAGACTTTTATCAAAAAAATTTTAGTAAATCACGATTTTTAGGGATTCCCCTTCCTACTTATCGACTAAATCATCCCCCTGAATATGCAAAACAAGTTATTCGCGATACCCAACAAAGTTCTTATCTTGAAGAAATTGTTCACCCCCTAAGAGAATCTCTTTTTGTTAATGGGTATGAATGGGAAAATGATCCATTTGTTCCTCCTGAGTCAAGGGCTCAATACAAAATGGTGATAGATGGAAAAGAGTTTAAGTGCAAGGTAACAATTAGGCCATTTTATTCAAATTTCTTTTTTCGAATTTTGATTTTTATAGGAATAGTAATTGCCTTTTTCTTTCTTAAAAAAGAAGTAGAAGAAATTTATGAAACTGTCAGTAATAATCGTCAATTACAACACAAGAAAGCTTCTTAAAAATTGTCTCTCCTCAATCTTTAAAAAAACAAGAGGAGTTAAGATAGAAGTAATTGTGGTTGATAACGCCTCAGTTGATGGAAGTATAGAAATGATTCAAAAAGAATTTCCTCAGGTAATTCTAATTAAAAATAGAAAAAATTTAGGTTTTGCTGGAGGGAATAATATTGGGATTAAAAAGGCAAGAGGAGAGTATATTCTTCTTTTAAACTCAGACACAAGGATAATAGAAGACTCTCTAAGTAAAATGGTTAATTTTATGGAAGAAAATCCGCAAATTGGCATTTCTTCTTGTCAGTTGGTGGGGGAGGATGGTAAGATTCAGCCTTCAGGGGGGTTTTTCCCAAGTCTTTTTCGGATTTTTGCTTGGATGTTTTTTTTGGATGATATACCGTTTTTAGCCAACTTTATTAGATCTTTTCACCCTCACCCTCCCCAATTTTACACTCATAATCCTTGGTATAAATTGGCTCATTTTCAAGATTGGATAACTGGTGCCTTTTTCTTAATCCGCAAAAAGGTGGTTGAAGAAATAGGCCTATTGGATGAAAATTTCTTTATGTATGTTGAGGAAATGGATTATTGCTTTCGGGCAAAGAAAAGGGGGTGGAAAGTTTTTTATACTCCTCTTACTAAGATAATTCATCTTGGCGGGAAAAGCGGAGGTTCAAAGATGGCTATTCTTGGGGAGTATCAAGGATTAAAATATTTTTATCAAAAACATATGCCATCTTGGCAAATGCCCTTTTTGCGGGGATTATTAAAAATTGGTGCCCTTTTTAGAATTTTTCTCTTTGGTATAATTAAAAAAGATTTGGAGGCAAGGAAAATTTATGCTGAAGCGTTTAGAATCGCTTGAAGGAGCCTTTTTAAAATATGGGGTTGCCGCCCTTTTAATTGTTATTCCTCTTTATCCAAAATTTCCTCTCTTTCAAATTCCGGGAAGTTGGGTAGCGGTTCGGGCAGAGGATTTTTTAATTGTTTTTGTTTCTTTAATTTGGATTTTTTCTCAGTTTCGTCAACGTTTCGAATTTTTAAAAGATAGTTTAAATAAAACAATTATTTTCTATTTTCTTGTCGGTTTTGCTTCTTTTGTTTCCGCTCTTTTTATTACCCGTTCGATTATCCCTCATATCGGCCTTTTTCACACATTGAGAAGAATAGAATACATGATTGTTTTTTTTATTATGGTTTCTTCAATTAAAAAGATTAGGGATGTTATTTTTTATACCGAGGTAATTTTTTTGACTTTATTTTTGGTTTTTCTTTACGGATTGGGTCAAAAATTTTTCCTTTTTCCCGTTATTTCTACTATGAATGTTGAGTTTGCCAAGGGGATTGCTTTAAGACTTCATCCTGGTGCCCGGGTAAGTTCTACTTTTGCCGGTCATTATGATTTAGCCGCCTATTTGGTTTTACTTCTTCCCCTAACAGCAGCAATTTTTTTTGGAGTAAAAAAAACAATTCATAAAATCCTTTTGGGAATACTTGCTTTTTCTTCCTTTTGGCTTCTTTTGGTTTCGGCCTCAAGAATTTCCTTTTTTGCCTATTTAATTGCTATTACCTTTACTTTATGGTTTCTTAAGAAAAAATTTTTAATTATTCCAGTTTTGCTTTTTTCTTTGCTTTTTTCTTTTTTTACCCCTCAGTTGACAGAAAGATATAGCCGGACTGTTCAAGTTGCTTTAGTTAAAATAGGGCAGCTTAGGTTCACCTTGCCTTGGGAGAAACAACCAACAGTTATTTCTTTTCTCCCCGAAATTATCCCAACACCTACTCCGCCACCCTCCGAGGTACCATCCACAGGGATTAAAAAAAAGGTGATTAAAGAAGTTCCTACTCCCACGCCAACTCCTTTGGAAAAAAGATATGTTTTTTATGGAGCAGGAGCAGAAATTCCTCAGACAGAGGATCGCTCTCTTTCTATAAGAATTAAGGTTGAGTGGCCAAGAGCGCTTAGGGCATTGGCAAAAAATCCTTTTTTGGGTACCGGTTATTCTTCGATTACTTTAGCCACTGACAATGACTATTTTAGGGCTTTAGGAGAAGTGGGAATTTTAGGCTTTTTAGTTTTTTCCTTTATTTTAATTAAAATTGCCCTTAGGGCAAAGAAGATGATTTTTATTAAAGTTCGCACAAATTTTGAAGATTTTTTAGTAATAGGAATAGGAGGGGCATTTTTAGGATTTTTGGCAAATGCTTTTTTCATTGATGTCTTTGAGGCTTCGAAAGCGGCGATTACATTTTGGCTTTTAGCCGGGCTTTTAATTGGAGTTTATAAATTAAAATTTAGTGAGGCAAAAAAAAGATAATGAGTAAAAAAAATATAATTGAGTATTTTTTGTTATCTTTAATTTTATTGACTGCCTTTTTGGTTAGACTTTATAAAATTAACAACCCTTTAGCGGATTGGCATTCTTGGCGTCAGGCCGATACTTCGGCTGTTTCCAGAAATTTTATAAAATATGGTTTTGATTTACTTCATCCTCGCTTTGATGATCTTTCGGCTATTCCTTCTGGGAAAGAAAATCCCCAAGGACTAAGGATGGTAGAGTTTCCGATTTATAATTTTTTTCAGGCTAAGGCAGCAATTTTATTTCCTCAGAAATCGCTTGAATGGTGGGGAAGAATGATTTCTGTGATTTTTTCTTTAGGGTCTTTGATTTTCCTTTATTTGATTACCAAGGAAAAATTAGGGATTAAGGCTGGATTTTTATCTGTCTTTTTCTTTGCTTTTTTGCCATTTAATATCTATTATTCTCGAGTGATTTTACCCGAGCCAATGATGGTCTTTACTTCCTTGGGAATGGTTTATTTTTTTATAAAATGGCTTAAAGGGGGTAAATTTTCAATTTTTTCTTTTGTTTTTTCCTTAATTTTGGCAGCAACTACTTTACTTCTTAAACCTTTTGGGGTTTTTCTTTTTCTTCCCTTGGTTTATTTATCTTGGGAGAAATGGGGTTTTAACTTTTTTAGGAAACCCTATTTTTATATTTATTTGTTTTTCTCTTTTTCCCCTTTTTTTCTTTGGCGTCTTTGGATATCTCAGTTTCCTGAAGGAATTCCTTCCTTTTTGTGGCTTTTAAATGAAGGGGGAATTCGTTTTAAAGGGGCATTTTTTCGTTGGATATTTGGCGAAAGAATTGGGAAATTGATTTTAGGTTATTGGGGTCTTGTTTTATTTGTCCTAGGAATTCTAACCAAGCCGAATAAAAAAGAAGGTTGGTTTTTTTATTGGTGGTTGGCAGCAATTTTAATTTACTTTACTATTATTGCCGGAGGTAATGTTCGTCATGATTATTATCAGATAATTGCCATTCCCATAATTTGTATTTTTTTAGGTAAAGGAGCAACTCTTTTACTATCAGGAGGGAGAATGTTTTTTAATCGCGCTATTTGCTATTTTTTATTTGTTGTTTGTCTTCTTTTTATGTTTGCCTTTTCTTGGTATGAAGTCCGCGGTTTTTTTAATGTTAATCATCCGGAGATAGTTGAAGCAGGAAAGGCGGTTGACAGACTGACTCCCCAAAATGCCAAAGTCATTGCTCCTTACAATGGTGATACTGCTTTTTTGTACCAGACGAATCGTCAGGGTTGGCCGGCGATAAGCAATTCGGTAGATTATTTAATAAGTAAAGGGGCAAATTTTTACGTTTCTGTTTCTTTTGACCAACAAACCCTGGAATTGATGAAGAAGTACCAGGTAGTAGAAAAAACCGATAATTACGTTATTTTATCTTTTCAGGGGCAAAAATGAAAGTTTTAATGCTCACTCCCTATCTTCCTTATCCGCCTTCTTCTGGAGGTCAGGTACGTTCTTATAATTTAATTAAAAATCTTGCCAAAAAGCATCAGATTACTCTTTTTTCTTTAATTAAAAGCGAGGAGGAGAAAAAATATATTTTTGAACTTGAAAAATTCTGCCGGGAAGTTTTTGTCTTTAGAAGACCAAGAAAGCCATGGACCATTAGAAATATTTTGCGAACAGGATTTGGTTTTTATCCATTTTTGGTCGTTAGAAATCTTTCTTCCGAGGAGAAAAAGATGGTTTCTAAAAAACTTTTGGAAGAAAAATTTGATCTTATTCATGCGGAGACATTTTATACTATGCCTCATATTCCGGAAACGAAAATCCCTATTCTTTTGGTTGACCAGACAATTGAGTTTCAAGTTTATCAACATTATGCTGATTCTTCTTCCTTTTGGTTTATTAAACCATTTCTTTATCTTGATGTTTTTAAAATAAAATTTTGGGAAGTTCGTTTCTGGAGAAAGGCAACTCGGGTAGTGGCTGTTTCTGAAAATGACAAAAAAAAGATGCTTATGCTTGAGCCAAATCTTAGAGTGGATGTAGTCCCTAACGGAGCAGGGGAAGATTTGTTAAATCTCTGGGAAAAAAGAAGAATTGATTTTAAAAAACCAATTGTTTTCTTTCAGGGAAATTTTTCCTGGCTTCAGAATACCGAGGCAGCAAGGATTTTGGCAAAGGAGATTTTTCCAAAAATTAAAGAAAAAATTCCTAAGGCAGTTTGCCGAATTGCCGGACAAGGGGCAGATGAGAAAATATCCGATCTTAGAAGGGGAGAAATAGAAATCTGCGATTTGGATATTTTTGATACAGAGGGAGTAAAAAAATTTTATTCTGAAGCAACTGTTTTTGTTGCTCCCCTAAAAGGTCCCGGGGGAACAAGACTTAAAATTTTAGGGGCAATGGCGGCAGGCGTTCCGGTGGTGACCTCAAGAGTTGGAATTGAAGGAATTGAGGCAAAAGAAGGTAAAGAGGTTTTACTTAGAGATGAGGTTTTAGAAATGGCTGAGGCGGTAGTAAGTCTTATTAAAAATCCAGATCTTTACCGGAAATTAACCCGTAATGCGCGAAAATTAATTGAAGAAAAATACAGTTGGCCAAAGATATCGCAGAAATTAGATAAAATTTATCAGGAGGTAGGAGGCGGTGAAAGAAAGAGTTGATCTTTCGGTTATTATTCTTAATTATAATACGCGTGATTTTTTGGCTGAGTGCCTTCGAAGCCTTAGGAATTCAAAAATAGACGGTTTAGTTTTTGAAACAATTGTTGTTGATAATGCTTCAGTTGACGGAAGTGCGGAAATGGTAAGAAAATATTTTCCTTGGGTAAGGTTTTTTCAGAATTTAAAAAATCTTGGTTTTTCCGCCGGAAACAATCAGGTAATTGCCAAAAGTAAAGGAAGGTATGTTTTATTTTTAAATCCTGATACTAAAGTTTTTCCTAAAACCTTGACGACTATGGTTAAATACATGGATAAAAATCCAAATGTTGGTGTAGCGACTTGTAGGGTAGAGTTGAGAAACGGAGAACTAGATGATGCTTGTCATCGTGGGTTTCCTACGCCCTGGAATGCATTTTGTCATTTTTTCGGACTGGCTAAAATTTTCCCAAAAAGTCTTCTTTTCAACGGTTATCATCTGGGGTATCAAGATCTTGATAAAATCCATGAAATCGATGCTTGTTGTGGAGCTTTTATGATAGTTAGAAGAGAAGTCGGGGAATCTTTAGGTTGGTTTGATGAGGATTATTTTTGGTATGGAGAAGATTTGGATTTTTGCTATCGAGTAAAAATGGCAGGTTACAAGGTAATGTTTGTTCCTACCACTAAAATTATTCATTGGAAAGGGGTGGCTTCGGGTATAAAAAAGGAAAGCCAAATGGTTTCAACCGCAACTCCTAAGACAAAGAGAAAGGCCGCTTTCTATTCGATTGAAGCAATGAAAATATTTTATAGAAAGCATTATAAAGACAAATACCCAAAAGTACTAACTTTTTTGGTGCTTTTAGGTATTAGTTTACTGGGAAAGGTTAGAATTTGGAGGTTAAAATAAATGAAAATAATATTTGATGCAAGGATGTATGGCCTTGAACATGCCGGAATTGGGAGGTATATTTTAAATCTTATTCGCCAAATTAAAAATGAAAAATTAAAAATAAAAAATCTAGAAATAACTTTATTAATCAGAAAGAAAAACCTGAAAGAAATAAGCCAAAAATTTGGCGGTGTCTTTAAAATTTTAGTTTGTGACGTTTCTCATTATTCCTTAAAAGAACAGTTCGCAGTTTTACTTCAATTAATTAAACTGAAACCTGATCTTGTTCATTTTCCTCATTTTAATATTCCTGTTTTTTATCCTGGGAGATTTGTGGTCACCATTCATGACTTGATTAAACATACCTCAAAAGGGATGGAGACGACAACGCGGGCTCCTCTAGCTTATTGGTTTAAATATTTGGGATATAGGGGAGTTTTTAGCCAAGCAGTCAAAAGGGCGGTAAAAATTATAGTTCCCAGTATGACAGTTAAAGATGAACTGATAAAAACTTACCATTTGCCAGAAGAAAAAATTGAAGTAATCTATGAAGGGGTGGAAGAGAAATTCAAAATTAAAAATGAAAAATTAAAAATGACAATTCAAAATGCAAAAATTTTAGACAAATACGATATCAAGAGACCGTTTATCATTTATACAGGGAGTCTTTATCCTCATAAGAATGTAGAGAGATTAGTCAAGGCAATAATTTGTTTAAATGATTCAAATCATTTTAACAAAGTGATAAGGTTGGTAGTGGTTTGCGCAAGGAATGTTTTTTATGAGCGATTTAAAAAGAGGGTTAAAGAAATGAAAGGCGAAAGATTGATTAAATTTTTAGGTTTTGTCCCCGATGAGGATTTGGCAATTTTATATAAACAGGCTGAGGCCTTTATTTTTCCTAGTCTTTCTGAGGGATTTGGTTTGCCTGGACTTGAGGCAATGGCTTGTGGTCTGCCGGTGGTTTGTTCTGATATTGCTGTTTTCCGAGAAATTTATGGAGAAGCGGCTTGTTATTTTGATGCTTTAGATTTTAGAGATATGGCCAAAAAAATAGAAATGGTAATCAAGAATTCAAAGATTCGAAAAGGTTTAATTAAGAATGGATTTGAAAAAATTAAAAAATATTCCTGGGAAAAGATGGCTAAGAAAACACTTGAGGTTTATGAAAATAGCCTTTGTATATGATCGAGTAAATAAAATTGGAGGGGCAGAAAGAATACTTCGGGTTTTGCATGAAATTTGGCCAGAGGCTCCTCTTTATACTTCTGTTTATAATCCAGAAACTGCTTATTGGGCAAAAGATTTTAAGGTTATTCCCTCATTTTTAGAGAAGTTTCCTTTTGCCAAAACTCACCATGAAATTTATCCCTTTTTTATGCCTTTAGTTTTTGAATCGTTTAATTTCGACAAATATGATGTCGTAATTTCAATAACCAGCGAAGCCGCAAAGGGGATTATTACTAAACCAGGAACTTTGCATGTTTGTTATTGTTTAACCCCTACTCGTTATCTTTGGAGCGGATATCGTGATTATTTTCCTTCTTTTTTCTTTCGTTTTTTAAGTTGGCCATTAGTTTTTTATTTGAGAAAGTGGGATAGAATTGCTTCCCAAAGACCGGATATTTTTTTAGCCATCTCTAAAAATGTTGCCCAAAGAATCAAAAAATACTATCACCGAGATTCAGAGGTAATTTATCCACCAATAGATTTGGAAAAATTCCAAATTTCAAATTCCGAATTCCAAAAAAATTCCAAATATTTTTTGGTAGTTTCTAGATTGGTTTTCTATAAAAAGGTAGATATTGCTATTGAAGCATTCAATAAGTTGGGACTTCCTTTAAAAATTGTGGGAACTGGAATAGAAATGGGAAGACTAAGGCGAATGGCCAGAAAAAACATTGAGTTTTTAGGGCAATTGACAGACAAAGACCTTTTAAGATATTATCAAAATTGTCAAGCGGTAATCTTTCCGCAAGAAGAAGATTTTGGTTTAGTACCGCTTGAGGCTCAATCTTGCGGGAAGCCGGTAATTGCTTATCGCGGCGGGGGAGCGCTTGAAACAGTAATAGAAGGAAAAACAGGAGAGTTTTTTGATAAACAGACCCCTGAAAGTTTAAAAGAAGCAGTTGAAAAATTTAAACCAGAAAAATATCGGCAAGAAGATTGCCAAAAGCAGGCAGCAAAATTTAGCATCGAGGTTTTTAAAGAAAAATTTAGAAAGAAGATAGAAGAAGAATGGAAAAAATTTCACCACTTAAAGAAAAATTAAGAATTGTTATTTTTTGCGGTGGTTACGGGACGAGGATGTGGCCGATGAGTAGGCAAAATTTTCCTAAACAGTTTCAGCCTCTTATTGGGGGAAAATCTTTTTTTCAGGAGGCGGTAGAAAAAGTAAGAATAGGTTTTTCTCCGGAAGATATTTTTGTTTCTGTTTCTGCCAATCAAGCAAAATTTGTAAGGGAACAATTTCCTGATCTTCCTCCTAAAAATATCATTGCTGAGCCAGAAAGAAGAGATACTTTAGGAGCGGTAGGATATGCCACAATCTTTATGGATCATTATTTTCCTAATTCTTTAATGGCGGTAATTTGGGGTGCAGATCATTTAGTAAGAGAAAAGAAAAAGTTTAATCGTTTGATTAAAATTGCTGCTTCTGTTTGTCAACAAAAAGAAGTAATTTGCAAAATTGATGTTAAGCCAACTTATCCTAGCACCGCTAATGGCTGGGTTAAAGTAGGAAAACCATTATATAGAGTAGAAGGATTTACCGTTTATGAATTTGAGAAATTTATAGAAAAGCCAGAATTGAAATTGGCTAAAAAAATGTTTGCTAACCCTTCTTATTTTATAAATACCGGATATTTTGTTTGGAGGACATCGGTTCTTTTGGGTTTGTATAAAAAGTACGCTCCTGAGTGTTTTTCTCATCTTCTAAAGATTAAAAAAATAATTGGAGAAAGGAATAAAAAAGATGAGATTAAGAAAGAGTATTCTTTAATTGAAAAGATTTCTGTTGATTTTGGTTTGTTTGAGAAACTTAAGAAAGGGAATTTTTTAGTAATTCCTGGAGATTTAGGATGGTATGATGTGGGAACTTGGGGTTTGCTTTATGAAGCATTAGCCATCGGTCAAAAACAAAATATTTCAAAGGGCGATGTTGAGTATTTAGACGCCAATGGTAATTTAGTTTACGTTCCTAAAGGAAAGATTGCCGGGGTGGTGGGGGTAGAGAATTTAGTCATTGTTGATACGCCTGATGGCCTTTTAGTTTGTCGGAGGGATAAATCTGATGAGGTAAAAAAATTGGTTAATTTACTAAAAAAGAAAGGAAAAGATAGATATCTTTAGAATATGTTTTACTACGAATTTTTTAAAAGATTAATGGATATTTTTTTTGCTATAATTTTGGGTATTGTTTTTTTGCCGATTTGTATAATAACGGCAATTGCTATTAAACTTGAATCTCCTGGGCCAGTTTTTGCTGATGTGCCCGGAAGGGTAGGGAAAAATGGCAGGATTTTCAAAATCTATAAATTTCGTTCAATGATTGTTGGTGCTCACGAACTTTTAAGAAAGGATCCAAAATTTAAAAAACTTTACGAGGAATATAAAAAATCAAGTTATAAATTACGAGATGATCCTAGATGGACAAAAGTTGGGAAATTTATTAGAAAGTATTCTATTGATGAAATTCCTCAGTTAATTAATGTTTTAAAAGGCGATATGAGTTTGGTTGGGCCAAGACCATATTATGCTGATGAATTAGAAGAACAACAAAAGAAATACCCGGAGACAAAAGAATTAGTAAAAGAAGTTTTATCAATAAAGCCGGGCATTACTGGCGAATGGCAAGTTTCGGGGAGATCAGAGATTAATTTTGATAAAAGAATTGCTATGGATGCTCAATACGCCAGAAGAAAGTCTCTGCTTTTCGATTTTTGGATTATTCTTAAAACTCCCTTGGCTATGATTTCTGGGAAAGGAGCAGTTTAAAATGGAAGAAATTAAAAAAATAGAGATTCAAACTGAAGAAAAACCAAAAGAGAAAGTTTTTAAAAAGAAATGGTTTTTGGGAGCAATTTTAGGATTAGTTCTCGTTCTTTTTCTGATCCTTGTTTCCACTTTTTTAGTAGTTGGTAAGATAAAAACTGTTTATCAGCAGACTAAAAAAATTACCGATGTAGCCAAATCAAAGGATTTAAAATTGATAAGTCAACAAATTGTTGAAACCAAAAAGTCGCTTAAAGATTTTGAAAAATCTCTTAGGCCGCTTTTTTGGGTTAAATTTATTCCTTTTGTTGGTGCCTATAAAGCCGATATTGACCATTTAATACGTGCTGGGGAGGCAGGACTTGAAGCTGGAGAGATTATCGTTGGGGCAATTGAGCCTTATTCTGACATTATTGGGCTTTCTGGGGGAGAAAAAGTTGGTGGAGGAGAAAAGACCGCTGAAGATAGAATCAATTTTTTAGTTTCAACTATTGACAAAATCGTTCCCGATATCGAGAAAGTTGGTCAGAAACTTTTGATTGCTAAAAGGGAAGTTGATCAAATTGACCCCAACCGTTACCCGGAAAATTTTAGAGGTAGAAAGGTGAGAGAGTCCCTCCGCGAGATGATCACCTTGATAGACGAGGGGGCAACGATAGCCTCCGAAGCAAAGCCTCTTTTTGCGGTTTCTTCTTGGCTTTTGGGGATAGATTCGCCAAGAAGATATCTTCTTATTTTTCAAAATGATGGAGAATTACGACCTACGGGTGGATTCATGACTGCCTACGCTATTTTAGAGGTTGATAAAGGTAAGCCAAAGCCGGTTCTTTCTGAAGACATTTATGCTTTAGACGCAAAGTATAAACCAACAGAAAGGGCTCCTGAGGCCCTGATAAAATACGTTCCCTTCCCCTATGGTCAAGATCCGCGTTGGCGACTTCGGGATATGAATATTTCTCCTGATTTTAAAATTTCAATGGAGACTTTTTCTTCGAATTTTGAAAAAGCTTCAAAATTCAAATACGATGGGATTGTGGCTATTGACACCGAAGTTTTGGTTAGGTTCCTTAAGGTTTTGGGCCCAATTGGCGTTCCCGAATGGGGGAATTTTTCTGCAGATCCCGATAAGCGGTGCGATGGTTGTCCTCAGGTAGTTTATGAGTTAGAACGCCTTATTTCAAAACCTACTTATGAGATTAGAGTAGCCAGAAAGGCAGTGATTGGGCCATTAATGCATTCGATTTTAGCAAATGCTTTAGGATCACCAAGGGAGAGGATACCTGCTCTTTTTGAATCTTTATCTTCATCTCTTTTAGAAAAACACATGTTATTTTATTTCCCTGATGAAAAAATTCAAAAAGCGGTAGAGGCTCTTAATATCGCTGGCAGAGTAAGAGATTATGAAGGAGATTATTTTTATTTAAATGAAACCAGTTTCTCTGGGGCAAAATCAAATTTTTTTATAAAGCAGGAAGTTAAACAGGAGATAGAGGTTAAAAATGGGAAGGTAATTAAGACGGTTACTGTTGATTATAGAAATCCTTCTCCGCCTTCAAATTGCAATCTTGAGGCTGGTCAACTTTGTCTTAACGCGCCATATCGAAATTGGTTTAGAATATATGTTCCAGTGGGAGCAAAACTTTTGGAATTCTCCGGTTCGGAGACAGAAATTAAAGTTTATGAAGAGTTAGGAAAGACAGTTTTTGAGGGTTTTTTTGGCGATAAATATCCTTTAAGACCTCAGGGTTCAGCAAAAATAATTTTTAAATATGAATTACCAATTTCCGCAAAAGAAGAATATAAACTTTTAATCCAGAAGCAACCGGGAATAGATGAACCAAGATATACCGTTGTTGTGAATGGGCATAAAGAAGAATTCGAACTAAAAACCGATAAGGAATTAAAATTTAAAATTTAAGTGGGAACTTATAAAACTGAAGGAATAGTTCTAAAAAGAAAGAATTTTGGCGAGGCGGATAAAATTTTGACAATTTATACTAAGCATTACGGGAAAATTAAAGTTTTAGCAAAGGGGATAAGAAAGCCAACTAGCAAGAAATCTCCAACATTGGAACTTTTTAATTGGGTTAAAATTTTTGTTTCGCGGGGGAGGGGTTTAGATATTATTAAGGAAAGCCAAATTATTAGATCTTTTAGGGGTTGGAAAAAAAATTTGGGAAAAGTAGAAGTTGCTTTTTATTTCTGTGAGTTGGTGGAAAGATTGGCCCCGGAGAATGTCCCGAATCTTAAAATTTTTAATTTATTAACTGGAAGTTTACTTGGACTTTCTCAAATAAACGAAGGATCCCTAGAACAGGCCGTAAAGATTTTTGAACAGAGAATTCTTGAGGAAAGTGGTTTTTGGCCAAAGGGGAATAAACCTAAGATTGACTTTAAGGAATATATTGAAAAAATAATCGAAAGGAAATTAAAATCAAGAGATTTTTTTAGGGATAATTAAATTTTTTCTTCGTTAGTTTGTTGAGGTTTCTTCTTCTATTAATTCGAAAGATTATACTTCAGTATATTAGTATACTAGAGAATATTACCAAGAATTTTTTATATAGAGATTTTCTTTAATTTTAGACCGAATTAACTTTTTAAAGTTTAGAATATTTAGAAATTTTATTTAGAAATTCTAGGAATTTCTTTTGGTAAAATAAGTTTTTAGTATTGTTTTTTTGATTGGGCGATGATTAAAATAAATAGGTTAAAAAATAGAAAAAAAGGGATAAAAATTCCACTCTTAAAATAATTTCGAAAATTAAATCTAAAAGGATCAAGGAAAATTAAAAGAAACGCTAGATTTGCGGATGAGGAGGATTCCTATATAAATTGTCATCTTTCTGTTATAATAAGGTCATGGCAGAAAGTTTAATGGAGAAAATTAGCGCTTTGGCCAAAAGAAGAGGATTTGTTTTTCCAAGTTCAGAAATTTATGGAGGATTAGGGGGATTTTGGGATATCGGGCCATTGGGGGTTGAACTTAAAAGAAATATTAAAGAAAGTTGGTGGAAAGCAATTGTTTATAATCGGGATGATGTTTATAGTTTGGATTCTACAATAATTCATAATTCCAAAGTTTGGCAGGCTTCCGGCCATTTAGCCTCTTTTACTGATCCCCTAAGGGAATGTAAAAAATGCCATAAGCGTTTCCGTGCCGATAAAATCTCAGGTGATAATTGTCCTGAATGCGAAGGAGAATTGACAGAGGTGAAACAATTTAATTTAATGTTTAAAACCTGGGTTGGGTCAACGGAAGAAAAAGCCAATCAAGTTTTTCTTCGGCCTGAGACCTGCCAGGGAATTTTTATTAATTTTTCCAATGTTTTGGATTCGATTCATCCTCGACTTCCTTTCGGGATTGCTCAAATTGGTAAAGGCTTTAGAAACGAAATAACTACCGGTGATTTTATTTTTCGTGATCGAGAATTTGAGATGATGGAACTTGAGTTTTTTGTTAAACCGGGTGAGGATGAGAAATGGTTTGAGTATTGGAAGGAGGAGAGAATGAAGTGGTATCAAGATCTGGGTATTAAGAAGGAAAATCTAAGATTTTTTGAACATCCAAAAGAATCTTTGGCTCATTATTCTAAAAGGACAGTTGATATTGAATATAAATTCCCGTTTGGGTGGGCGGAACTTGAAGGAATTGCCAATAGGACAGATTTTGATTTGAGAAACCATAGTCAATTTTCTGGGAGAGATTTAGTCTATACCGATCCTGATACCAAAGAAAAATTTTTCCCTTATGTAATTGAACCATCTGTTGGAGTTGAAAGAATAATGCTGGCTTTGCTTTTGGATTCATATATAGAGGAAAAAGAGCGGGTAATTTTGTCTTTTCGGCCAAAACTGGCACCATATAAAATTGCCGTTTTTCCCCTTTTGGCAAACAAACCCGAACTTGTAAAAGTTGCCAGAGAAATATATTCAAATCTTAAACCCTATTTTGCCGTTTTTTGGGATGATCGGGGGAACATCGGTAAGCGGTATTATAGCCAGGATGAAATTGGAACGCCGTGGTGTGTGACCGTTGATTTTCAAACCCTTAAAGATAAAACCGTGACCATTCGTAATCGAGATACGACTAAACAGATAAGAAAGAAAATAGAGGGCTTAAAAGAGTGGTTTAATAAGAATTTGAGTTTTTAATTTGGTTTTCGCTCCATTTTTGAAAACAACAGGATCTCCAATAATTATTTTTGTTTCCCCCCAAATAATTAACCCTTCGCCTTCTCTACAGGCAATAATTGGTCTTCCCACTAAGAGACTTCTTTTTTTAAGAGCATAATCTATTTTTTTAAGTTGTGGTAATTCTTCTTTCCTTTGGTAGTGAGGAAAAAATTCGAAGTCAACTAAAGATAAAGCTTTTGTTGGTTTCAATTTGCGATAACTCTTTGGGTCATTATTTAAAAAAATAGTAGTATCTACCGTAGGAGTCATTAACATCGCCCCTGCGCTGGCCCCAAGAAGAACTCCTCCCCTTTTAACGAAACTGATTAATTTTCGTTTCAATCCCCTTTTATGAATGAAAGCAAGAAAAAGATGCGGATCCCCACCAGCAAGATAAATTGCTTTACTTTTAAAAATTTCATTGATTTTAGGACCTTTAAAATTTCTAGGCAACTCAAAGAACTTGAAATTTTTATATCCATTTTTTTTAAATCGGGAGAGAAATTGATTAAAATATCGTCTTTTTTTATCTAAAAACGAAGAAAGACAAGAAATCGATGAATTTTTAGACAGTAAGTTTCTGACTACTTTATCGATTTTAGTATTTATTCTAAAACCATCAGCGCTATAGAGAACTAGATTCATATTTTTTGACCAATAAAAACTGCTGGTCTTAAGCCTCCAACCTCAAGCCGGTGAATGTTTAAAAGTTTAAGACTGGATTTAAAATTTCGAAAAAGATGAGTGGTTAAGTTAATCTCCTGGGTGTAAAGAGTAATTAAGCCATTCTGTTTTAAAATTTTGGGGATGAGACAAAAAAAATCTTGATACAGTTTTAAATTGGCTGCATGGCTACCTACCCGAAGCCCGAAAGGCATATTGGTAATTATTTCGTCAAATTTCTTTTGCCTTGAAATATGGCGCATGTCGTCATTAATTAAAGTGATATTTTTTAAACCAGAAGCGGCTACGTTGGCCTTTGCTGCTTCAATCGCTTCTTTGGAGATATCAACGCCAATTAATTTTTTGCATTTTTCTTTTAAGGCTCTTTCAATGAGTATTGTTGCGCTACCACAGAAAGGATCCAGTATCTCAGGAGGGAAGTTAAATCTAGGTTTTGGTAATCTTGCCATTCCGGCCGCTACTACAGGATTAATAGAGGCAGGGGTATCTTTTAGGCGATAAGCAAATCGGTGGTCCGGAATAGTAAAGGGTTTCCAAAGTAATTCAAGAATATCGTCTTCAATGATTACTCGTATTTCTATGTCATAATTGCTTGGACTGTTGGTAAACGAAGATGAACAGGTATTAATTATTTTGATTATTTCTTTAATCATTTGGCGGCGGAGAGAATGTCGAATTTCTTTTCCTCTTACTTCTACTCGATAGTATAAAGGAGACGAATTATCCTTATGGAGTGAAATAATTTTTCTTAGGCTGTCTTTTTCTTGAAGCAGTTGCTCTATCTTAGTGGGATACTCTTGGGGATTTAGAACCTTTATCACACCGATTGGTATTAGTAATTCCGAGAAGGTTCTTAGAGAAAAGATTTTGTAAAGATCTTTAGTGATTGTAGATAAAATGCCATTTTTTTTCTTTTTAGTTTTTAGTCCTAATTGCTTTGCCTCGTCCATTAAAACGGTTTCTAAACCTTTGAAGGTCCACAGTTCTATTTCAACAGGTTCAGAGAGAGTTTTTAGAAATTTCCGGTTTGATTTTTTTGGTAAGAGCCGATCAAGAGCTTTCCGCAGTGCTTCCTGTTCATCCTCGGTTTTCGCCTGGTAAGTTGAAAGAAAATTTTTTGCCGTCTTTCCCCCTATGGCTCCAAGGGCAAGAATTAAAGAAGGTCTTACCCAATTTACTTTTTCTTTTTTAATTGCGGTGATAATCTTTTTTACCCCCTCCCTGATTGATAAATTACCGAGAATAATACCGCTGTTTCTACGCACTTTGGGATCCTCATCAAGCAGTCCTTTACAGAAAGAGTTTATAATTATTGGTTTTTTCTTCTTTTTGGCTATTTCTCCCAACAAATAGATTGTACTTCTTCTTATTTCTGGTTTTGGATTGCGAATTTCTTCTAATAACTTTGGGAGGCTTTTTGCACCTTGGAAGACAATTAAATCGCCGATAAAGAATCGAAGTTTTAGATCTTTAACATCTAAAGAGTCTATAGCATATTTAATTTCTTCATCGGAAAGTTTTGTTTTTTTGCCTTGTTTTTTTAATACTTGAATTTTCTCTAAAAATATTTTTTTGTCCATTTTTAAGTTAAGTATTATTATTTTTATTTTTATTTAGCGTTAGTTAAATTTGACACACCAAAAAATCCTTCTCTTTAACTCGGAAGAAGATATTTATTTTTAATTTTTAACAACGATTTTTATTAAATTTGCGAACTACGGCTGGCGCAACAACTAAAGCGAATCTTCGCCTTTACTGGAATTTTTCTTGGCTTTCGGTACTTTTTCATCATTATCACCTCCTTTCTTCTAAATTATTCAAGTTAATTTTTTATAAATTTTGCTTTGAGCCTCTTTAGCGCTAAAGGCATAATCGCAGCAGACTTTTGCAGGTACCAATATATTGTTGGTGGCTTTCATGTTTAGCCCGGGGCAGACATTGCAGTAGGAAATCGCCGGGCATTTATAACACTTAGTAAGACTTTTTATTTTTAATTTTCTTAAATAGTTTAAAAACGGTGAGTAATTCCATATTTTTCTAAGACTTTGATTTTTAACATTCCCCAATTTTATATTCAAAAGGGTACAAGGAAAGATATCCCCAAAGGGATTAATTTGGCATGTGTTTATTCCACTGCCACATATTGGTTCATTTCTTTTTCTTGCCTCACAGACAATTTGCTCTGGGTTTTTTAAGAAAAATTCAATTATTTGATTTCGAGATGGTCTTAGGTTATATACATCTTTTGAACCGTTGTTTCTTTCAAAAATTGGGTAAGAAAGGCGTGCCCTAATGCCAATTTTTTTAGCGAGTTGTTTTATCCCCTTGCAACTTTGGAAGTTTATTTTCATTAAGGGGGTGGCAATTTCTACATAGATTCCATTTCTCAATAAAATTTTTATTGCCTTCATTGATTTTTTAAATGAGCCTTTTACGCCTGTGACAGAATCGTGTATTTCTGGAATGTGGCTATAAAGACTGATTTGAATTGAAGTGATTCTGAATTTTTTTAGTTTTTGGGCATCCATTTCTGTTATAAAAGTTCCATTGGCGAGAAGTCTTATTAAAAAATCTTTTTTGTGAGCATATTCAATCAGCTCGTACAAGTCTTTCCTTAGAAATATTTCTCCTCCAGTCAACACTAGGTATATGGTCCGATATTAAATAATTGGTCGATTATGTTTTTCCAAGAAGCAGTATTGAGGGTATTTTTTCTTTTTCTTTCTGTAATATTGAAGCAATGTAGACAATTAAGATTGCATTGATAAAGCAATTCAATCTCTGCAATAATAGGGACGCATAATTTTATTCCGATGGCTTTAATTTTTTCGCGAAGAGTAAGCTCGTTAACAGCTTTTACCAAAGGAATTCTTTTGTTTTTTATAACAAAATTATTTCGCCTAAGAGATTCTAGGAAATTTAAAACGTCTTTTTTAATTTCTTCTTTTGGTTTCTTTGATGCCTGAGCAAGGTCATTTATAATTTGCGGGGACTGAGATGGTAATTTTTTCCAAATAAAATAACCTGTTTCGTTAAGTTCAATGAATTTGCCCGTTTTATAATTTAAAATGATTGATTTTCCTTTAATTTTCCGAAATATCGTATCCGGATGACGTTCAAATAAATTTAATATTCTAGAAAATTGCATAAAAAGATTTTCTTTATTATATCATGTTTACTTTTTAATTCGGTATTTAACACATAAATTGCTTTAGTTATCGGGTAGTTGGTTTTCTATCTTTTTAGATTAAACCCGGGGGACTGGAGAGAGGGGACTGGAGAGACTATTCAATAGTCTAAGCAGAGTTGACAAATTGAAAGATTGGTTTCAAAATAGACTTAAATGAGGAAATACCTGACTATAGTTGGGATTTTTATAGGAGTTCTTATTTTTTTTGGTGGGCTTTTTTGGTTTATTAAAAGGGAAAAACCTCCTTCGGAAATTGGTTTGCCTACTCCAGCTCAAACCTTTGTTGCCTTGGAAGAAAGACCTTATGTATCTTTAATTCCGCGAGTGGATGGCCATGAATTGAAATTGAAAGTAGAAAATCTTAATTATGTTCAGAGCGTTGAATACGAATTAATTTATTTTGTTGGCGATGTTTCTCGGGGAGTAATTGGTTCAGTTGACCTTAAGGGGGAAAATTCTTTTTCTCGAGATTTACTTTTAGGTTCTTGTTCGAGAAATGTTTGCAAATATGACGAAGGAGTAAGTGAGGGGGTTTTAACATTACGTTTTAAAGCAGCAAATTTAGGCACGCAGAAATATGAACTTCCTTTTCGCCTTCAAACTGGTAAAGAAGGGAAAAAGGAAGGATTAACCTCTAGAGATGGGAATTTTATATTTCAGGGGGATTTAAATCCATCCTCTTTTTATCTGATTCATTCAACCTTAGGCTTGCCCCTTCCTTATAAAGGGAAAATAATTGGTGGTCCTTATGGGATTTTTACTTCTGGTTCAACTAACGTTAAAGGAGTAATTAAATTGAGGTTGATGGAAAAATCTTCAGAAGTAAAGATTTTAGGTTGGGATGGGAATTCATGGAAAGAGTACTCTAAAGGTTTTGAGACTGACGGGGAAGTGGTTTCTGTTGAAGTCGATCGGTTGACTTGTTTTATTGCCGTTTCTCCTAAATCAGACTAAATTTATTTTTTCTCCTTAATTTTTTTTAATTTCGGGTTTTTGGATTTTTGTGGTAGTTACTTTTTTAAATTGCCTCTTGACAAAAGATTAAAATCGTTTCAAAATGGTATAAAGTGGTAAAAAATGGTGAATATTAAAATTATAGGATTTTAAAATGTTTATTGGCCAATACGAGCATAAATTAGAAGAAAGAGGACGGATTTCCATTCCTAAAAGATTTCGGAGCGAATTATCAGAGGGAGGGGTTTTAACAAGGGGCTTAGATGGATGTCTTTTTCTTTTTTCTAGAAAACGTTGGCAAGAATTTATAGAAAGATTAGCGCAAATTCCTTTGACTAAAGCGGAAGCGCGAGGTTTTAGTCGGTTTTTAACCTACGGCGCAGTTGAGGTTGAGTTAGATAGTCAGGGAAGAATTCTTTTACCTGAATTTTTACGTAACTTTGCCGGGATTAAAAAAGAAGTAATTTTAGCCGGCGCGATAGGGAGAATAGAGATTTGGGATAAAGAAAATTTTAACGCTTATCAGGAAAAAATTGAGAAGGAAGGAGAAAAAATTGCCGAGAGATTAAACGAGCTTGGTATTTTATAAAGACAGAGGAGAAAAAAATGGAAAAATTAAGAGTTGAAATTAGTAAGAACAAAAATAAAAAATTATTAAATTTTAAGGCGTGGGCGGGGATTAAACCTTTCTCCTCGTTGCCTGCCCTGTCCCTTTAGGGGGACTTAGTGTTTAGTCCTCGCCCACTTAGAATGAATATGGTGAAGTCTTTTTTAGAATGGTTAAAAAAAACCTGGATAGGCCAAATTTTTTTGATATTTACGGCACCATTGGCCTAAAAGGATATATGCAATCAAAAAAAATTTTTCTTTTTGTTATTATTTTGGTGGTTTCCTTGGTAATATTGAAAGTTTTTCTTTACAATATTCTTTCTACCTCCTGGGCAAAGAAAATTCAAGATCAAGAAGAGATTCTTGCCTTAGAAAAAGAGAATGCCTTTTTAACCGAGGAGATTTTGCGATTATCTTCGCTTTCGCAGATTTCTTCTGCAGCAGAAAAACTCGGTTTCCAAAAGCCGGAGGCAATAGTTAGTTTAACGCCAGAAATTTCCGTTGCCTTAAAGTGAAAATAAAAAAGAAATGCTTTCCTTAAGAATTAGGGTTCTTTTCGGCTTTTTTTGCTTTTTATCATTTTTGGTTTTAGGCAAACTCTTTTATTGGCAGATAATTTATAGGGAGAAATTTCAAACTTTTGCGTCTTCACAGTATTTTCAGGAAAAAGAAGTTTTTGGAGAAAGAGGGATTATTTTGGCTTCTGATGGATTCCCCTTGGTAGTTAACAAAAAATTATTTTCAGTTTATGCCTTTTTGCCTCAGATTAAAAAATCGCCGGAGGAGATTGCCTTAAGTTTAGGAGAAATTTTAGAACCTTCTTTGAAGGAAGAAATAAAAAATAAACTTGAAATAAAAGATTTAAATTGGGTGCCGTTGGCAAAGAGAATAGAGAAAGAAAAAAAGGAAAAAATAGAAAATCTTTCTTTTTCGGGAATCTTTTTTGAAGAGGAAAATGTAAGAGATTATCCGGAAGGATCGATGGCGGCTCAACTTTTAGGTTTTTTAGGAAAAGACGCCGCCGGTAAAAATAAGGGTTATTTTGGCTTAGAAGGTTTTTACGATCGTCTTCTTTCCGGAAAACCGGGAATTATTCGCCACGAAAGAGATGCTTTGGGAAAGCCAATTTTAATTGGGGAAAAATTTGAGGATGAAGCAGTTAACGGCAAAAATTTGGAACTTTATTTAGATCGCACCCTTCAATTTTTAATTGAGGAAAAACTTAAAAGGGGGATTGAAAGATATGGAGCAAAAAGTGGTTTAGTGGTTTTGATGGATCCCAAAAATGGAGGAATTTTAGCGATGGCCTCTTTCCCAAATTATCATCCCTCAGATTATGCTAAAACTGAGGAAAAGCTCTTTTTAAATCCTGTAATAGCAGAAAGTTTTGAACCCGGTTCAATTTTCAAAGTTCTAGTAATGGCAGCGGCTATTAACGAGAATGTGGTTGCTCCAGAGGATCGCTGTCCTAAGTGTTTTGGGCCTTTAGTTATTGGAGAATATACCATTAAAACCTGGAATGAAAAATATCATCCAAATGAAACAATGACTGAGATTATTCAGTATTCAGATAATGTTGGGATGGCTTACGTCGCCGAAAAATTGGGGGTAGAGAAACTCTTGGAGTATCTTGAAAAATTTGGTTTTGGGAAAGAAACCGGGATAGATCTTGAAGGGGAGATAAGTCCTCCTTTAAGGAGAAAAGAAGAGTGGTCTCAAATTGATTTGGCTACTGCCGGTTTTGGCCAAGGAATAGCGGTGACACCAATTCAAATGGTAACTGCAGTTTCGGTAATTGCCAACGGCGGGAAATTATTGGAACCTCACGTTGTTCATTTAATTAAAGATGATGAAAAAGAAGTTGAGATTAAGCCAAAGGTTAGAAGAGAGATAATTTCTTCAAGAACTGCCAAGATTATAACGGAGATGATGGTTAATGCCGTAGAAAATGGAGAAGCAAAATGGGCAAAACCAAAGGGTTATCGGATTGCGGGGAAAACAGGGACTGCCCAAATTCCTATTGCTGGTCATTATGATAAAGAAAAAACAATTGCTTCTTTTATTGGTTTTGCCCCTGCTTATAATCCAAGGTTTGTAATGTTGGTGAGTTTGCGAGAACCTACTTCTTCTCCTTGGGGTTCGGAAACAGCCGCTCCTTTGTGGTTTGAGATTGCTAAGGAAATTTTTATTCACTGGGGAATTTTGCCTGAGTAGGTTTTTTACTTTTAAGATGATTTGCTAAGTAGGTTATTATATAAAAAATGGAGAAAAAATTTTTAACGACGGTGGAGATTTCTAAGAATAATCTTATCCATAATCTTTTAGAATTCCGAGGGATTTTGGGAAATGAAGTTAAAATAATGGGTGTTGTTAAATCCAATGCTTACGGTCACGGTATTTTGGAGATTTCTAGAATTCTTTGTAGTCAAGGAATTGATTTTCTTGGGGTTTCTTCATTAGAGGAGGGGGTTTTTCTTCGTCAAGCAAAAATTAATATCCCGATTTTAGTTTTAGGTTATATTCCTCTTTCCGAGATTGGAGAAGCAATTAGGAATAATTTAAGTTTTGTGGTTTACAATAAAGATACAATTAAAAAGGCAGTAATTCAGGCTAAAAAATTGAATAAACCGGCAAGAATTCATTTTAAAATTGAAACTGGGACCAATAGACAAGGAGTGTTAATTGAGAAAGTTTTAGACTTTATTAAATTTGTTAGGAAGAGACCGGAAATTTTTATTGAAGGAATATATAGTCATTTTGCTAATATTGAGGATACCCTAGATTATACCTTTCCGATGAAACAGTTGGAGATTTTCAAAAGGGCAATTCTTTTAATCGAAAATAAAAAAATTAGTATTCCCTTAAAACATATCGCTTGTTCGGCGGCCGCAATTCTTTTTCCGCAGACATATTTTAACATGGTAAGAATTGGAATTTCTCTTTACGGTCTTTGGCCTTCTAAAGAAACAAAAATTTCCGATAAAAACCATTTAGAACTTAGGCCTGTTTTGACTTGGAAGACAAAAGTGGCCCAGATAAAGGAAATAAAAAAGGGAGAATCGGTTGGTTATGGAAGAACGTGGTGGGCATCAAGAAAAACCAAAATTGCTGTTTTGCCTGTTGGTTATTGGGATGGATATGATCGTCGGCTTTCTAACGTAGGTCGAGTCTTAATTCATGGTGAATTTGCGCAGGTAGTTGGAAGAATTTGTATGAATATGTTAATGGTTGATATAACTGATATTCCTAATGTTAAATTAGAAGATGAGGTAATTTTAATAGGGAAACAGGGAGAAAATGAAATTACTATTGAGGAATTGGCCCAAAAAGTAGGAACTATCAATTATGAAATTGTTACAAGAATTAATCCTTTATTACCAAGAATAGTAATTTGAAAGGTTGAATTAAAATTTTAAAATTATTTATGATTTCCAAATTAATTTTAGACAAGGAATGGCCACGAAGGATATTTCATGAATTTAGAAGAAAAATAGCTAAAGTTTGGCTAAAAATGAATCCTGGGGTAGAAATAATTGGTGTTACCGGAAGTTATGGAAAGACTAATACAGTTTGGGCAATAGGCAAGGTCTTATCAGAAAGATATAAAACCCTTCAAACAGATTTAAATCTTGATACTATTTATAATCTTCCGATTACGATTTTGAAACTTAGGCCTTGGCATAAAGCGATGGTTTTAGAATACGGAGTAGATCATAAGAATGAAATGGATTTTCATCTTGAGTTAGTTAAGCCAAAGATTGGAGTTTTAACCGGTATTACTCCTGTTCACGCTGATTCAGAGCATTTTGGTTCCTTAGAAAATATTTTAAATGAAAAAACAAAACTTCTTTCAGTTATTCCCTCAAACGGTTGGATAATTATAAATTGGGATGATGAGAATATAAGAAAGATTAAAATCAAAACTTCAGTCAAAATTGTAAAATATGGGACTTCTAAAAAGGCTGATTTTTGGGCGGAAAAGATTAAGGTTGATCTTTCAGGAACCTCCTTTTTTCTTTGTGATTCCCAAGAGAAAATTCCTTTAAAAATTTCTCTTTTAGGGAGGCATTTTGTCCATTCTGCTTTAGCGGCTTTTATAATTGGGAAAATTTTTGGGTTAAGTAAAAAGGAAATTATTTCTGGCCTTAAAAAACTTAGGCCACTTAAAGGGAGGATGAGTTTAGAGAAAGGACCGCAAGAAATTTTTATTTTAGATGATCACCTCAGGGCAAATCTTGCTTCTACTTTGGCTGGTCTTAGGACCCTTTCAGATATTCCCTGCCGTAGAAGGAAGATTGCAGTTTTAGGAGAAATGGGAGAAATGGGGAAGTATGCGAAAGAAGGGCATCGATTAATAGGAGAAGAGATTGCTAAACTTAGAATAGATTATTTAATTTCTGTTGGTCCTTTACAAAGAGAAACTTTTAGAGAAGCGGTTTCAAAAGGAATGAGAAAGGATAGTGTTTTCTGGGCAAAAGATGTGAAGGAAGCTGCTGGAATCTTAAAAAAGATTCTTAGAAAGGAAGACCTTTTATATCTTAAGGGATCGCTTTTAAGACATATGGAGCGAGTTATTTTAATTTTAAAAGGGGAGAGGGTAGACTGCGTTGTTAATCTATGTCATTTCTATAATCCCTGTCATCTTTGTCCAAATTTGAGAAAAATTTAGTTTTATTTATTTATTTTTGTCTTAAAAATGCGCGGGGCAAATATTGAAAAGATTTTGTCTGGCATAAAGAAAAATATTTTACTAGCCCCCTATACTACTTTTAAAATTGGCGGCCCGGCTTCCTGGTTTTTTGAGGCAAGAGAAACTGAAGAGATAATTAAGGCAGTCAAAGTCGCCTCCGAATTAAAAATTCCCTATTTTATTTTAGGTGGAGGATCCAATATTTTGGTTTCTGACAAGGGTCTTAGGGGATTGGTAATTAAAATTTCTACTTCTAAAATAAAGATATTAGGGGAAACTTTGTTTGTCGAAAGCGGAGCAAGTTTTGGAGAGGCAGTGGAAAAAGCCAAGAATCATTCTTTGTCTGGTTTAGAGTTTGCTGCCGGTATTCCGGGAACAATTGGGGGAGCAATTAGGGGAAACGCTGGAGCGTGGCAAGAGGCAATTGGAGATAAAATTATTCGTGTTCAGGTTTTAACTTTTAAAGGGGAAATTAAGTGGTTAAAGGCAGCCGATTGTAACTTTTCTTATCGGGAGAGCCGGTTTAAAAAATCAGGAGAGATAATTTTGGAGGCGGAGTTAAAACTGAAATCTGGTGATAAAAAAGAAATTAGAAGAAAAATTTTGGAAAATCTTAAAAAAAGAAAAAATCAGCCAAAAGAGCCTTCAATAGGTTGCATTTTTCTTAATCCAAAACCTTACCCAGCCGGAGAATTAATTGACCGCTGTGGTTTGAAGGGGAAAAGAATTGGTGATGCCCAAATTTCGCCCAAACATGCTAATTTTATCGTTAATCTTGGCCAGGCTCGGGCCTGCGATGTAATTTCTTTAATTAAACTTGCAAAAGAGAAGGTAAATAAAAAATTTGGGGTTTTGCTTGAACCTGAAATTTGTTTTTTAGGGTTTTCTCCTGAAGCGGTATAATATTTATTATAAATAATAAATGGTGTTCTTCCAAAAAAATCTTGGGGAATTGCTTGAAAGTTTATCCTCTTTTCGAATTTTTGGAAATAAAGATCTTCCTATTTTGGGAATTTCTGATGATTCAAGAAAGGCAAAATCGGGAGAAATTTTTGTGGCCATAAAAGGGCTTCATTTTGATGCCCATAAGTTTATCCCCGAGGCAATAAAAAAAGGAGTTAAAGTAGTAGTGGGAGAAGAATTTCCCCAAAAATCCTGGATTAAAAAGGCCACTTATATCAAAGTTAAAAATTCAAGAGCAG
>CAZAPL010000028.1:0-4567 GCA_964487495.1 uncultured Gammaproteobacteria bacterium | reverse complement strand
GACATCTGGGATAAATAAACCAATGGGGAATTTTTCTTTTAAAAAGATATTGATGAAAGACTCCTAGGAATTCCAAACCATTATCTGTTTGGACTGATTTAATTTCTCCTGGATAGATTAATTCTAACTTCCTAAAGAAGTGTACAGGTCACAGACTTTTTAGACATTCCCCCTTTTTAATGAGGTGTTAAAAGATAACCAACAGTTAGGAGTAGAAGTACTCCTTGCTAATAAAATCCCCCCCTCCGGTTTAAAAGCGCCAGATTAATTTCTTGCCATGTTTTTTGCCATACTTGGGGGTTACTGGAGCAAGAGGAGTATTTGGGCCAAACATGATCCAACCCCAAGTTGAGATCACCAGGTTTTGTACACTTTCCGGCCAGTCAATAAACGAATCTGGATGAATTTCTTCAAGCTGCCATCTTAGACCTGTTAAACTTCTTTCTCCAAGGCTGGCACACAGCATGGCAACAAATTCGTTTTTTGCATCCAAAGTTCCTTTTAGCCCATTATCTCTAATTAAATTTAAAGTTTCATCATCGTTTGCCTCAAAAAACGTCTTTTTAAAAAAAATCCCATTCTTTAAGAATGATAGTTAGCCATGACTTGTCAAAATTGAAAACCTGCGGGAAGCAGCCGTTGGTAGAAACTAGATAATATTTTCCTTTTGCAATTTCATCAAATCTAACTTGAGGATCAACAGTGTGGGTAGGTTCATGAAGGAAAACCAAGATTATCAGTAAGAGGTATTTTTTTTCCAAATGGCAGAGGCGGCTGGCACCAATGTATTTCTCCAATAATCCCAAAACTGTGGCTATTTTGGCCACAGATAATCTTTTTTATTCTTCCTTTACCCCTTTTAACCAACAGACGCAGGAGCCAGCCACCTGACCTTACTTTCTAAATTTAGCCAATCGCAATTTTCAAATTTTCCGGCGGACTCAATTTGCGACCACTTCTCCGGCGATGTTGGTGGTTTCAATTCTCCTTTAACCCAAGGAATAATATCTTCCCAATTAACTAAAGCGCTATTCCTAAAGTGATCTAGAAATAAAAATTCCAGCCAAAGTTTAGCAGGAGGATAAATAATTTCTTCTGGTTTTGCAAGATTGAAGTAAAAGCCATATACAATTGCTGTCCTTTTAAATAAATTAGCCAAGTTTTGAATTTCTTTGGCGGCTTCTAAGACTTCCTGAGACGCCTCTAAGACTTCCGGGGGCTCTCTTCTCTACCCTTAGCAGATTCTTGACTAATTAATAAAAGCGAGCCGGTAAAGCATCTAATAGTAATAGATGTTAAAAATTCTCTTCTAGTAAGTTGTTTTCGCCCTTGGTTCATAATTTACACAAACAGGGATAAACATATTATAAGATTAACTTAGTTGTTTTGCAAGAAAACATTTTTTGGTAATTATTCTTGGAGTTGATGGTTTAATTTTAATTTAATATAATAAAAGTGAAAAAAGAAACAACTTTTATTGTTTTTTGCTTTCTTAAAAATTTTTGCACCTTGATTTTCAGATTTAATTAAGGAGGGGGAAGAATGGATGAATTTGTCAGATATGCTCTAGACAGGATTTTCTTTTTTTTCTTGGGGATGAGTTTAAATATTTTAATAGTAGTGACCGCCTTGAATGCAGATATTTCTTTTTTAGAAAAGGAGGCGTTTTTGGCTCTTTGTTTTTTATTTTGGTTTATTTTGGTTTTTCTTTTCACTTTCGAGAAACAGTAGGACGGTTTCTCTTTTTTTAAAAAGCCTGAGAAAGAAAAATTAAGAAGGAAATACTACCTTTTTTGCCTTAGTTGTCATTCTTTCTTAATTTTGAAATCCTCAGGCTTTATTTTTTTGGCAAGAATAAAAATTGATGGACCGAAGTAGAAAGAAGCGGCAATTTTTTGGATTTTGGATTCTAAAAAAAGAAGCATTGGCAGAGGGATTACTTTTTTTAAAAAATGATGACGAAAATTGGAAACGGAAAGAATAGAGATAACCTCAAAACCGTTTTTATTAAGAAGATTGATGACAAATTTTGGATGGTGGTTAAGAAAGGGAATAGTTTCGGCGGCAATTGATTTTGGTGAGCGTTGGTCAATTGATTCTAATTGTTTAGTAAATTTTAAATTTCCCCTACTCCAGGCACGTAAACAGGCTAAAAAGTGGATTTTATTGGCAAATTCCAAAATTAGAAAGCCTTGAGGTTTTAAGATTCTGGAGGTTTCTTTAAAAAATTTTTCTGGATTTTGGAAATGGTGGATTACGCGAATTATTAAAGCAACATCAAAAGAATTTTCTTTAAATGGTAATTTTTCTCCCGATCCTTTTTTAAATTCGATATTTTTAAAATTTTTTAGTTTCTTTTTAGCAAGATTTAGTAATTTTTCCGAGGGATCAACCAAAAAGCATTTTTTAAATTCCGGAGCATAAATTTCTCCTAGCCTTCCAAACCCTCCGCCGATATCAATAATTAAGTTTCTTTTTGAAGAAGGAATTTTTTGAAATAATTTTTTTAAAGCAATTTTTTCTGCCTGGTCTTCGTAATTTCTTTTCTCCCAAAATTGGGCATAGTTATAAGAATCATAAGGGACTTCCACGTTCTTTATTATATTATTTTTGGTTAATAAATTCACTTACCGAAGTTCTTCTAAAAACTGTTCGACGCATCGTGCCCATGGTCCGCCTTTTTCAACCGACGGTGGAGCGTATTTAGGCATAATTTGTTGAGGAGTGATTAGTCCCTTGTCGTAATATTCTTCTTTTAAAGTTTTGGCTACCTGTTCAATTGCTTGTTCAAAAGAAAGAAAACGGGTTCCTCCATTTTCGAATCCCCAGCAGTTGTAAGATCCCGGAGGAATTTTTTTACAGACGTTTGATTCGCATTGAGCAATAGCCACAATTAACCCGTAATCTAAGCCATATTTTTCTGAAACTTGGAAAATAAGATTAGAATAAGGAATTAAAGGAGAATTGTATTTTTCTAAATATTTTTTGATTAAAATTGGACGAGCGTCGCTAGTATTAATTATTTGTTTAACCGACGAAAATGTTTCAGGCATACTTGTGTAGACTTCAAAAGGGGTTTGGGCATCAAGGATTTCTTTTGGTTCTTCAGTTATCGTTTTTTTTAGATATTTAATTTGGGTAATTTCCCATAGGGAAAAAAGAGCAATTGCTAAAGTTAAAGGAGAAAAAATTATAAAAAGGCCAATTAATAAAATTTTTTTCATTGAGCAGGTTGCCGTACCCTTTAAATGTTAAAACATTTTTTTGTAATAACAATATTGACATAAAAAGGGGGGGGTTGTCAAGAGAAAGAGGTTTTAAAAAATGATTAAGTGATCCCGGGAGGATTCGAACCTCCAACCCACCGGTTAAGAGCCGGTTGCTCTACCATTGAGCTACGGGACCAAAAAATTAAGCCAGCGCCCCTGGGGGGAATCGAACCCTCATCCCTGGTTCCGAAGACCAGTGCTTTATCCGTTAAGCTACAGGGGCATTAAGCGAGAATCCCAATTAAATTATACCAAAAATTAAGAATAATTTTTAAAAAACTACCAAGAGGAAGAATTTGTTGTTGATTTTCTAATTTTGGAATTTTGAAGACAGTAATTTTGTTCTTGGGAAGTTCCCCCCAAGAAAACTCAAAATTTCCCGGTTGGTTTAAAGTTTCAATGAAGAAATTAAATGTCCATTTTTCTCCTGGCTTAACTAAGATTCTTCTAGGAAGGATTAGGTTGGTTATTTTTATCGCTTCTTCTGCATGTGATTTTTCATTGCTTAAAAGGTGCGCTTCTAATTTAAAATCTTTTTCTCCCCAAATTGATTGGCCGGTATTTTTTAAAGTGATTTTTCCTTTAAAAGTAAATTCTGAAGGTAAAATTTCGGGATAAAAAAAATCTATTATTTCATATTTTTCTTCTTGAGGAGGATTCCCCTTTTCTTTTTCAATATTTTTTATTGCCTCAAATTGAGGATAAGGATTATTATTTTCATCAAGCCAAGAAAAATTAGCGAAAGGAGGATAGGGATAATTTAGAATAAAAGGGGTAATGGCCATTATTTTTTCTTCTGGAAGCCAAACTTCTAGAAATGCTTGTTTAATAAAATCGGCAACTATTTTTTGATCGTAATAGTAGTTTTTTATTTTGGAATTTAAAGGTTCCCTGTGTGGCCAGCCTGTTTCAGTTATAAAAATCGGTAAATCCTTTCTCACCCCCATTTTTTTTAGAAGAGAAATTTCCCACTTATAACCTTTAATTGTTCTTCTCCCCTTCTCCCACGGTTTACCGACAAAACCATGGTTTGGGTAAGAATGAGAAGCCCAGCCATCCAATTTTGAGAACAATTCGGGGATTTTATAATTCATTTCCCTAAGAAATTTCTCTTCATCCATAGTTGAAGAAGAATTAGGAGCGGCCTGATCAAAACCGGCATTAAGAATAAAAAAATTGGGATTTTTCTCTTTAAAAATAGTTATTGCTTGATCTAAAATTTGGGCATATTCTTCAGGATTTACTTCTCCACCCCATTCTTTATCATGATTCGGTTCATTAAAAACAATAATATAGCG
>CAZAPL010000027.1:0-9195 GCA_964487495.1 uncultured Gammaproteobacteria bacterium | reverse complement strand
CTCCATCACCTGGCGCTCGCGCTGACTCTCTGCTAAATCTTTTTTCTGAAAAATCTCTCCGCCCAAATTTGAAGTCAAAATAATAATCGTATTGCGAAAATCAACAGTCCGGCCGCGACCATCGGTCAACCTGCCATCGTCCAAAATCTGCAAAAATAAATTAAAAACCTGAGGATGAGCTTTTTCTGCCTCGTCAAACAAAATAACGCTGTAGGGTTTGCGCCGAACTGCTTCAGTTAGCTGACCACCTTCTTCAAAACCAATATATCCCGGAGGAGCGCCAATCAACCGGGCAACAGTATGGGCTTCTTGGTATTCGGATAAATCAATGCGAATTAAAGCTCGCTCGTCGTTGAAAAGCGCCCAGGATAAGGCTTTAGCCGTCTCCGTCTTCCCGACTCCAGTTGGCCCTAAAAACAAAAAGGAGCCAATCGGCCGCCGAGGCTCAGCTAAACCGGAACGAGCCCGTCTAACTGCCCGAGCGATTTGCCGCAAGGCCTCGTCTTGACCAACCACCCTTTCTTTAAGTTCATCTTCCAGATGTAAAAGTCTTTCCGCTTCTGAACTTAGCAGTCGAGAAACGGGAATACCAGTCCAGCGAGAAACAATCTTAGCAATATCTTCTTCATCAACTGCCTCTTTTAATAAGCGCTCCTCCGCTGTGATTGCTAACCATTCTTTTTCCAGCTTTTCTACCTCTTTTTGAATTTGGGGAATCTTGCCATACTTAAGCTCGGCCGCCTTTTCTAAGTTTACCTCTCGTTCGGCTTTCTCCAGTTCGCTTTTGAGTTTATCAAGTTCGACTCTTTTGCTTTGGAGCTGGGAAATAATTGTTTTTTGGCTTTCCCAGGACTTTTGCAATTTAGCAAACTTATCTTTCAACTGCTTAATTTCTTCCTCTAATGCCTTTTTCCTGCCCTCAACCCCCTTTTCTTTCTTCAAGGCCGCCAGTTCGATCTCGAGCTGAGTAATTTTTCGCTTAATCTCATCCAAGGCATAAGGCATCGAGTCAATTTCAATCCGGGCAGCAGCCGCCGCCTCATCAACTAAATCAATAGCTTTGTCAGGAAGATAGCGGTCGGTGATATAACGGACCGAGAGATTAACGGCAGCAATCAAAGCATCATCGGTAATTTTTACTCCGTGATGGACCTCGTATTTTTCCTTAATCCCCCGCAAAATCGCCAAAGCATCTTCAGGCGATGGCTCATCGACATAAACTGGCTGAAAACGGCGTTCCAAAGCAGCGTCTTTTTCAATAAACTGGCGGTATTCGCGGACAGTCGTTGCCCCAATGGCATGCAAAGTTCCCCGAGCCAAAGCCGGCTTTAAAATATTTGAGGCATCGACTGCACCTTCTGCTCCACCAGCGCCAACAATGGTATGAAGCTCATCAATAAATAAAATAAAGCGGCCTTCGGCTTTTTCAATAGCAGAAATAAGCTTTTTAGTCCGGTCCTCAAACTCGCCCCGAAAAGCGGTTCCTGCCAGCAACCCAGCCATATCCAAAGCTAAAATTTCTTTATTGGCCAAAGTCTGGGGAACATCGCCTGAAACAATCCGCTGAGCCAAACCTTCAACAATAGCCGTCTTCCCCACTCCCGGGTCTCCAAGCAAAACCGGATTATTTTTCGTCCGCCGGGACAAAATTTGCATCAACCGGCGGATTTCATAATCCCGACCAATCACCGGATCAAGCTTCCCTGCCCGGGCCTTCTCGGTCAGGTTTACGGTATATTTCTCCAAGGGATCACCTTGATCTTCTGGCGGTTGATAGCGAAATTCCATAAGAATATTTTAGCATATTTTAAACCATAAAATTCTGTAATTCCAAATACGATCTTACGAGACGGTATCGGTTTGAATTTACGAAACGGTATTACCGCTTTAAAAAAGTTTTTCAATCCTCCACTAGAAAAACCTTTGAAAATTTAGGGAGGAAATTTTCCTAAAATTAGAGTAAAATTAACTTATGGACCAAGAATCGGGAGAAATTCCTGGCTGGGAAGAATACCAAAAAACAAAAATAGGAACACCGGAGGAAATTACCTCTAGTTTTCGCTGGGCAACCCATTTTTCTGAACTACCCCAAGTTCAAAAAGATATTGATATTTTTTTAAAGAAACACCCCGATTTACATCTTGATACTGAAAAACTGGCTGAAATTGTTGCCTGGGGCTATCAACTAACAGAAGAGGTTTGGAAAGTCCTTTTCCCCTTTAAAAATCCTTTTCCCTACCACAATCTTGACCATGGAAAGAATACCGGCTTAACAGCATTAGAACTTTTCTTAGGAGCCGTTGTCCAACATAAACTTTATGATTTGCCAAATTTAGAAACTTTAGTCCACACTTTTTTTATCGCCGCTCTTCTTCACGAAATTGATGATTGGTGGAATTTAGAAGCGGTCAAAAAAAATGGTTATGATTTAGAAAAGGCAAAAAAAATTATCTCAGATTATTTAAGCCAAAATGGTCTTCCTGCCTACGATTTCAATAGATTTTTAAAACTTAATCAATTTAACTTAACGCCAGAAGAATCAATCGCCCAAGCACGTACTTTATCTCCTGAAAAAGGACTTCTCCCCCAAAACAAAATTCCTTCGGCAATTGAGACGAGAACGGTTGATCAACAAAAACTTCTTTGGGAGATATTTGAAAATTGTTTGGGAGCAGCTGATTTTTTACAAATTATAAATCTTGCCTACATCCAAAAAGCAGAAATAATAATAGGAGAAAATCGACTTGCGAAAATTTGTGGTTCGGTAGTTTTGGCAGAAGAATGGAAAAAAGTACGACCCAAAGCTTTAGCAAATATTGGTTGGGGGACTGAAGAAGGAGAAATTTACTGGGAAAAGGTCAAAATGGGGAAAAGTTTCTTGGAAAAAGCCCTGGAAAGAATAAAAACTGGCCTAGAATACCTTAAAAATTTTGATCCCATTAAACATCAAAGAGCCCAAAAATGTTTAAAAATCCTCTCTTACGAAACGGTATCGGAATGAATTTACGAAACGGTATTATCTCTTCTTCAACCACCATCTTTTTCCATCAGAAATAACCTCAATTTCTCCATCTAAATCTGTTCTTTTAATTTTTATCCCCAAATTCCTTAATCTTTCTAAAACCTCAAAGGAAGGATGACCATAGCGATTGGCCGCCCCCACCGAAATTACCGCCAAAGAAGGAGAAAATTTTTCCAAGAACTCCCTTGAAGAAGAATATTTACTCCCATGATGCGCCACCTTCAAAACCTGACAGGGTTGCACCCTGTCAAGGACCTTGAGGATTTCCTGCTCCTGCTTTACGCCAATATCAGCGGTCAAAAGGCTATAAAAATCTCCATACTTTAAAAGACTAACAATTGCGGTTTCGTTTAAATTCCCCCCAAAAACAGAAACACCCAAAACCTGAGGCGATCCCTCTTTTTCCCAAACAATCTCCTCCCCCATTTTCTCTAAAGGAAATAAAATCTCTATTTCTAAATTCCCAATTTTTATTTTGTCTCCAACCTTTGGCGAATAAACGGGAATTTTCTGCCTCAGAATCTCTTCTCTGATCTTTTGAAAAAGCCCAGTCTCAACCACCAAAGAATTACTAACAAACTGTAAAACTTTGTATCTTTCTAAAACAGAAGGCAACCCTCCACCATGATCGGCTTCAGGATGAGTCAAAATCATCAACTCTAAAGTTTTATCCCAAAAAGGAATGTGGTTAGACAGACAACCTAAAACCTTTTCCCCGGGCCCAGCGTCAATTAAAATTTGATTTTTCCCTTTTGTGGCCAAAATCGCATCTCCCTGACCAACATCGCAAAAAATAAGATGGAAATTTTGGTCGGGCAAAGAGAAAAAAACGCCAAAAATCAAAACGAGGATTAAACCCAAAATCGCCCAAAAATATTTTAAATTTGAGTTCATAAACCAGAAAATAATTTAATAATAAAAACAAAATAAGCCAAAAACGGAAAGGTTAAAAAGGCAAAAATCCGACCAAGAAAGAAAAAAATCAAACCGAAAAAGGCAATCGCCATCCCCAGCCTCATAATCCAAGGCAAAACCCAAGCAATTAAAACATTAACCAAAGGCGAAAAGGGCGAATAATAACCAAAATTTAAAAGAATAATTGGCAAAGTCGTAATTTGAGCCGCCAAAGTCTGGGAAAAGTCGGAACGAATCTGGTTTGGCAATCTTGAAAATAATCTGCTAAAGAAACTGCCAAAAAACAAAATCCCAAAAGTAGCCCCAAAAGAAAGCTGAAAGCCTAAATCAAAAATGCTTAAGGGATTTAGAAAAAGTAAAAACAAGGCGGAAAGCCCAAATGCTCTCCAAGCATCATCTTCTCTCCCCAATCCTTGGGCCAAAAAAGCCAAACTTCCCATAATTCCTGCTCTCAAAATCGGAATTTCTGCACCCGCTAAAAATACATAAATCCATATCAAAATAAAACTTAAGAAAACGGCAATTGGCCGGCGTAAAAATAAAATTAAAAAAGAAACCAAAGTTCCGGCCAAAATTGAAACATTCATTCCCGAAGCAACCACTACATGGAGAGTCCCCGTTTTCTGCAAAGAGTTATAAAAAGAAGAAGGCATCTCTGATTTAATCCCTAAAACAATTCCTGAAAGAAGGCTTGAATAAGGCTCAGGCAAACTTTGGCGATAAATTCCTTCAATTTTTCTTCTTAATCTGTATACCAAACCTAAAATTGTCTTTTCTTCTCCAATTTTTCTAATCTCAGGAAACTCTAAAAAATTTTTCTTCTCGACAACCCCCTCGACTTCAAGTCTTTCTCCGTAATGAAACTCGGGAAAACGAAAAGTAGTAATTTCTATCCCGGCTAAAGAAAATTTCTGAAGATTGCCGGTTATTTTTGGCTGCTGACGCAAAGTAGCCTCAATTTTGATTCTTTGCCCAGGAGAAAAATTTGCTTTAGGAAGATTTAAAAACCGCCAAAAAAATAAAAAAATTAAAAAAAGAAAAAGAAAAAACCAAGCCTTTTGCCCCACCTTCCTCCTTTTTACTTAGTAAACTGTTAATTGACTAGCGATTTTTTGATAAACATTATTTTTTAAAATTTTTTTGGTTAAAAGTTCGGAAACTTCCTTATAAGGCCGATTGTCAATAATTTTTTGGGCAGTTGCCGGTCCAATTCCCCATAAAGCCTCAAGTTCAGATTTTGAGGCGGTATTAATATTTAGCAGACCACCGCTTTTGTTGATAAAGGCCGTCTCTAAACTACTGCTTGCCCCTTTAATTTCTTCTCCTTTTTTGGGAATATAAATTTTTACTCCATCTTTTAATTTTTCTGCCTGATTTAGAACTTTTTCCACCCATTCCCTATCTGCCTCAGAAGAAAGTCCGCCGGCGGAAATTAGCAAATCACGAACCCGACTGCCAGAAGACAATTCATAAACTCCAGGCTTTTGAACTGCTCCCTCAATATCAACAAAAATTTTTTCCGGAGCCTGAATCCTTTCTTCTGAAGAAATAATTTCAATTTTATCTTCCGAATAAGAAGCCTGCCGAATCGCCAAAATTCCCAACCCCAACAAAATCAACCCTCCTAAGGCCAAAAAAATAGGAATTTTGTGTTTCCCTAAAATATAATAAATATCTAATCCGCCCCAAAGATTAACTTTTTCATCCTTTTCTGCCTCTTTTCCTGAAAGTTTAAAATCTATCTCATCAATTTCTCCCATAATCTATAATCTCATAAAAATATAAAAACTGTTTTTAAATATATTTATAATCCCAAAAGTTAATCCCAATCTTTCTAACCTACTTTCTGATCTAACTAATCTACTTTCTACTACTTTCTAATCTAGAATTCCTAATCTAAAATTCTAAAATTTAAATTTTCCTAAAATATTTTTCTAAAATCTAAATTTTCTAATCCAATTTCTCCAATCTAGCCTTCTTATACTTCGGTATACCTTTATATATCGTAGAATAAATTACGAAAGAATGGATTTCTTCTTCTTCAACCTTTTCCTTTCCTGAATCAAAAGCCCAATCCCCGCCTGAATAAGTTTCGGCCCAAGATTCACTCCTTTCATAGAAGAAAATTTCTCTTCGATTTCTTTTTTCTTTTTTCTTTTAAGTTCCACTATCCTCTCGGCAATTTTTGCTAATCCCCCAACCCCATGTTTAAACCTACGATAAATACCAGCAATTGTCCCCTGGGTAACTTTCACCCGATTATCAATTTCCTCCCAAATATACCCTAAATGAAGCATCATCGCCACCTGAAATCTCTTACCAAGCATTAATTTTTCCTCTGGAGTTAAAAGATCTTCAAAAAATTCCCTGACTTCTTTTTTATCCTTAAGAGAGGTAACGGCAGAATAAAAATCGTCAATAAAAAGTTTTTGCTTTTCGTTATCTAATTCTCTATTTTTAGAAACTCTAGGCATCAATAAAAGATTAAAATATAAAAAAATCTTTGTCAACAGTTATACTACGATATACCTTTGTATACCGAAGTATAATATAAATAAAATCAAACAACGAAATTAATTAATTTGCCGGGGACAAAGATCACCTTTTTAATTTTCTTACCTAAAAGATACTTCTTGATTTTCTCCCGCCCCTGCGCTATTTCTTCTACCTCGCTTTGATTTTCTCCCTTCTTGCTTGAAATCTTTATTTTATCTCTCAATTTCCCATTTATTTGAATTAAAAAAACAACTTCTTCCTCCCTAACTAATTTAGGATCGTAATCTGGCCATTTTTGGTTATGAACAGAAAAATTATTTTTTAAAACCTCGCACCAAATCTCCTCTGCCAAAAAAGGAGCAAAAGGAGCAAGAAGAAGGGCCAAAACCTCAATTTCCCAACGCTCTACTCTCTCTTTTCCGTTTAAAAAATTAACATACTCCATTAAAGCCGCCAAGGCGGTATTAAACCGAAGATTCTCTAAATCTTCACCTACTTTTTTAATTGTTTTATGAATTATTCGGTTTGACTTGTAACTTTCTTCTCCCTCAACAAATCTATTTGCTACTTTCCAAACCCGATTTAAAAATCGCCACATGCCGGCAATACCGGTATCGCGAAAATCTCCTCCTTGATCAAATGGTCCTAAAAACCTTAAATAGCAACGTAGAGTATCGGCTCCATATTTTGAAATATACAAATCAGGAACAACAACATTGCCTCTGCTTTTGGACATTTTTGCCCCTTCGGCAATAATTAAACCATGAGCGTAAAACCTCTTAAAAGGCTCTTCAAAAGAAATAAGTCCTAAATCTTTAAAAACCATGGTTAAAAATCGGGAATAAAGAAGATGAAGACACGCGTGTTCATGGCCACCAATATACATCGAAACCGGCAACCACTTCTCAGTTATCTCTGGATCAAAAACAACTTCGCAAGCCGAAGGCTGACTAACTGTTGGATAGCGAAAAAAATACCAAGCAGAATCCAAAAAAGTATCGGAAACATCAGTCTCCCTTTGAGCCTGCCCGCCACATTTTGGGCAGGAGACCCTAACCCAATCTTTATCTTGAGAAAGAGGCGAAACACCGGTCCCTAAGGGCTTCCAATTTGAAAGATATGGCAGTTCTACCGGCAAATCCTCCTCAGGGACGGGAACCCAACCGCATTTTTGACAATTTATCATCGGAATTGGCGGCCCCCAATATCTTTGGCGAGAGACGCACCAATCACGAAGGCGAAAAGAAACTTTAAAATCCGCCAAACCCTTTTTCTTCAAATCCAAAACTATTCTCCGCCCCCCTTCCCAAGACTTAAGACCAGAATATTTTCCCGAATTAACAAGTTTTCCTTCTCCTTCATAAGCCTTTCCGACAGGGACAGATCCTGTCAATGGCTCAACCACCACCCTAACTTCCAAATTATATTTTTTAGCAAAATCAAAATCTCTCTGATCATGAGCGGGAACGCCCATTACTGCCCCGGTCCCATAACCCAAAACCACATAGTCCCCAACCCAAACAGGGATCTTCTCCTCAGTTGCTGGATTAATAACAAAACTGCCGGTAAAAACTCCCGTTTTTTCTCTTTCAAGGGCCGTCCTTTCAATTTCCGATCTCTTTTTTGATGTTTTGATATATTCATTTACTAAAAAGCGGTTTTCTGGGGTAGTCAGTTTCTCAACCCATTCAGACTCCGGCGCTAAAACCAAAAAAGTCGCCCCAAAAATCGTATCCGGCCGGGTGGTAAAAACCCCTATTTGCAATCTAGAATTTGGAATTGGGAATTTTATCTCTGCTCCTTCGGAACGACCAATCCAGTTTCTTTGGGCAATCTTGGTCTTCTCTGTCCAATCAATCCAATCCAAATTTTTCAAAAGTCGGTCAGCATACTTTGTAATTTTGAAAAACCACTGCTCAAGTTCCCTTTTTTCAACCTGGGTTTTGCATCGCTCACACAAACCGGCAATTACCTGCTCATCTGATAAAGTGGTCTTGCAAGAAGGGCAAAAATTAACCGGCGCTTTTGCCCGATAAGCAAGACCGGCTTTAAACATCTGAATAAAAATCCACTGCGTCCATCTATAATAATCTTTATCATAAGTCTCCAAAGTAGCTCGCCAGGAAAAAGCATTACCAATTGCCCGAAGTTGACGATAAAAATTCTTTTCAGTCTCTTTTGCTAACTCCCAAGGATGGCGGCCAACTTTTAAAGCGTAATTTTCCGAATGAATTCCAAATCCATCCAAACCTATTGGCTCAAAAACATCATATCCCTGCATTCTTTTAAATCGGCCGTAAGTATCAGCCCCGGTAAAAGCATAAACATTGCCCACATGAAGCCCCTCAGCCGAAGGATAAGGAAACATCATCAAATTATAAAAAGGCTTTTTTGCCTTCTTCAAATCTGGGTCAAAAATCCCTTTCTCCTCCCAAATTTTTTGCCATTTTGGTTCGATTTCTGAGGGATCGTATTTTTTCATTGAAGATATTTTAACAAATTAGATAAATTAATCAAAGTAGGTTTTAATCTAGAAAAAAAATAAAAAATTCTTCCTTAAGTATTACATATTTTGGAGCGATCGTCCCAAAATATGCAATAAAACCCTGCTCATTATAAAGTCATAAATCGTAAAAAAATTAGATGTTTAATAGTTTCAAGACTTTATGGTAATCCTTCCGATTTAAAACAAACTCCACTTAGGGAAAATAAATTTGGGGAAGAAAATGAATAGATTAATAATAAAATAAATAGGATGTTGG
>CAZAPL010000026.1:0-3872 GCA_964487495.1 uncultured Gammaproteobacteria bacterium | reverse complement strand
CCGGAGAATCTTTTCAGACTGGAAAGCATATTTATCACCTCCTTTAAGCCTTTGATTCTATCAAAAAGAAGAAAAGCTTTTGTGGGAACCCCCGTTGCTCCAAATTTTAATCCACTCACTTAACCTTAATGTCTAAAATGTATCGTAACCTATTCATTTTTAGGCTTTATAAGGGGGTGGCAGGGGCGGGATTCGAACCCGCAACCGTCACCTTATGAAGATGCTGCTCTACCATTGAGCTACCCTGCCGGAGTTAATTTTTAAATTTCAATTGGAGAAATTCTATCACATTTAAATAGGGATTGCAAAATTTTTACAGATTAAAGACTTTTAGATATCAAGGCTTTAGAAATTCTTAATTTATTTTTTTAAATGCATGATTTTTAAAAGATAATAAAAACCCTTGCCATGAAGAAAATTTGGCAAGGGTTTAAATTTGTTGCGGGGCCAGGAATCGCACCTGGTCTGGAAGATTATGAGCCTTCCGTGCTACTTTACACTACCCCGCGCAAACTAAAAATAGATTTTACCATACTTGACAGTTTCTTGGCAAGGGGATAAAATTAGGCGTAATGAGAGAAATTCAGGCAGAATTTTTTGGCTGGAAAAATTTAAAAAGAAAAAAAGGCCGGTGAGCTTAGATAAAAGGCAAAGGGGAACTCGCCGGCAGGCGAGTTTTTAGTTTTTAGGGCTGTCGGTTAAGTGGTAAACCACGGGTCTCCAAAACCCGGACTGCAGGTTCGAGTCCTGCCAGCCCTGCCTTAAAAAATGAAAAAAAGAGTTTTTTCTGGTATTAGGCCAAGCGGCAGGTTACATATTGGTAATTATCTTGGGGCAGTTAAGGGGATGCTTACCCTTCAGGAAACTTACGATTGTATTTTCGGGGTGGTTGATTATCACGGAATAACTACTCCTTTTAAGCCAAAAGATCTTCAAAGAGAAATTAGGGAGGTGGTTTTGGATTATCTTGGGGCGGGTCTTGATCCTAGGAAATGTCATTTAATGATTCAATCTCAGGTCCCCGAGCATGTGGAACTTTCTTATCTTTTTGCCACAATTTATCCTGTTTCTCGTCTTGAGCAGCTACCAACTTATAAAGAAAAAAAGGCGGAAAATCCTAATTATATTAATTTAGGACTTTTATATTATCCAATTTTAATGGCGGCTGATATTTTGATTTATAAAACCGATCTTGTCCCTGTCGGTAAAGATCAACTGCCTCATATTGAGTTAACCAGAGAAGTAGCAAGAAAGTTTAATCGAATGTTTGGGAAAATATTTCCTGAGCCAGAAGCCTATTTAACCAAAGGGGCATTGGTGCCTTCTTTAATTGGCAAAGGGAAAATGAGCAAATCAATTGAAGGAAGTTATATTCTTCTGACTGATGATTTAGAAACAATTCGCCGAAGGTTAGCGGCAGCGCCAACGGATATTGGTAGGGGTAAGGAAGTACCCAAAAGCGGCGGAGTGGCAAACTTATTAATTTTGGTTGAATTTTTTGAGGGTAAAGAAAAACGGTTGGCGTATGAGAAAGAATATTTGACGGAGGGGATAAGGTATAGAGATTTAAAAGAAGAACTGGCAAAGGCAATTTATAAAGAACTTCAGCCGATTCAAGAAAGAAGAGGGTATTTCGAGAAACATCCAGAAGAAGTGGAGGAAATTTTAGAGGAGGGAAGAAAATATTGCCTAGAAATTGCTAGGAAAACTCTAAGTGAAGCCAAAAAGGCAATGGGAATAATTTAAGAGATTCTTTCTTTAAAAAAAGCCCAAATTTTGCTATAATTTATTAGTTTTATGGCAGATAATAATAAAAACAATCAGAAGAAAGAAATCCGTAGATTTGAATTTCGGATTAATTTAAATCTTAAAAATATTCTTATTTGGACCTTGATTTTTATTTTTGGCTTTTCTTTTCTTCTTTCATTAGGTAGTGATTTACAAAAAGAAGCAGAAATTTCTCTTTCATCGGCGCTTGCCGATATTAAAGAAGGGAAGGTAAAAGAGATTTTAGTTGAAGGAGAAAAGTTAACCTTGGTTTACAAAGAAGGCGATAAGGTTTTTATAACCCGTAAGGAATCAGGAGATAAGGTTAGCGATGTTTTGAAGTTGGCCGATATTGATCCAACTTCAATTAATCTTAAAATTAAAGATCAGGCTTTTTCTCGACTTTGGATTGATGTCTTGGGGACAATTTTCCCTCTAATTTTGATGGGGCTTTTCTTCTATTTTATTCTTCGTCAGGCCCGGGGAGCCCAAGACACGATTTTTTCTTTTGGTCAATCTCGGGCGCGGCTTTTTGCCAAAGGCAGACAAAATATAACCTTTAAAGATGTTGCTGGCGTTGATGAGGCAAAAAAGGAACTTCAAGAGGTAGTTGATTTTCTAAAACATCCGGGGAAATATCGCTCTTTGGGAGCCCGAACCCCAAAAGGGGTGCTTTTGGTTGGTCCTTCAGGAACAGGAAAGTGTGTTGGAGGAGAGACAATTGTTTGGACGAACAAGGGTTTAATAGAAATAGCAAAAATCCCTTCTTATTACTACGTTGATAAAAAAACCGGGAAAAGTTTTGGAACAAAAGTTTCTACTTTGAAATTAAATAGTACGCTTAAGGCGACTGAGGCGACAGCTTCTCATTGGTATTGCCTAGGGGAGCAGCCAACTTATAAGATTAAGTTAGCTTCTGGTTTTGAATTGGAAGGAACGCCTGAACATCCGGTAGTGGTTTTAAAGGAATTAGGGAAATTGGAATTTAAACCTCTTGCTAAACTTCAGAAAGGAGAGATGGTGGCTATTCAATTTGGGCAGGAAAAATTTGGTCAAGAACAGAAACTGAATGAAGATGTTGCTTATTTATTAGGCATTTTAACCGGCGACGGTAATTTAAGTATCGGCAGCAGGGTCGGTTTATCAATTAAGGAGCCAGAATTAGTTGAATTCTATTACCGTTTTGTTAAAAAATACTTTCCTCAAGCCAAGGTTTATAAAAAGGAAAATGATTACCTGGTTACCTCTTGGGAGTTAAAGAGATTTTTGTATTTTTCAGGAATGTCTTTTCTTCTTTCTTTTGACAAGGTAGTTCCTCCCGTGATTATGCAATCGCCAAAAGAAATTGTAGTTTCTTTTTTAAGAGGTCTTTTTGATACCGATGCTTCTATAAGCAGGACTCGGGCAGAGTTTGAATATACCACCGTTAGCAAAAAATTAGCCCAACAGGTGCAAATGCTTCTTTTGAATTTAGGGATAGTGGCAATTCTTAGCGAAAAAGGGAAAATAAAGCATGGCTATCCGCGACCGGTTTATCGGTTAACAATAAGAGACACCTTTTTGCTTGAGTTTTCAAAAAAAATTGGTTTTGGTTTAGAACGGAAACAGAAACTTTTAGAGGCCCATCTTAAAAACGGGCATGGCCGGCGCACGAATATAGATTTATTCTCTGGTTTGGGAAAAATTGTCGATGAATGTTGGCGGCAACTTTCGGCGAGGAAATTGAGCAATGAGTATTGGGCAAAAAGAGTTTTTCATATTCGGACAAGAAATCGAATTAGCCGCTATTTATTAACTCAATTTCTAAGTTATCTTCAAAAGATTAATTTCCATCCTAAAGAAGAGGAATACTTAAGACAGCTTTTAGATGCGCGTTTATTTTTCTCACCATTAGTAGAGAAAGTAAGGTCAAAAGCGGTGGTGTACGATTTTACTGTTCCCGGGACTCATGCTTTTATAGGAAATGGATTTATTAATCATAATACCTTGTTGGCAAAGGCGGTGGCTGGCGAAGCCGGGGTTCCTTTTTTCTCTATGGCAGGATCAGAATTTATGGAGATGCTTGTTGGGGTTGGAGCTGCCCGGGTAAGAGATTTGTTTAACAA
>CAZAPL010000025.1:0-6071 GCA_964487495.1 uncultured Gammaproteobacteria bacterium | reverse complement strand
ACGCTTCACCCGGAATTTAATTTCCCTTTAAATTTTAAAAGACTATTTTTTGGTGTTTGGCGAGAAGATCAGGGATTGGGAGCGGTGGCCAGTCATAGCCATATGGCCGATTTGCCAAGAGTAATTATTTTATGGATTTTTTCTCTTCTCTTCCCTTTTAATTTTCTTCGTTATTTTTATATTTTCTTATGTTTGATTTTAGGCCCTTTGGGTGTTTTTTATTTTTTAAAGTATTTGACAAAAAGAGAATGGCCGTCTTTTCTAGGCGCTTTATTCTATTTTTTTAATTTTGGGACATTGCAGCATTTTTATGTTCCCTTTGAGATGTTTTGCGCCCAATATGCGGCACTTGGTTGGTTATTTTTTTTGGCAACTAAATTTTTAAAAGAAGGAGAAAGGAGAGATCTTGTTTATTTGGCTTTTATTTCTTTCCTTTCCGCTCCCCAGGCATATGCCCCAACTCTTTTTTATGTTTATTTCTTAATGCTGGGAATTTATTTGTTTTTTTTAGGCTTTCTTTCCAAAAAATTTTTGTTTTTTAAAAGAAGTTTTTTTATTTTAGGCGTTATCTTTTTAGTTAATTCTTTCTGGATTTTGCCAAATTTTTATTTCCTTAAAACTTCTGCAAAAAATGTGCCGGAAGCAAAAATAAATCTTCTTTTTTCCGAAGAGGCGTTTTTGAAAAATAAAAAATATGGGATGATTCAAGACGCAGCAATTTTGAAAAACTTTCTTTTTTCTTGGCTTAAAACAGAAAATGGGCAGTTTGTTTATCTTTTAAAACCCTGGTTAGAATATTTCGAACAATATTCATATTTAAGTATTTTTGGATATTTAGTTTTTGGGTTTGTTCTCTTAGGGATCGTTTTTGCCTTTTTAGAAAGATCATTAAATTTTCTGGCATTTTTCCCCATTTTTTTAATTTCTTTATTTTTTATTTTAGGATTGAATTTTCAAATTCCCCTTCTGCAAGAAGCTTTTAGAATGCCTTTTACTAAATTTTCTTTGATTTTAATGTTGGTTTATTCCGTTTATTTTGCTAAGGCGAATGAATGGTTTGGGAAAAGGTTGACAAAAGTTAAATATTTTTTTATTTTTATTTGGTTATTATTTTTGACAATTTATTGTTTTCCTTATTTTAAAGGAGAATTAATAGGTTCATTAGTAAAAGTTAAATTTCCTCAGGAATATTTTCAGGCGTTTGACTGGTTTAACCAGCAAAAGAATATTGGGAGAATCGCCAATTTTCCTTCACCGGTTTACGCAGGTTGGGAGTATTACTCTTGGGGTTTTCAGGGAGCGGGATTTTTTTGGTTTGGTGAAAAAATGCCTTTACTGACGCGTGATTTTGATCGTTGGAATCCGACTAATGAGAACTATTATCATGAGATTTCTTATGCTTTGTATTCCAAAAATTTGCCTTTGTTTGAAAAGGTTTTGGAGAAATACCAGATAAATTGGCTTTTGGTTGATGGAAATGTGGTTTCCTATACTTCGCCCAAATCTTTGTATTTGGAGGAACTGGAGGAGTTAATTGCCGCTTCTTCCAAAATTTCTTTGGCTGCCCAGTTTGGAAAAATAAAAATTTATGAGGTTAATTTGGGGACAAAGCCTAAGGATTTTGTTTTTTTGGTTCAAGATTTACCCGAGATTGGACCGGTTTATAAATGGGGAAATTATGATAAAGCGTATGAAGAATATGGAGATTATTTCACCTCCGAGGTGTGCCACAGGCGCAACCATACCTTGAAGGTTTGTGAGGACGTTTATTATCCTTTCCGTTCTTTATTTACCGGTCGGAGGCAAGAAGAATTAGAATTTAAAATAAAAGAAGAAGAAGAAAGTTTTACTTTTTGGTTGCCTATCCCTAAAGAATTTGAAGATGGAGAACTTGAGATTGCTTCCGGAGGAGCAGAACTGGTAGAAATTAATCCGGAAAATTTAGAGGAAAGGAAAGAATTCTGGCCCGAAGTAAATTTTAAAAATGGTCTTATAGAGGTTAAATTCCCCAAGATAAAAGGGCTTTACGGTTATGATTCCCGGCTGGATCGCGAATGGTTGAAAAAAGAAAGACAAAGTTGCGATGCCTTCAATAAAGGTCAATTTGGATTGGAGAAAATTGAATTTGGGGATCAAGTCGGTTGGCGACTTTCGGCTTTAGATCAGGCAAGTTGTTTAGATTTATATTTGCCAAATTTAGAAAACAGATTTTCTTATTTGATAAAAGTTGAAAGCCGTTACCTTGAGGGGAAATCTTTGCATTTTTGGCTTGAAAATTTTCAAAGTCGAAAGGCGGATATCGAAACTTATTTACCAAAAGGAAAAAGGGGAGAATGGAAAACTTCTTATTTTATCCAACCGCCAATGGCCAAAGATGGAGTTGGTTATTCTTTACATTTTAATAATATTTCTATTGGAAGGGTAAAATCGGTTAATGATCTACTTGGAGTAACGATTTATCCAATTCCCTATAAGTTTTTAACAGGAATAAAAATTGTCAAAGAAAAGAAAGCAATTTCTGGTTCTTTTCCGACAGATTTTGAAGTTAATCACCCAAACGAAAGTTTCTATAAAGTAAAAATTTCTTCTTATGATTTGCCGTCTTCTTATTTAGTTTTATCTCAGTCGTATTCAAGAGATTGGTTGGCTTTTAATTTTAAAATTGAAAATTGGAGATTGAAATTTAATTTTTTACCTCATTTTTTGGTGAATAATTGGGAAAATGGTTGGTATCTTGATAAAAGCAAAATGGCAAATTCTGATAACTTAACAATTTATATCTTTTTCTGGCCCCAGATTTTGGAATACTTGGGGTTTGGATTTTTATTTTTATTAGTCCCTCTTTTAATTTTTGGGAAAAAGGAGATATAATTTTAGGTAAATAAAATAATTTAGATGTTTAGGATTTATAACACTTTGTCAAGAAAGACTGAAGAATTTAAACCAATAAATCCTCCTTATGTTGGGATGTATACCTGCGGGATAACTGCTTATGATCACACCCACATTGGTCATATGCGGACCTATGTTAATACCGATTTGTTAAGAAGAACCTTGGAATACAATGGTTTTTTGGTTAAGCAAGTTGAAAATGTTACCGATGTTGGTCATCTTTCCTCAGACGCCGATACCGGGGAGGATAAACTTCAGAAGAAAGCCAAAAAAGAAAGAAAAACTGCTTGGGAGATTGCCAAAATTTATGCTAAAGAATTTTTCGAAGTAATGGATAAATTAAATGTTTTAAAGCCTCATATTATTGCTTATGCTACCGATCATATAAAAGAAATGATTGAATTAATTAAAAAACTTGAAGAAAAAGGTTTTACTTATAAGATTTCCGGGGACGGGATTTATTTTGATACGGCAAAACTTGCAGATTATGGGAAATTGGCTGGTATGCCGCGGGATAAGATTTTGGCTGGGGCAAGGGTTAAGATGGTTTCAGGGAAAAGAAATCCCACCGATTTTGCTCTTTGGAAATTTTCTCCAAAAAATCAAAAAAGAGATATGGAGTGGAATTCTCCGTGGGGAGTTGGTTTTCCGGGTTGGCATATTGAGTGTTCGGCAATGGCGATGAAATATTTAGGTGAGACTTTTGACATTCATACCGGTGGAATTGATCATATTCCTATTCATCATACCAACGAAATTGCCCAAGCAGAAGCGGCAACGGGAAAACCCTTTGTTAAATATTGGTTTCATAATGAATTTATGATGGTTGAGGGAAGGAAAATGAGTAAATCTTTGGGAAACTTTTTTTGGATAAAGGATGTTGAAGATAAGGGATTTGAACCATTGGCTCTTCGCTATCTTTTTTTAACATCTCATTATCGCTTGAAAATGAATTTTACTTGGGAGGGGCTTAAAGCCGCCCAAACTGCTTATTGGAAGTTAGAAGAAATGGTTAGAGGATGGAGAAAGGGAAGAGAGGTTATCTCGGAGGTTGATCTTGAAAAAATTGAAAATTTCAGGAGAAAATTTCAGGAGAAAATAAACAATGATTTAAATATTCCTGAGGCCTTAGCAGTGGTTTGGGAGATGGCAAAATCAAATATTCCTGATCCTGACAAACTAGATTTAATTTTGGATTTTGATAAAGTTTTGGGATTAGATTTAGAAAAGGCATTGAAAGATCAAGAAAGAGAATCAATTCCTCAAGAAATTATGGAGATAGTAGAGAAAAGAGAAGATTTAAGAAAACAAAAAAAATGGGATGAGGCAGATAGAATAAGAAAAGAGATTGAAAATCTTGGTTTTATTATTGAAGATACTCCTTCTGGTCCGGTAATAAAAAGAAAAATAGGAATTTTAAAAAAAGCGGGGTAAATTAGAGGTTTTTTGAATGACATATAAATAATATTAAAAATTGAAAAATTATAAGTAAAATTTAAAAATTAATAAGATTAAAAAAATTGGAGAATTTAAAGCTTTTTGATCAATTCAATTAATTAAACTAAGAGCTTTAATAATCATATATTGATATATGATTATTAGTTTAAATAATTGAATTATTTATGCAGGGGAGGTTTTTTAATTTTACAATTTGGGTAGCAGGGGGATTGATGATTTTAAACTTGTTATTTTTGGATTTTTTCCTGGTTTTAAAGCAAAAGAAAGAACCACAAATTACCGAATTTGCCCAAACGACTTCTGAAACACCAACACCAACTACTGTCTTTATTTCTTCAAAAGAGGAGGATTGTTCTTCTTGGTGTAAAGATTATATTGAAGAAAGAATTTCAAAATTGGCTTATTTAGCGCCGAGCGAAATAACCACCCCAACTCCAAAAGCAGAAAAAACTTTTTCTTCTCCTAAAATTTTTTATATAACCATTGGTTCTAGTGGATCTACTTCAAATACCTCCTGGATTGATATTGCAGGGACTGATTTTTATTTTGATCTGGCTGATTATCAAGGTGCCAAGGCTGTTCGTTTTGAGGTTTCCCTTCAGTCTTATCTTTCCTCTGATCCTTCTTATATTAGAATTTATGATGTTTCAAATAAAAGGGCGGTTGATGGTAGCGAATTAACAACTCGTTCTTCTTCTTTCGAATATCTTCAATCAGGAGATTTAACTATTTGGCGGGGGAATAATTTATACCGGATCCAAATTAAGGGATCCAGCGGGAATTTAGTTAATTTTATCTCACCCCGGCTTAAAATTATTTTTTAGTTTAAATGAGTAAAGAAGAATATACTTTAAAAATTTGCGGTTTAACGCGTCATTTGCCTTTAAGTTATATTAGTAAAAAAACTCGTTTAGCGAATTTTTCTGTTTTAGGAGATGTGGAATTGGTGGAAAAATTAGCAGAGGTTTTAACCGAGAAGATAAAAGATATAAAATTTGATTATTTAGTAGCTTTGGAAGTTAAAATTGTTCCTTTAGTTCATGAAGTTGCCAAAAGGCTTGGGCATAAAAGATTTATTGTTTGTCGCAAAAGCGTTCGCCCCTATATGATTAAGCCAATTGTTTTAAAGCCACTTTCTTATTTTCCAAAACATGTTAAACCCTTGGTAATTGATAGTAAAGATGCTGAAATTATTAAAGGGAAAAAAGTGATAGTAATTGATACTGTTGTTTCTACCGGCGTAACAATGAGAATGATGAAAAAGTTAATGGAAATAGTGGGAGCTACGCCGGTAAAATTAATAGCAGTTTTAAAACAAGGAGAGCAGTTTGAAGAAATTGAAAATTTAGTTTGGCTTGAGGAAATACCAATATTTAAAAATTCTAATTTTTAAGAAATTGGTACTTGACAAATAAATTTTTTGGGTTTTAAAATTAAAATAACAGCGTTATAACCCTTTTACCGTTTAAGGGCAATGAATGAACTAACGGTAAAAAATGAGAAGAATTTTGTCGTTATTAAAAATTGTTTTTTATGGTAATTTAATCCCGCATGAAGCGGGATTTTTTGTGGAAAAATTTGACTTAGGTTTTTTTCTTGGCGAAAGCGCTGGGATAAAAAAGGCCTAAGTTTTAAAATTTTGGCTCTTTAACAAGTTGAAGTTGGCAAATTAAATTTGATTTTTTGTTTTTAGATTAGGAGTTGATCAAAGATAAAAGTTT
>CAZAPL010000024.1:0-37235 GCA_964487495.1 uncultured Gammaproteobacteria bacterium | reverse complement strand
GTGTTTGCCTTTGTAGACCTTCAAAATGTGGAGATATCTAGTTTTATTGCCGGGCCCATCGTTGCTTTAATTGTCGCTTTAACAATGTTTTTTGTTTCTACTGCCTTAAGAAGAGCTTTTAAGTTCTCTTCAAGTTCTTTTTCTCCTTGAGAAACTTTGCCAAAAACACTGTGAATTAAGGGAGCGTTTTTTTCTGTCTTAAAAGGGATTGAATCCTTTTGAAATTTTTTGGCTGTTTCTTCGGGGTTATCGCTAATAGTTCCGTTTTTTGGATTTGGCAAAAGACCTTTGGGTCCTAAAATTTTGGCATACTTTAAAAGATTGGGCATAAAAGAAGGAGTTGATAAAAGAATATCAAAATCAATTTTTCCTTCTTCAATTTTTTTTAAGGTTTCCTGGCTGGCAATTTCTATTTTTTTTCTTTTGCCTTTGAAGTGGGGAAGAACTGCTTCTCCTTGAATTCCTATTTTTTTGACGACAAGATGAATTTCTGCTGATCCGTCGAAACGAGAGAAAGAAGTTTCTTTTAAAAGTCTTACCGCCTCGGGAATTGGGTAAAATTTTTGAGGATCGATTTTCATTTTTGCGGCAAGATATTTTTTACCTTTTAGTTTCTTTTTCGGGATTGCTTTTTTTTCTTGTTTTTCTTTTTCTTCTTCTTCGGCGGGAATTGGTTCGGCAGAAACAGCAACCACTCTTTCTCCGCCTTTAAGGCCGGGAACACGAATTCCTTTTTCTTCTTTTAAAGATTTTTTGTGTTTTTCTTTATTTTTTTCTTTTTGGTCTTCGCCCTCGCCTATAATTGCAATTCTTTTTTTGCCCATTTTCCTCCTTTTTATTTAAGACTTTTCTATTTTTACTCCCATACTTTTGGCTGTCCCTTCGACTATTCGCATCGCCGCTTCTATATTTTCCGTGTTTAGATCTTTAAGTTTTGCTTCGGCAATTTGGCGAACTTGCTCCTTGGTTAAAATTCCTACCTCTTCTCTCCCGGTTTTACTTGCTCCCTTTTCGATTTTTAAGGTTTTTTTGATCATGTCTGCTACCGGAGGAAGTTTAGTAATAAAAGAAAATGTCCGATCTTCATAAACGGTAATAACGACGGGGATAATATTGCCTTTCATTGAGGCAGTTTTTTCGTTGTATGCCTTAACAAAATCCATTATCGGTAATCCATGAGACCCAAGAGCCGGACCAACCGGAGGAGCAGGGGTAGCCTCACCTGCTGGTAAATTTAATTTGATGATAGTTTTAATTCTTTTAGCCATAATTTTTTTATATTTTGCTTACCTGTAAGAAATCCAGTTCGACCGGTGTTTCTCTGCCAAAAATTGAAACGAGGACTCTAAGTTTGCCTTTTTCTTCATCAATTTCTTCAATTGAGCCCAAGAATTCGGCAAAAGGGCCGTCGATAATTTTTACCGCTTCGCCAACAGAGAATTTTGCTTTGTATTTTGGGGCCCCTAAACTCATGAATTTTTTAATTACTTCAACTTCTTCATTTGAAATTGGAGTTGGTTTATTGCCTGCGCCTACAAAACCGGTAACTCCTTGGGTGGTTCTAACTGTCAGCCAGGAAGAATCATCTAAAATCATTTTAATTAGAATATAGCCGGGGAATATTTTTTGGGTAACGTTTTGTTTCTTACTGGCTCTAATTTGGATTACTTCTTGAGTGGGGATTAAGATTTCGTGAACTTTGTCAGTTTGGCCCATGGTTTCTACCCTTTGTTTTAGGGCTTGGGCGACTTTTGATTCATGGCCGGAATAGGTATGAATTACATACCAAAGGGCACGCGGGTCAGAGGATTGATTGATAATAATGTGATTGACGATGTTTCTTTTTTCTTGATCTTTTGGATTTTCTTTTCCTTTTTTATTCATATGGTTTTTAGTGACCTAAAGCTAATTCCAATCCCTTTGCAAAAATAAAATCTATTGCACCAATAAAAAGACCCACCGCTACCGAAACGGCAATAACCGTTAAGGTTAAGTTAATCGCTTCTTTTTTGGAAGGCCAGGTAACTCTTTTAAGTTCGTCGTGAACCTCTCTTAAAAAAAGAATTGGGCTTTTAGCCATTAGGGAAAATTTTATCATTTTTTTAGTTTTTTGTAAAGGGAAATGATAAATACTATTACCCTGACGGCGAAATTCGTTGTAAGACAAAAAGGGATATTGCTTATTTTGGTGCGATCGTCCCAAAATATGCAATATTGAAATAATTTTCTAAGAAGAGAAAAATAAAAAACTTTTAGTTCCAACTAGAGAAAATTTTCCCTAGGTGCAAAATTATAGGTGCAAAATTCATTTGGCCTTTTCGTTTGATAGCTTAGATTTAATGAAACTCATTGAAATTTGCTTTTTGGAAGTTGTTTTTAAGAAAGAGTTTTTTCTGCTATAATTTAAGAATATGGCTAAAGATTTTCTTATCCGTAAAGCGGTTATTCCTGCTGCTGGTTTTGGGACCAGATTTTTACCTCAAACTAAGGCGATGCCTAAAGAAATGCTTCCGATAGTAGATAAGCCAATTATCCAAATTATCGTTGAAGAATTGGTTGAGGCAGGAATTAAGGATATCGTGATTGTTACCGGCTATCATAAACGGGCAATAGAAGACCATTTCGATCATTCTTTTGAACTTGAAGAAAAACTTAAATCTAGTGGGAAAGAAAAGGAACTTTCTGAGGTTAAAAGGATTGCCGAACTGGCAAATTTTGTTTTTATAAGACAGAAAGGGCCGGCTGGAAACGCGACACCGATTTTAAATAGTGAACCAGTAATAGGGAAAGAGCCGTTTTTAGTTTTTTGGGGAGATGATTTTATTGTCGCTTACCCGAGTCGAGCCCGACAACTTTTATCGGCCTTTTCAAAATATCAAGCAACTATTCTTGGGGCAGTAAAGACAACTAAACCTGAAGATACGTTAAAATACGGTTTTGCTGCCGGTAAAAAGATAGATGAGGGGGTAATTTTAGTTGAGAAATTAGTGGAAAAACCCGGACCAGACAATTGTCCTTCAGATTTGGCAGTTGTTTCCGGATTTGTTTTTACTCCGGAAATTTTTGATTGTATAAGAACTGCCCAAAAAGATCTTAAGCCAGGAAAGGAGTTGGTATACATTGATGCTTTAAATATTCTGATGAAGTCTCAACCAATTTATGCAGTGGAAATTAAAAATGGGAGATATTATGATACGGGAAATAAACTTGAATATCTTAAAACCGTGGTTGAATTTGGTTTAGTCCATCCCGAGATAGGAGACGATTTTCGTGCCTATTTAAAGGCTAATTTAAAAATTTAGAAAAGGGTTTTTCTTTCCTCTGCCCATTATTTTATTTCTGCCCTCAAAGATTAAGTTTTATAAAAAATTGTAAAATAAATTTATGAAAGGAGTAGAAAGAATTCCCGGAGGGAGAATTGAAGAGCAAGCCAAAAGATGGGGAGAAGAGAGATTAAGAAGGATTCTTGGAAGAGAAAGAGTTTCTAAAAAAGGATCGGTTATAAGAATAGTTGATAGAGAAACTTATGAGGGGATTTTAACTTCTTGGCCAAAGTTAGCCGAGAATGACCCACGAATTGCCTCCTTGAGATTTAATCCTTTAAGCGGAGAAATTGCTGTTCCTTTGTGGAGAGAAGTTGAGATAGGAAAAGATTGGGATGGTCGACGCTTTCTTAAAAATGCCCAAAATTTTCTTCAGTTAACACGAGGAAGAGAAAGAGAGGTTGATTTTTTTAATTTGCCAGAAAGGCCGGTAGAAAAACTGACGATGGCTCGCTGTTCGGATTTAGAAGCGGCAATCCGTCAGGCTTTTCATATTCAAGAAAAGTATACGGTGGGAAAAGAAGCAGAACAACTTAGGAAAGTTTGGGGGATTATAAATAGTCTTTGGGATAGGATTTTAAAGGGAGTAAATGAAGAAGAAATTTCTGTTTTAGCTTCTGGTACAGCGAAGATATTAGAAGAAGCGGGACTTGTTTCCGCAAGAAAAGAGGCTAAAATTAGGATAAAAGATAGATTAACTGGTGTTTTTAAAAAAGATAATTTAGGAAGAAAGAATCCTTTAATTGGGAGGACAAGGCTTAGATCGGCTTATCTTGAGGCAGTTGGCCTTGAGGCCTCTTCTGTTTTGGTTAAAGAAAAATTTTTGGCAATTGCCGGTGTTCTTTTAATGGAAAGAGAAATTACTAGACAAGCATTAAAAGATGTTTTAGGTACTTTGAATACAATGATGGGTTTTGAAAGGCGAGGAGCATCTGTTTTTGAAGGTTTAAAGCCGCGAAAAGGGGAAATCGAGGTGATAGTTATGGTTTTAGGGGGAACGGCTCGTCTTTTGTCAATACCAAGAGTTTCCCCTTATCTTCAGGTTGCCAGAACCGCGGGAATTGCTCTTTGGGGAGGAAATCCTGAATATGAAGAAAGAAACCAGGCAATTATTGGTCCGGAAAATGCCGAAATTCTTCTTAGTCCAGATTTTTCCCCGGTTAGAGAATTAATAGAAGAAGGAAGATTTCAAGAAGCCAAAAATTTGACCAGAGAGTGGGTATATAATCCGATTAAAAATCTTCTTGGTGCTACTAGAGAAATTGGGGTAGAAATTAATTAAGAGAATGAAATATCCAGATTTTTCTTATGAACAAAAATTATGGAAGAAGGGTTTTGGGTATGTGATTGGAATTGATGAGGCCGGCAGAGGGGCGTGGGCAGGACCGATTGTGGTTGCGGCTTGTGTTTTTGCTCCTAAAGTGCAAATAGAAAATTTAGGAATAAACGACTCGAAGTTGTTAAAGCCAAGAGAGAGAGAAAAATTGGCAAAAGAGATTAAAAAGCGGGTTTTGGCTTGGGATGTGACCGAGGTTGGGGTAGGGGTGATTAATAAAATTGGCATTGGCAAGGCGACGGAAAAGGCGATGAGGAAAACGGTTAAAGATATAATTAAGAAATTGAAAAAAGAAGCAAATTTTTTTGTTCTTGTTGATTATTTTTATATTCCTTATCTTCGCGGTTTTGGGCGGAAAAATCAGTTAGGGATAAAAGACGGTGATCAAAAATCAATTTCTATTGCTGCAGCCTCAATTTTGGCAAAAGTTCACCGTGATAAAATTATGCGTTCTTTGGGACGGAGGTCTCGATTTAAGGTTTATGGTTGGGGAGAAAATAAGGGATATGGTACTAAAAAACATCAGAAAGCAATAGAGATATATGGTTTAACCAGGTATCACCGTAAAGATTTTGTAAGAAGTTTTAAATAAATTAAATAAATTAAAAAGAAAATTCTTGATGTTGGGGTTGAATTTTCATTAACGGTTTTGAAGATTGCTATTCCGCCATTAAGGCAACACCCTTAAATTTTACCAAAAGAGACTAATTTACACTATTAATAATATCTTAATATCTTACTAATTTACTAATGTTAATTTACTAATGCCTTAATAATTTTAATAATTTTAATGCCTTACTAATTTAATTTTATATCATTTATATCCAATTTGGCTTCTCAGATTATTTTACTTTTAAAAATTTATTCCGTTATTTGCTGTTCAATATATCAGTATATTGTACACTAACTTCTCGGGTATTTCTTTCGGGGTAGGCGACCACCAGCTGCGGCGGCGGCATAAGCGGCTAATTCAAGCAAAATATTTTTAAGACTATTTTTAATTTGCCTTTGTTTTAGTTTTTCTAAAGCCAAAAAGAAACCTTCTGGCTTGGCAGCAAAAAGAAGGGCTATTTTATTGACCGTAAAACGAGTGACCTTGAGAACCTCATCTATAGTAGAATCGGAAATTTTTTCCTTAAGCATCATCGCAATTCCGAGTCTTTTGGCGATCATTAATCGTTCGGTTTTGGTCATTAAACTAGAAAGAATTTTTTTTAATTCATTCGGCGAGGAATGGGTTAATACATACTCAAAAGACTCAAGAAGTTCTTTTTCTACCTTATAGTCAAGTTTTCTTCGGGATAGGTGTGGCATTTGTTCAATATATCATTATATTGAACAGAAGGGGGGTTGTCAAGAGTTTTAATAGAGGAAAATTAAATTATAAATTTATTAAATTAATTGAACAAATGGAGAAAATTTAAAAAAATAACAGAGGGGATTAAGGGAATTCTTTTTTTACTTTAGTTTACTGCTTTCTTTATGTTCAGTATGGCGTCTACATCTGCGGCAATATTTTTTAAGCACCAGTTTTTCTGGCGTATTAACTTTATTCCTCGTGGTTATATAATTTTGCGATTTACACTCTTGGCAAACTAAAGCCAAAATTGTTCTTTGTCCTTTTGCCATCTTTTCTCCTTTGGAGCTGAGACCGGGGATCGAACCCGGAACCTACGGTTTACAAAACCGTTGCTCTGCCAATTGAGCTATCTCAGCTTTTGTGCCGCGGGAAGGATTCGAACCTCCGAAGGCTTACGCCAGCTGTTTTACAGACAGCCCCGTTTGACCACTTCGGTACCGCGGCAAAATTTTCTTAAGAATTATTTTAACAAAAACAAAAAAGAATTTCTAGACTTTTGTCTAGGAAAGGTGAAAATTATTGTTGAAATTTTAAAACCCCGACTTTTTAAGTCGGGGTAAATGATTTTTTTCTTCAGCCTAAATTATTTTGTTTTTTTGGCCTTAACGGCAATTTTTTTAGGCTTGGCTGAAGAAGCGATAGGGGCGCTAACTGTTAAAACCCCATCGGCAAGGGTGGCCTCAATTTTTTCGGCATCAATTGCCCGAGGTAGGGTAGTGGTGTAGTCAAAAGCAGCCATTCTTTGGGCCCGATAGACTACTTTCTTTTTCTTTTTTTCTTCTTCCGTTTCTTCAACCTTACCACGGATGCGCAAAACTCCATCTTCAAAAGTAACTTCAATTTTATCTTCGGGGACTCCAGGAACTGCTGCTTTAACTACTACCTCATCGGCTGTTTCATAGACATCAAGCCCCTCGGTTACTGTTAATTCCGGCCATTCTTCTTCCTCTTCCTCAAAGAAAGAAGGAAAACGCCAGCCAAATCGCGGAAAAACTCCCCAAGGAGTCCAGCGGATAATTGCCATTTTTTCTCACCTCCTTTCTTTTAGCACTCAAAGTATTTAACTGCTAATAATTATAGAAAAATTAAAAAATTTTTGTCAAGAGGTTTATTGCTAGATATCAGTGGATTTTCAAGCGAGAAATAGTTAGAATTTAAACTAGTTTTTATTAAAATAAAGGAGGAAGAGGGTAAGATTGGCAAAGAAAATTCTTATTATTTTGTCGGCTTTTTTCTCTATCTTATTTACAATTTTTATATTTACGATACCTTCTCGTAGGCAGGAAATTATTTCTCCGTATCTTTACGATTTTCAAAAAGAAAGACCCTTAGACCGTTATGGTTTCGAAAATTTAAGAAAAAGAGAATACCCAGGAAGCAAGATAAAGTTTGAGAAAATAATTTCTGAAGAAAAAACTTATACTTCCTGGCTTTTTTCTTATCAGTCAGACGGAAAAAGAATAACCGGAATGGCAAATTTGCCAAAGGTCTGCGACAGGTTTTTAGCCTGTCAGAGCAAGTTGCCGGTGGTAGTTATGCTACGGGGTTATGTTGATGAGAAGATTTATTTTACCGGTTTGGGGACGCGGAAAGCGGCTGGGGTTTTTGCAGAAAATGGTTTTTTAACCTTGGCGCCGGATTTTTTAGGTTTTGGCGGTTCCGACTCCCAAAGCGCAGATATCCTTGAGGCAAGATTTTACCGGCCAGTTGAGGTTTTAAATCTTTTGTCTTCAATTAAAAATTTACCCCAAGCCAATCCTAAGAAAATTTTTCTTTGGGGTCATTCAAATGGAGGTCAGATTGCCTTATCAGTTTTGGAAATTAGTCAAAAAGCTTATCCAACGGTTTTATGGGCGCCGGTGACTCATGGTTTCCCCCAGGCTGTTTTTGATTATCTAGGAGAACTTGATGACCAGGGTTTGAAAGTTAAAGAAGCAATTGACAAATTCTTAGAAGAATATAATCCTGAAAAATATTCCGTTGATAATTATTTTTTGGATATCCAAGCACCAATTCAAGTCCATCAAGGAGAAAATGATCAATTAGTTAAAATTTCTTGGACCGATGAATTTGTGGCAAAAATGGAGTCTTTAGGTAAAAAAATAGTTTATTTTAAATATCCCCAAAATGATCATAATTTAAAACAAAGTTGGGATTTGGTAGTTCAAAGAGATATAGAATTTTTCCGTCGTAATTTGCATCCCGTAGAATAAATATATGTTTATTTCAAATTCTTGAGAAAATAGTTTATAATTCTCTCTGTTAAGATAGAGGAAATAAAAGATTAAATGGGTCAATTAATAGAAGTAAAGCGCCTTTTCTCTTTTGAATTGTTTTATTCTTCGAAATCGCCCAAGGAGGTTAGTTTTCTTTCTTTCTTTAATAATTTGCCTTTTGAAGATCAATCTAATGTGTCTAAAGTGGGAAGATGGGCTCTAAGAGTGGTAGGGAGCGATGGTGAAGTTTGGGTAGTTGGGAGTACGGTAAAAAATTTTGTAAAAGGCGAAGGGACAAAGGGGAAAGATATTGATTTTAGATTTCTTTCAAATTTACCCAATCAGGAGATGATAGAGAGAATATCGAAAGATTTGAAAAGTTTTCCCGAGGGTTTTTCTCAAGAAAGTGAAGAGAGATGGGATGATTATTTTGGGATTAAGTATTTTACTTATAAATTTTTTCCACTTGGAAATTCCGGAAGACCAATTCATATTCTGCCGCCAAGGATTTGGGAAATGAAACCAGAGGATCAAAGAAGGTTGGGGATTTTTGCCGAAGGCCCATTTTGTAAAATCGACGGTAGTATTTTAGATAATTTTTTTGTGGCTAAATATTTTTGAGGTTAGAGAGGATAAAGGGATTCAAGAATTCTTCTTAGAGAAAAAATAGTTTCGAGGGTTCTTGGAATTCTTTGGGGGATAATTTCAAAGCCATCTTGATGGGAATCGCCTTCATAAGAAAGGCGCCAAAACCAAAAGCTGTCTGTTTTGAGTTTTAATAAACCTTTTTTTTCATTTATCTCTGCGAAGTTCAAAAAAGAGTCATTTAAAAAATTAGAGAAAAAAATATCGTATAAAGAATCAGGAATTTTTATCCCCGCTATTTTTGAGGGGAAGCCAATTTCTTGGCAAACTAAGGGGATTTTTCTGGACTCTTGAAAATTTTGGAAAAGGTTTGGATAGAAATGAATGGTATTTGCTGTCAGTCCGATTTCTTTTAGTTTTTCTTCATCTATTAATTCTGGATCAGCCAGACCGCTTATAATTGGTCTTTCCGGGTCGATTTCTTTAATTTTTTTGATTATTTCCTCATACCACATAGTTAAAATTTCTCTTTTTTCTTCTTTTGTACCTTTGGGTTCAAGTTCGTTGGCGACGCTCCAAGAAACGATATTTTTAATATCACCAAAAAAAAGAATAATAGTTTCTACTCTTCTTAGAAAAAAATTTCTGAGACGCTCATCATTAAAAAAATCGCCGGCAAGATAAGGCGAAGGGTAAGGAGAAGAATTATGAACAAGATTAATTTTGCCAAAATGAGAAAGAGAAAAAGCGTCAAAAAGGTCAACTTGAAGAGGAAAAGGGGAAATTTGGGCTAATTTTTTTATCTTTTTTAAAACATCGAAATTATATCTTCCTAATTCCGGCTCAAATAGATCATTAATAAAGACTCTTATATTTCTTGCTCCGATTTCTTTGGCGTTTTCAAACGCGTTTGTAATTTTTTCTGGGTAATCGACATCCTGCCAGAGAAAGGGAGCGTTTAGATTGATTCCTCTTAGAAATGCAGGAGAAGGGTTTTCTGGGGGGAGAAGAGAAAAATTTTCAAATTTTTTAATTTCTTTTTCAGGAAAGCATCCCGAGTTGGTTAAAAAAAGCCCTGCTCCTAAAAGAAAAAATTTTAGAAATTCTCTCCGGTCGATTTTCTTTAGGTCGAAAATAAATCTTTTTGCCCTTTCTTTATTTTCCATAAATTAGGGATTTCTTGGATTTAGGGCAAGATAGCAGATTCTTTAAAATAAGATTAATATCTGCAGGGGCAACTTCTCCTATAGGAAATTCTTGCGGTTGTTGAGGGGGGATGGAAAGAGGTAAACCACTTATTTTTCTAAGATCGCCAGGTATTTTGTTGTTTTCTCCAAAAATAAAGTGAGCGTGAGAGTCTGGAGACGAAAGACTTTCCAATTCGATTTCGATTTGTCCTCTTTTTCTTTTTATTATTTTTAAGGTTTTGATCATTGATTCATCAAGCAGAATAAGCATTTCTCTTCATCCTTTTGCTTCTGATTTATATTGTCTTCTTCTTGGATATTTTATTTCAATTCTTGCTTCTTCCGGGCCAGAATTGAAAAATTCGGCTTCATAAAAATCTCCCCCTTTAACTCTTCCTTCGCCTTCTTGGATAATTCTTTCTGAGGGGACGGTTAATTTTATAGAGCCTCCCTCCTTTGGTATTCTTGTAATTTCCCAAATCATAGAAAGGGCATTTTGAGCTTTATCTTCTTGTTTCTTAAGGCTTAAATCTTCTCTAAGAAGGAGAGTTTTAAGATTATCTACGTCTTCGAAAGGATTTTTAATTTCAGTTTGAAAAGGAGAAGGATCAGCTTCTTGTCTCATAGAGAATTAAGATATTAAATGATTTTTGGGGATTTGTCAACCTTTTTATTCCTTATCGTTAAATAAAAATATAACTCGTAAACTATTTAAGTTTAAGATATAATTCAAAATTAACAATGAATGAATAACGAAAAATTGATCCGTCTTTGTGGTTTTTGTTGTTGTCGAACCTAGTAACAATTTTTTTGCCAAAAAAAAGAAAATTGGAATTTACCAACAATAATTTGGATTTACTAGTTTCAGAACCTAACTATTAGTTTTTAATTTTATTAGGATGCTTCAACTATAAAGAGAGTTAAAATATTTTATAATTTTCTTTGGTCTTTTCTCTTACATTTAAGAGATAAGATTATATTTGCGCCTAGGGGAAAATTTATCTAATTGAGAATAAATTTTTTTATTATTTAATTGTGGAATAAATATTGCATATTTTGGGACGATCGCACCAAAAAATGAAATATTGATTTTTGATTTTTCGGAGTGATTCTCCTTTGGTTATATATATTTGCTGCTTTGGTTTTTATATTTTCTATAGCAATTAATACCGATGATACAATTTTTGGGTTGGGGGGGATAAATTTCTAATTATTGTTTTGGTTGAAAATATCAAATAATGGTGAAAAGAATGGTTTACAAAAACCAGCAGCTAGCGGGCTTTTTCCTAATGATTGGCAATAAGTTCCAATTGGGCAGCGAATATTATATGCCCAATCTCCTCCACAAGTTAAAGGTTTTTTAGAAAATCTTTGGTAAAGGCTAAACTGCCACAAACTAAATAACCCCAATAACAAAATTAAAAAAATATAATTTTTTTCATCTTTGGGTTTTGTTTCTATTTATATCTTAAGCAAAATTTAAAGTCAAGAACTATTTTTTGCCAAAGGATTATCTAAAAATTGATTTTTTGTTTCTAATTCAATATAATTTTAATTTATCGTGGGAGAAAGAGAAGAAAATTCGCCGGAAAATTTGGGGGATTTTTCAGAAGAGGAAAGGCTTTTTTTGGAATATTTAGAGAGTGCTTTAAAGAATCCTGGGAGTAATAAAAAAATTCTTCTTTACCCCTGCTGTGGAGATGAAAATGCGGGTAACAGTGAAGGTCACGTAGTACAGCCGGTTTTGTTTTTGGGAGGAGATAAATCAAAATTTGGGAGGGCAATAATATTTTTTCCCATATTTACTGATTTAAAAGAAGGTTTAAAAAGAATTTTAGGAAAAATTCCTGCTTTTGGTACTGCCGAAATAAAAATAACTGATAGTAGTAGCATCTGCCCTGAATGTTATTCGTCGAAATTTGGATCTGGAGATAAAAGTCTAAATCCGAAAATTTTGGTGACAATATTAGGAATTGTAAAAAAAGGGGATGGAGGAGAGCGTAAACTGATTCTTAAACTGGGAAGGGAAGACGAAAGAGTAATGTCCCTTTTCCCTTGGCTTGGAGAAATTGAAAAAAAATTAGGAGAATTAGGGGGAGAAAATAAAAAAGGAGAACCTGAATAAGGCAAATTCTTGAGTTTATCGAAAATTTTGTCTTAATTTTTTTGCTATTTTAATTTTTTTCTGTTATAATCTTATAGGATTAATTATTACCTCTGGAAAGCAGAGGTTTTTTTATGGGAGAAAAGATTTTAATTTTAACCATTCTTATTTCTTCCTTTTTAAACCCGATTTCTTCTTTGGGAGATGATTTTGTTTCTCCAAGGATAGAGTCGGTGGAGCCAAAAATTTTAGCCGAACACGATCTTGATTTAACTAATCGTCTGCCCGGAGAGTATGGCAATCAAGTTTTTACGGACAATATATTGCTTTCTCTTCATTATTTAAAAGGTGATGTTGAAAGACCTTTGGATTGGGATAAAATCAGAGAGCCGTTTGAGGTTTCTTTTACACTACAGCCTGGGGAGGTCTTTGCCTTTCATGGAAACTCTTTGGTAGGGTTGCACCCTGTCATTACAATGAATTCTCGGTTTTTTATGGAAGAAGGATATAGATCTTTGGCTGGACTTGGAGGAAATGGCGTTTGTCATTTGGCTTCATTGATTAACTGGACTGCCTATGAGGCCGGTCTGGAGGTTTTTGCTCCAGTAGGTCATGATTTTTTCCCAATCTCAGGAATTCCGAAGGAATTCGGAGTTTCTATTAAATCTCAAGACCCACGGCAAAATCTTTACATAAGAAATAATAAAGATATTTCTTTGGTTTTTGAATTTAGGATAAATGATCAAAGCATAAACCTGAAGATAATTGAGGGTTTGGAAAATTGAATAGAAAGTGTTTTTTTGAGCTCCCGTCGGGAATCGAACCCGAGATTGCAACTTACCAAGTTGCTGTTATGCCACTTAACTACAGGAGCAAGATTTGAAAAATTATAGCAAAAATAAAAGAAAGAAACAATTTTTGAGGTTTATTAACTAAGTCCTGCCAGGTAGGATACTTTGAGGATTTTTCCCCGAGAAAACCAGGTGGGAGTCCTGTCTTAATCTCCACGGAGATTAAGAACTCCGGACCGACCCGTTCGGGAAGAGTGCTGAGGAAAAGTTCCTCAAAGCAAGACCTCTCCTCGGCAGGACAATTTAAAGAATAGCAAAATTCTGGTTTTAAGTCAAGATGGACTTTTGATATTTGAGGCTATGTCAATATTAAGCCGGGCAAAAGAAGAGAGAGGATAAAGTTAATAATTGGAGAAATTATAAGAGATATAAAAGAAGTCCCAAAAAATGGGAAAATTAAAAGAATAAGAAGAAAAAAACCATATTGAGAAAGAATTTGATCCACCTCTTCGGCTTTATCTCTTGGGAGGAATCCAACTAGAATTTTCCCGCCATCTAAAGGATGAAGAGGTAAAAGATTAAATATACCAAGGATTACATTCATAATGACTATTGGTTTAAGAATGAGAATTAAAATTTGAGTCGGGAGATTAAGCTTTAAGAAAAGAAAACTGTCAAGAATTCTAATAAGAAGAGAAATAATAATTGCCAGAATTAGATTTGAGAGGGGGCCAGAAAGAGAGATTAAGGCGGTATCTCTTCGGGGGTTTTGGAGATTGAAGGGGTCAATAGGAACTGGTTTTCCCCAGCCAAAACGAAATAAAAACAAAAAAATAGTACCTATAGGATCAAGGTGGGAAAAGGGATTAAGGGTTAATCTGCCATTAATTCTTGGAGTCGGATCTCCAAGATAGTCAGCAGTTAAAGCATGAGAAAATTCGTGAATAGTTATTGCCACTAAAAGAGCAATAATCCAAATTAAAAAAGAAAGAGGACTGGTTAATAGAGATTCAATCATGTGTATTTTATATTTTATATTTTTATGCTATACTAGTATACCATAATGGCGAGATGTTTTTTATGTGGAAAAGGTAGACAGTATGGCGTTTCGAGGACTCACCGACGGGGAGTGGCAGGAGGTCAGTGGAAGAAAAAAGCGCCCAAAACTCGAAAAATCTTCAAGCCTAATTTGCAAAAATTTCAGGGGAAGATGTATTGCATTAAGTGTTTAAGGAAAGTTAAGAAAGAGGCGGCAAAAATTTCCGTGTCTTCTGCCCCAAAAACTGCTTAAAAATTAAGGTTAAATTTTTCATCAAGATAGGCTTTTTTAAATTCCTTAAAAGAAACTGGTTTTTTGCTTTCAATTTGGACAAGGTTGGGGACAAGTTTTTTATTTTCAAGGTGTGCTTTTAAAATTTTTAACCTTTTAAGTTGGCCTGATGGGCGAAGAGGAAAAGTGGTCCAGGTTCCTGGCCAGGGGGTCATTGCCCGGATGAATCTTTCCAAATTTTCTGGCGTAGGTTCCAAATCGTATGGTCCTATCTTGCATTTGGAGGTGAAACCTGGTTTTGGGGCGATAAATCCAAGCGTTTCTCCTGGTATAAAACCGTCTTTTTTTCTTAAGAGGGGAGTATAGCTGGCTTTCTGGTGGTTTTGGGGCTTGGGCGGAGAATAAAATTTCCCTCCACCAATATTGCATATTTTGGGACGATCGCACCCAAAAATGTAATATTCAAGAATTTTTGGGAGGTTTTTGGCGGCTATTTTAAAAAGTCTTTGGTAGAGAGATAGTGCTGTATCTTCAGGAGAAATTTTTTCTTTGGTCTGCCAAATTAAAGGACCGTGATCAATTTCTTCGTCCATTTTAAAAACTGAAACACCGGTTTCTTCTTCCCCTAAAGCAATTGCTGCTTGAACCGGGGAGGAGCCGCGGTATTTAGGGAGAAGGGAGGGGTGGATGACTAAAATTCCTTTTGGGAAAATTTCAATTAGGGTTTTGGGAATAATTTTTCCGTAGGCTGCCAGAATTCCAACTTCCGCCCCAATATTTTTGACCTCCTTTTCTATTTCAGCGATTTTAGGAGAATCAATAACTTTAATTTTTCTTTCCTTTGCCCATTTTTTGACTGGTGAAGGAGAAAGAATTTGTTTGCGTCCGACTGGTTTGTCCGGAGCGGTGATACAGGCCACTAACTGAAAACCAGACTTGAGCAAAATTTCGGGAATGGGAATAACAAATTCGGGAGTTCCAAAGAACACTATTTTAATTTTTTTGGGGGGATTGGTTCGGGCCATTTCAAATCTTTACTTCTATAAGGAAATCCTTACCTTGTTCATCCTTTTTAAGTTTGTAAATTTTTCCTTTTTGTTCAAGAATTCTGTCAATAAACAAAATTCCCTCAAGATGGTCTATTTCGTGTTGAGCAACCACAGCGGTAAAGCCGGAAAATTTGCGAATTACTAATTTGTTTTTTTCGTCTAAATAACGAACTTTTATTTCCTTATGTCTTTTAACAATTCCCCAGTACCCCGGAACCGAGAGGCAGCCTTCGTAGGGATTTTTGTTTTTAGGAGTTGGATTAGTCATTTCTTTTGATTTCCAGATAATTTCAGGATTAATTAAGGTTAGAATTTTTTTGCTTTTTTTAGAAAAGACGAGGCAGATTTGGAATAATTTGCCAATTTGGGGGGCAGAAAGACCCACTCCGCGAGGATTTTCTTGGAATTTTAGAGTGTCTTTTAAATCCTGAATTATTTTGTAAATTTTTTCATCAATTTTTACTACCGGCTTTGATTTTTGCCGAAGCAGGGGATTGGGGATGGTTAAAATTTTTTGGATTGCCATGATGAGGGTATTATATCTTAAAATATGCCTTTATGTAAATTTTTAAATTAAACTAAAATTCTTGCCAAAAGACTATGTGATCGCATGTCTTTTTGGTAATTATTTGTGTCTTTGGACGGTGAAGATTTGGAGGCGAATTTTCTGAGGGCTTATTTCTTCAGGAGAAATACCTGCTTTAAAACAACAAATTTGGAATTGTTCCTGCGGCGTATTTACTCCGGGAATATCTGGGAGAAGGAGACCGCGTCTTCCATCAGAAGTTGAAACTATTAAGCCGTATTTTTTGGGATTTAAATCTTTGATATCTAAAACATCTTTTGGAGCGGAGAGGATATCAACCGAATAGGTTAATTCTTTTAGTTCTTCTTGGGAAACCGGTGGGAAGCGGGGATCGTTAGTGGCGGCTGAGATAGCGTTGACAATGATTTCTTGGGCAATATTTGGTTTTGTGGGAAGAAAAGTACCAATGCAACCTCGCAGCTCGCCAGATTTTTTATGGAGGGAAACAAACACTCCTGCCTTTTTAGTTAACATTTCTTTGGGTAAATTTGGAGGCGGAGAAATAATCTTTCCTTTTTTAACATAATTTTCGACACTCTTTTTTGCAAGATTAAGATAAGCGTCCATTAGAGTAGTCTGGCAACAAGATAACCCACTCCAAATGGGCCCTCGTAAGAAAGAATTTTTGGTTTCCAGTTGGCTTTTTCTTCTTCCAGGGCTCCTAAAAGCATGCAAAAAGAGCGTAGACCGCATTCTCCCGCTTCTTCCACAAGACTTTGGTCAAGATTGAGGATGGCCGGGATATCTTTTTTCTTTAAAAGATTAATAAATTCTTTGTCAAATTTTGGGCCTGAGGGATGAAAGCCGTAAGGCCCGTCTTCTTTTAAACGATGACTCATGTCGCCTGAGGCAATCCAGGCGAGGCGTTTAATATAAGAAAGATTTTTAATCAGTTTCCGACCGCGCTTAAAATGAACTTCTGGTGATTCAAAATCAGTTAAGTAGGGTTTAATTTCAATTCCGTGAATATTCTTGGCTAAAAAATGTAAAGGTACATTAAAGCCCCAATCGGGATGAGGGGAAGAGATAACAATTGCTTCCGGTTTTTCTTTAGCAAGTTGTTTGCCTAATTTTTCTAAAGAAGAAATAGTCTTTTTAACTTTTTCTCGGTCTTCCAGAGAGCCAACTGATGGCAGAATTATTGGTGGATGAGGAGAAAAACAGGCAAATAAAAGCATTGTTTAAATTATACCATAATTATAGAGGATCAGAAATTGACAAAAGATCTATAATATAGACAGTGAGTAAAAAAGTAATAATAATAGTTGGGATCTTGTTTTTAGTTTTTCTTGGTGCCTTTTTAGTTTTTAAAAATATTGGTAGGTTTGGGGAAGTTGGAGAAAAAATTAAAGAGGGAAAGTTTTTAAAAACCCAGGAACAAAAGCAGGAGGAGTCTTCGGAGGGAATCTTTACCCAAGCAGATTTAGAAAAAGCAAAGGAAATTGCCCAAAGGGCGGTTGAGAATTCTCCAACCTATAAATTTGACGGTTTTGATCTAAAATTTCTTTCCTCAGAAAAACTTGATTGTCAAGGTTGTTTTGAGTTTACTTTTTCTTTTAAGAGCCGTCATCCAGGTTATGGTAATCGAAGCGGAAAAGTTTTAGCCCAAGTTATTACTCCTCATGAGGCAAAGGTTAATCTTCATGGCGAGAAGGTTGTTTCTTTGGTAACCGATGGAACTTTTGATGAACTAAGGGAAACGTTTATAAAATAAAATTAGAGTTTTATATTTAAGTTTTCCTTACATTTTAGGCATCTTCCCTTTTTATCAATTCCCAAAATTTCTGTTTTATAACCAATTCGGCGAATGGCAAGATTTTGACATTTTGGACAATAGGTATTTTCTCGCGTTTCTGTTAAAACATTTCCAAGATAAACATAATTTAGCCCGGCTTTTTTCCCAATTTGATACGCTTTTTCCAAAGTTTCAAGAGGAGTTGGAAAAGAATCAGTCATTTGAAAATCGGGATAAAAGCGGGAAATATGCCAAGGAATATTTTTTGATATTTTTGAAATAAAATTTGCAATTTGGGTAATTTCTTTTTCCGAGTCATTTTGGTTTGGGATTAAAAGAGTAGTGATTTCAATCCAGATCCCAAGTTTGTACATTAGTTCTATTGATTCTAAAACAGGAGCAAGTGAGGCGCCACAAATTTTTCGATAAAAATTTTCTGAGAAACTTTTTAGGTCGATGTTGGCAGCGTCAATAAATTTTGCCATTTCTTTGACGGTTTCTTTGGTTTGATAGCCGTTAGTAACAAAAATATTTGCGAGGTTTTTTTCCTTTGCTAACTTAGCAATATCGTAGGCATACTCAAAAAAAATAGTTGGTTCAGTATAAGTGTAGGCAATTGAAGAACAGCCAGTTTCAAGTGCTTTTTGAACTATTTGCTTTGGTGATGCTTCTTCGCCAATTATTTTCCCTTCTTTTCCTTTGGTAATTTGAGATATTTGCCAGTTTTGGCAAAATTCACAGCGAAAATTGCATCCTGCGGTGGCAATAGAAAAACTTAAAGTTCCCGGCAAGAAATGAAATAGAGGTTTTTTTTCAATTGGGTCAACATTTTGGGCGATAGTTTTTCCATAGACGAGGGAATAGAGGATACCATTTCGGTTTTCGCGGACAGAACAAATTCCTCTTTTACCTTCAGAAATTAAGCAACGATGGGAACAGAGGAAACAACGGATTTTTTTGTTTTTTTCTTTTTGATAAAAAAGAGCCTCTTTCATTTAAATTTTAAGTTTATTTCTTCATTTTTATTTTATCATAATTTTAGGTCACAGTTTACGCGGCCGCTTAAATTTGTGACCGGGAGTAGAAAATGATTTAAAGATTTTGGAAGATTTGAAATTCTAAAAAATTAATGAGGATTAAATAGTTTTAAAAAAGGTTAAATTTGGAGTAAAATTATTTTTAATTGTAAGTTTTATAAATATCCAAAAGAGGATTAGGAGATGGAGAAAAAGGAGGAAAAGATTAAATCTTTTTCGATAGATTGGGCGCTCGCCCAGAAAATTTTTGAACCGGAAAAGAAACGAATTTTAGATGAATTAAAGGAAAAAGTAAAAAGATATCCTTACGTAGAAGAAGTTTTAGCAATTTTAGCAGCAGGGGTTTTGGTTTCTGCTTGTTTAGTTATGCCTGGCTTACCGATTGCTCTTAAGCCTTTTATTTGGGAGGGGAGAGGATATGAAAGAAAGAGATTTAGCCAAGTTTTGAAAAGATTGTATAAGCAAAAATTGGTAGAAGTTGTTGAGGTTGAGGGTTTACCGGTGGTACGAATTACTCAAGGGGGGATGATTAAGGCTTTAAGTTTTAAACTTGAGAAGATGGAAATTAAAAGGCCAAAAAGATGGGATAAGAAATGGCGAGTGGTTATTTTTGATATTCCGGAAAAAAAGAAGTTTTATCGAGATATTTTTCGCAATCATCTTAAGAATCTTGGTTTTTTTAGGCTTCAAGAATCAGTTTTTGTTTATCCTTATCCTTGTTTTAATGAAATAGAATTTTTACGTCAAATTTATCGAGTTGGTTTTGGTGTGACTTATATCTTGGCAGAAAAAATCGAAGGGGAAGAAAAGATTAAAGTGTTTTTCAATCTTATTTAGGATTATTCTTATTTAGGATTATTTTAAAGCTTTCTAATTTTTTTACTAATTTTATTTAGAGTTTAGAGGGTGATTCTTTTGGACACAAATTTAAGCGGCCGCGTAAACTGTGACCTTTGGTTTGTTTTTATTTGGGTTTTTGTTTTTGGGTTTAGGTTTACTTTTAGGTCTTTATCTTTTTTACTGTTGCTTTCCTATTTTTTTATATTTCTAAAATTTTTCTTTTTAGGGGTAGTATTTTTAAAAGGAGGTAAAGGTTTTTTGATTTAATTGCCAACCTCGTCTAAGATATGATTATTTCTTGGTGATCAGATCAAGGGCGGTTTTTGCTTCTTGATAATTTGGTTTTAGGTCAAGGGTTTTTTTAAGAGTTTCAATTGCTTTTTCTTTTTGGTCAAGTTGATAGTAAACCAATCCTAAATTATAAAGAATTTTAGGATCAGTTGGAGCAAGTTCTGAGGCTTTAAGAAGAACTTCTAAGGTATTTTGATAAAAAGAATGGTCAATTCTTGAAAGGATTAGAAAAATTTTTGCCCGCGTTCGATAAAAATTTAAATGTCTTGGAGAAATTTTTAAGGCGATATCTGATTGTGAAAGAGAATACTGGATTAGTTGATTGGATAGATTGATTTGACCTTGCTCAAAGGCAAGAACCCCAAGATTAGCGGTGCTTAAAGCAAGTTCGTCATGATAGACAGGTTCGGAGGGGTTTAAATTAATTGCTTCGGTTAGATATTGATAAGATTGGTCGTATAAACCTTGCTTATTAAATCTTTGGCCTTTGGCATAAAGGACATCAGCATACCAAAGACGATAAAGAAAAAATAGAAGATAAAGGAGAAAAGAAAAAATTAAAATGATAATAAAGTAGTGGATACCTTTTAAAGAACTAGGTTTTTTCTTAAAAAATTCATTTTTTTCCTCCTCTTCATTTTTTAAAATAAATAAAAAGGCGGGGTAGAGAAAAAAAAGTAAGGCGACTGGAACTACAGAAAAACCAAAAAAATTAGACACTAAAATAGATAACCATCCGGAGAAGATAGCGGTGTTTAAAATTTTAAATTGTTTAATTTCCCTAAGACTCCAGACAATAATCCAGCCAATTAACAAAAGGTATGTTCCCAGACCTACCACTCCAGTAGTGGCGAGGAAATTTAGATATTCGTTGTGGGCTTTGTTGTATAAGAAGTCCCATTCGGAGACAAAGTTATGTTCAATTGGGCGAAAATTATAGTAGGAATAAGCAAATGTTTCTACTCCTGAGCCAAAAATTGGATAAGCCTTCCAGATTTTGATTGCCCCTCGCCAAACCACTTTTCTAATATCGCCTGATTCTGATCCTGGTTGCCAAACTTCATGGAGGGGAATATTTGCTTTGTTTGAAAAGTCAAGGATATAAAGAATATCTTGGTGGGTATTTTTAAATAGAGTTTTAGCGCCCCACAAAAAAATAGCAATTAAAAAGATGGTAAAAAAGAAAGATGAGATGATTAAAGGTTTTTTCCTAAGAGAAATATTTTTTGTTAAACCTAGAAGAAAAAGAAAAAAGATTAAACAAATGATGGCGGCAGCAATTCCCGAGCGAGACTTGGTGTAAATAAGACAAAGCGAAAGATTAACAAGAAGAAAAAGAGGAAAAATGATTTTGGTATTGAAAAGGGGAAAGTTTTTAAGTTTTAATTTTTTTTCTTTTTTGAGGGTTGGGATTTTTTCGATAATTAGAGAAAGAGAAAGAGGAATTAAAGCCGCAAGCCAGGCAGCAAGCCAATTTGGTTGACCTAAGGTTGAAAAGACACGGTTTTTGACATTTTGAACCCAATATTTGGCGTCAATTCCAAAGTGTTCCAATATTCCGTAAAAAGAAACTAAAGTGGCGCTTTTTAAGAGGTATTTTATGGCCCTTTTTGTTTCTAATTGTCCCATATTTGAAACGAAGGCAAAATAAAGAAAAAAATAGGAGAGAGTAGAAAGCAGACCTCCATGAAACCTTGAATAATAACCCCAAAGCGAAGTGTGAGGATCAATAGAGAAGAGAAAACTAAGGATTTGAGAAATTAGAAAAAAAAGAAAAGGAATTGCAAATGGGGAGCGTTTAAAAATAATTTTTTTTTCAACAACCATTTTTGCCAGCCAGAAACCGACGATTATTATGGTAAAGGCGTAAGTCAAAATCATTTTATTAAACTCGAAAAGTTCGAAATTTATAGGAGTCATGATTAGGGGGATAAGAAAAAAAAGGCAATAAAAGGAATATTCAATGAGTTTACTGAAAATATTTGTCATAGTTTTTTAGTATAGCATAATTATTTTTAGACTTTAATAGATTTGATTTTTTTCTTTGGAGAGGATATGTTATACTTCCACTGAAGATATTTTCCTGAAATTTTTATTTTTAGATAAAATGTTGGATTTTTTATTCAGTTTATTTTCTCATGACTTAGGGATTGATCTTGGGACTACTCATATTTTTGTTTTAATAAAAGGGAAAGGAGTGGTAATTCGAGAACCATCAGTTGTTGCCAGGCATAAAAAGACAAAGCAGATTTTAGCCGTTGGTTCTGAGGCAAAAAAAATGCTTGGGAAAACTCCTAAAAATATTGAAGCCTTTTATCCTCTTCGTCATGGAGTGATTGCTGATTTTGATGCCACCGAAAGCATGCTTGAATATTATATTAAAAAAGTTCATGAATCAGTTGGTTTCTTACCAAAAATCCCAAAACCAAAAGTAGTAGTTGGTGTTCCTTCTGGGGTGACTGAAGTTGAGCGACGGGCAGTTCAGGATGCAGCTTTATCTGCTGGAGCAAGAAAAGCCTTTTTAATCGAAGAACCGATGGCGGCGGCAATTGGTGTTGGTCTTCCAGTTTTTGAGCCGGGTGGATTCTTTATAGTTGATTTAGGAGGGGGAACTTCAGAAATTGCAATTATTTCTTTGGGGGGGATAGTTTTAAATCGTTCTCTTAGAGTCGCCGGGTATGATTTTGATGAAGCAATTTTAAATTTTATAAGACTTAAATATTCACTTTTGATTGGTTTTCCAACTGCCGAGGAGATAAAAATTAGTATTGGTTCGGTTTATCCCCAGAAAAGTGAAAGACAAACGGTGGTTAGAGGTAGAGATTTAGAAACTGGTTTGCCAAAGTCAATTAAAGTAAGCGAAACAGAAATTAGAGAGGCTATTTCTCCTGTTGCTTCGCAGATAGTTTCGGCAATTACCGATCTTTTGGAGGAGTCTCCTCCTGAACTTGTTTCTGATATTATGAATAGGGGAATTGTTCTTTGCGGAGGAACCTCACAGCTTATTGGTTTTGACAAATTAATTGCTGAGGCAACCAAAATGCCTGTTTGGATTGCGGACAATCCCCAAATGGCAGTTGTTCGGGGGTGCGGAAAGGTTTTGGAAGATTCCTCTTTGTTATCCCGCGTTCGAGTAACGGGAGGATTAAGATAGATAAATCTTCATTAATTTCTTTAAGATTAAAATTGTTTTCTGGTTTTTTTGGCAAAGGAGTTTGGTGCGAGATTTTAAAAGGGGAGAAAATCAAAAAAGGTAGGAAATTAACAAGAGAAATAAAAAAATAAAAATCTCTTTTAGGAAAAGAAATTAAAGAGAAATTAAAGAGAATTGAAAAGAGAGAAATTAAAATTAAAACAGCATTTTTGCCCATAGAAAATTAATTGATCTTTATTATCTCCCCCTTTATACTCTGGTATACAAATGTATATCGTAGTATAAATTAGGGAGGTTGAGGAATGTTTTAGAGACTAGAGTTGAATTAGAGATTAAGGTTGAATTAGACACTAAGGTTGGAATAGAAACTAAGATTAAATTAATTAATATTAAAATCAAAGATTAAGTTCAACCATTTAAAATAAGATTTAAGATAGAATTGGAGATTAAAGAGATTAATATTGATTAGAAACTAAAGGTAAATTTTGGAAATCAAAGTTAAATGGTTGGATTGAAAATTTGAGCAAGAAGAGTGTTTATATTTTGAGGTTTAATCTGTTTTTGATTGATATTTCAGGGCAAAAAGGGTGCGAAAAAGGGTTGCATCCTCCTGTCACAGGTGTGAATTCAGGTGTGAATTCATATCACCCGTGGGGTGTGAGGAGCGTTGTTGGTAAACCTTAAGAACTCTGGATTTTTAATTCAGGGAGACTTATAATGCCTTTTGATGAGAAAGTTTTTGCTTTTTCTTATTTTGGCTTTTCTTTTGATGATTTTTGATCAACTAGGGATTGTCAGATCAATAAGAGGTGGAGTAGAAAAAATTCTCCTGCCAATTGAAGAGAAATTATTTTTCTTAAAAAAAAGAGAAGAACCTCAAATTTTGATTGAGGAAAGAAAAATTGCAAATTTGGAGGCGCAAATTTCTAGTTTGAAGAAAGAAAACGCAGATATGCGTAGGCTTTTAGGGGCTCCTCTTCCTTCGAGTTGGCAGTTTTTACCGGCTAAAGTAATTGGAATAAGTGAGGGAGTTTTAATTCTTGACAAAGGCAGAAGCGATGGAGTTTTTTTAAATCAACCGGCGATAGTAGAGAATGTGTTTGTGGGGAAGATATTTTATTTGGGAGAGCATATTTCTCATCTTAAAACTCTTCAAAGTCAAAAATTAAAAATTCAGGCAGTGGTTAAAGATAAAAATGCAGAATGGATAAAAGCCAGAGGAATTTTATCTTCTTTTGGGGGAAAGATTTTTTTAGATAAAGTTTTGCTTTCAGAGAACTTTGAGATTGGCGATTTAGTTTTTACTGCCTCTTCGCAAGATATTCCTCAGGATTTGTTAATTGGCAAGGTTAAAGAGATTTCCTCGGATAAGCTTTTTAGAAAGGCAGAAGTTGAGCCCTTTTTGTCGTTTGGAGAGCTTGAGGAGGTTTTTTTGCTAATTCTAAAATGAATCTTTTTCTTCTTTCAGACATTTTATTGGCAACGACTATAATTTTAGGTTTAAGGGTAAAATCAACGTGGATTTTAGTTTTTGCTTTTTTCTTTGGTTTTTTTCTGGATATTGCCTTGGCCAAACCTTTAGGATTTAATTTACTTTTTTTTATTTTTATTTTTGGATTTCTTCAAATATTAAAAAGCAAATTCTTTGTTTCAAATTTTTTAGTTCCTTTTTTTTCTTCCCTTTTTATTTTTTCTTTGTTTAGGCTTCTTAGCGAAGGTAATTTCAGGATTTGGGAAATTATCTTTTTTTCTTTGGTTGTTTCCTTTTTTGCTTTTGATAGGAGAAAAGAAATTTTAGTATGAGGAGAAGATTTTTTATATTTTGGTTTTTTCTGTTTTTTGCTTTTGGAATTTTATTTGGCCGACTTTTTCAGCTTCAGATTGTTGAAGGAGAGAAAAATAGAAAATTGGTAGAAGAACAAAGAATTAGTTTAAGAAAAATTAAAGCCCCCCGAGGAGAGATTTTGGATCGAGAAGGAAGAATTTTAGCAAGGAATATTCCCGTTTTTAAAAGATGGAATAGACAGAAGAGGGAATGGGAAAGGATTTCTCGGGAAGAGGCTTTGCATCTTGAGGCTGAGGGAGAAGAAAATGAATTGTCAATTGATGTTTTGCGGGAATATCCCTATGGTGAGGCAACTTCTCATCTTTTAGGATATTTAGGAGAGGTAAATAAGGAAGAACTGGGAAATTACGCTCTTGGTGATTTAAAAGGAAGGACAGGGATAGAGGAGGAATACGAAGAAATTCTTCGGGGAATTGACGGGGGAGAATTGTTTGAAACTGATACTAGCGGTAGGATTATTCGGAAAATTGGGAAAAAGGAGCCAATTGCCGGCAAGGATGTTAAACTTTCAATTAACTTAGATCTTCAACTTGCTGCTTTTGAAGCTTTAAAAGGGGAAAAGGGTGGGGTAATTGCTCAAAATCCAAATACCGGTGAGGTTTTGGTTTTAGTTTCTTCTCCTTCTTTTAACCCTAACAAAATAACTAAAGATGAATTAACTGATCCCGGAAATCCATTTTTTAATCGAGTAATCTCTGGGATTTATCCGCCAGGATCAACTTTTAAAATTATAACTGCTGCTGCCGGGCTTGAAGAAGGAAAAATTAGAAAAGATACCAAAATTGAGGACTTGGGAGTAATTACGGTAGGAAAATATCGTTATGCTAATTGGTACTTTACCCAATACGGAAAAACGGAAGGGATGGTGGATTTAGTTTGGGCACTAAAGCGTTCAACCGATACCTTTTTTTATAAGGTAGGAGAATGGGTAGGGGCGGAAAAAATTATCGAATGGGGGAGAAAATTTGGTTTAGGGAAGGTTTTGGGGATTGATCTTCCCGGAGAATCTTCAGGTTTTTTACCTAATCCTTCTGGGGAGGAATGGTTTTTAGGAAATACTTATCATTTGGCTATTGGTCAAGGAGGGTTAATGCTTACGCCTTTACAGGTCAATGTGATGACCTCGGTAATCGCCAGCAGAGGGAAATTGTGTCGTCCATATCTTTTTGTTTCTCAAGGAGCACCAGAAAGGGATTTTGGAGAAAGGGAAAATGCAAATAAATCTAGTTGTTTTGAGGTAGGATTAAAGAAAGAAACGATTTCTTTAATTACCGAAGGAATGAAAGAGGCTTGTTCTCAGGGAGGAACAGCTTTCCCTCTTTTTGATTTTAAGCCTCAAGTTGCCTGTAAAACTGGAACCGCCGAGTTTGATGATCCGGCTGGTCGAACTCATGCTTGGTTGACTGCTTTTGCGCCAATTGAGAATCCAGAGATTGTTGTTACGGCTTTAGTTGAGGCAGGCGGTGAGGGGTCTTCTGTTGCCGCTCCAATTGTTAAGAAAGTTTTGGATGCGTATTTTCACCGCTGAAAACCCTTAACAAATTTACATGCGATCGCCTGTTGATTTGTTAATTTTTCTTTTTTAAAATTCTAGTTAGATGATAAGAAGGGGATTAAAAAGAGATATTTTAATTCTTTTAGCCATGATTGCCGATGAAGTTTATGCAAATTCATTTAAAAATCAACTTCGGCGGATGTATTGTGATGGTTGGTATCAAAAATCTTCGTTTGGGCCAACAATGGCAAAACTTTTGTCAGTTGGAGAGATTGAACGAGTGGAGAAAAAGGGGCAACTTTTTTATCGTCTTACCTCGCAAGGGTTTGAGAAACTAAAAGAAGAGATTCCAATTTTGGATTTCTCAGGAAAGCCATGGGATGGTCGCTGGCGAATTGTTATTTTTGATATTAAGGAAGAAAATAAGATTTTAAGGGAAGCCTTGCGAAGCAAACTTCTTTCTTTGGGTTTTGGAATGTGGCAGCGCTCCGTTTATATTACTCCCCATCCCATAGAACAGGAGATTAATCAATACCTTAAATCGAAAAAATTGTTTCCTTTTGCTTTTTGTCTTGTGGCTAAAAGGTCGCAGTTGGGGAATGACAAAATTTTGGCAAATTATGTTTGGAAATTAGATAAGATAAATGAAGAATATGAAGAATTTATTGTTCAGTGTCAAAGATTAAGTGAGAAATTAGAGAGCAAAGAAGGAGACTTTGGGGAGATTAGAAAATTATGGTTGAAGTACAAAGAATTAATTTTTAAAGATCCCCATTTACCAAAAGAACTTCTCCCGGATAATTGGTTAAGAGATAAATCAAGATTAGCATTTCTTAAACTTTACCAAAAAGCCATGCGATCGCAATCCGATTTGTTAAGGGTTTGAGGGTTAATTTATTTAGTTTTTTGATTTTCCCGATTTATTTTTTCGATTTTTGATTTGGGAAAAGGATTAGAACTAGATTTGAAAAGAGTAATTAATTGACAATTATTTTTTAATATGATTTTTATATGACGGTCAAGGAGAGAAAATACTGTCTTGCTTTTAGTTGTTTTCCTTTAATTGGACCCAAAAAATTTTTTCTTTTGAAAAGATATTTTGGCTCGGCGGAAAAAGCCTGGGAAGCAAAAAGAGAGGATCTTTTAAAAATTGGATTTTCCGAAAAATTGGTTTCTAGTTTTGTGGAATTTAGGGAAAAATTCGATCTTTCTTCGTATATTCTTCGGTTAAAAAAATTAGGCATAGAGACAATTTTTTTTGAAGATAAAAATTACCCAAAAAATTTAAAAAATATAGATGGAGAACCTTTTTTGATTTACACTCTAGGTCAGTTTTCCGCTAGAGATTCGATTGCTCTTGGAGTGGTGGGGACAAGAAAGATAACTTCTTATGGTAGGCAAGTAACCGAAAAGTTAGTTTCCGAATTAGTTTCTTCTGGTTTGACTATTGTTTCGGGATTGGCTTATGGAGTGGATTTTGTTGCCCATTATACCGCTTTGGAGACTGGAGGACGGACGATTGGCGTTTGGGCCGGCGGATTGGATTCTGTTTTTTTGGGATTTAGAAAAAATTTAGTTGAGAAAATTTTAAAAGAAGGCAAGGGGGTAATAGTTTCCGAATATCCTTTAGGTTTTTTTCCAAAAAGACAGACCTTTCCCCAAAGAAACAGAATTATTTCCGGTTTATCTTTGGGAGTTTTGGTTACCGAAGCGGCTGAAGATTCAGGTGCTTTATTGACGGCTAATTTTGCCAAAAGTCAAGGCCGGCCGGTTTTTGCTGTTCCCGGTCCGATTACCTCACCCTTAAGCGCCGGTACCGCCAAACTTTTAAAATCAGGAGCAAAGTTGGTTTATAATGTCAAAGACATCCTAGAAGAACTAGATATATCCCAGAAGGTAAAGTGCCTGGCGGCAAGGGAAATTCTACCGGAGGGTAAAGACGAAGAAATAATTTTAAATCTTTTGAGAAATGAAGAAAAACACATTGACCAAATTATTAAAGAATCAGGCTTTAAAAGTGCCAAGGTGGCAGAAACATTGACTTTAATGGAAATTAAAGGGAAAATAAAAAGTTTAGGAGGAGGAAGATACGCTATAAGGCATTAACGTAAATAATTGCTAAAATAATAATTTCTTATGAACCTAGTTATAGTTGAAAGTCCCACTAAAGCCAAAACCTTAAACCAGTTTTTGGGAAAGGATTTTTTGGTCGTTTCCACCATGGGGCATATTCGGGATCTGCCGGAGAAAAAGTTTGGGATAAAAACCGATAAAGATTTTGAGCCACAATATGTTTTACTTTCAGGAAAAAAAGAAATTGTTGAAAAATTAAAAGAAGAAAGCCGTAAAGCCAAAAAAATTTATCTTGCTACTGATCCTGATCGCGAAGGAGAGGCGATCGCATATCACGTGGCCGTGATATGCTCAAATGAAAAATTAAAAATTAAAAATAAAAAATTCTCAAGAATTACCTTTCATGAAATAACGAAGTCTGCCATCGAGAAAGCCTTATCTGCCCCTGGAGAAATTAATATGAATTTGGTTTCTGCTCAACAAGCCCGGAGAATTCTTGACCGAATTGTTGGTTATAAACTGTCGCCTCTTTTGTGGTTTAAGATAAGAAAAGGGCTTTCTGCTGGGCGGGTTCAGTCGGTGGCGGTTAGGTTGATTGTTGAGCGGGAGCGGGAAATTGAGAAGTTTGTCCCCCAGGAATATTGGGAAATTTATGCTAGTTTAAAAAAACATTTGGGCGGGAAACTCCCAAAAGCAGCCGTTTTTCAGGCAAAATTAATTTCCAGAAATGGCCAGAAAATTGAAATCCACCAAAAAGATGAGGCAGAGGAACTGGTTTCTGCTCTTCAAAAGGCAGGCTATGAGGTAAAAGAGGTTGAGAAAAGAGAGGTTAGTCGTTTCCCCAATCCTCCTTTTACCACCTCGACATTGCAGCAGCAAGCGGCAAATAAGTTTTCCTGGCCAGCCAAAAAGACGATGCGAGTTGCCCAGGATTTGTATGAGAAGGGGTTAATTACTTACCATCGAACTGATTCAACAAATATTGCCAAGGAGGCAATTTCTGCCTGCCGGAGTTATATCGAAAAAACCTATGGTAAAGAACTTCTTTCGGAAGAGCCAAGGATTTATAAGACAAAATCGCGAGTTGCCCAAGAAGCCCATGAGGCGATAAGGCCAACTGATGTTGAGCAAATTACAAATTACAAATTACAAATTACAAATGAAGAAAGACGACTTTATGAACTCATTTGGAAACGGTTTGTGGCTTCTCAGATGAAAGAGGCAGTTTATGATGAAACCAAATTTTCAATTTTGGCGACCACAGAAAAGGATTTTTTTATTTTGGAGTCTTTAGGGAAAGTTTTGAAATTTGCCGGTTTCCTTTCTCTTTATGGCAAAGAAGAAGGAGAAAAAGAAGGAGAAAATTATTTACCGGTTTTGGAAATTGGTGATGAACTTGATTTGGTAAAAGTAGAAAGTTTTCAGAAATTTACCCAGCCCCCACCGCGTTATAGCGAAGCCTCGCTAATTAAAACTTTAGAAGAATATGGGATTGGCCGACCGTCAACTTATGCGCCAATTATTTCAACCATTCAGGAGCGGCAATACGTAGAAAAAATTGAGGGAAAATTTTGGCCAACACCTTTGGGAATTTCTACGAACGATTTTTTGCTGGAATATTTTCCGGAAATTTTTGATTACGGATTTACCGCCAAAATGGAAGAGGATTTAGACGAAATTGCCAACGGCAAGAAGGAATGGGTGCCAGTAGTGAGAGATTTCTATATTCCTTTTAATACAAAACTCACCAGCGTTTCGCGGGTGGCTGAACGAGTGACGGTTGAGGCCCAGCCAATTGAGGAGAGGTGTCCGGAGTGTGGTTCGCCTTTGGTTATTCGGGTTGGACGCTATGGGAAATTTATTTCCTGTTCGAAATTTCCTGAATGCAAATTTACCAAACCTTATCTTAGAGAGGCAGGGTTTGTCTGCCCGCAATGTGGCTCTTTGATGGTAGTTAAGAAAAGTAAAAAGGGGAAGACGTTTTATGGATGTTCGAATTGGCCAAAATGCACTTTTGCCACTTGGCGTAAACCAAAAAAATAAAAACACTACTTAGAGATTTTTGGGGTTGGCGATTGTAGATTTTTTGTTAAGGATTATTTGATTTATTTTGCATTACACCTTGGGGGCTTAAGAGAGGTTTATTAAGAAAGGAGAAAGGAAAAAGATGGGAATTTTTAAAACAAATTTTAAAATTTTTTTGTTTTTAGGAGGAGTGATTTTAGTTTTGGTTGGGCTTTTTATTTTTAAAAAATTGCCATCGAAAAAAGAACAAAAAATTACTCATCAATCTGGATTTTCTGCCTTAGTTAAGGAGGGGAGAAATGAAAATGAGGAAAAAGAGAAAATTGAAGAGGGAAAAGAACATAAAGAGGAGGAGGCCAAAAAATTTATTGCCGATTATGGTCCCTGCCTGAATATTCCTATTTTGATGTATCATCATGTGGCTGATGAATCGGGTTGGCTCTATGTCAGAAAAGATTATTTTCTTTCCCAGATGGATTATTTAGCCCAAAAAGGCTATACCACTGTGACTTTGCCGGAGGTGGTGGAAAGCCTGCAGACCGGAAAGCCTCTTCCGCAAAAACCGATTGTTTTAACTTTTGACGACGGCTATTTGGATTTTTACGAAAACGCTTATTCGGTTTTAAAATCTCATAATTTTAAAGCAACGGTTTTTATAATTACCCAACATTTAGGTGGAACAGGCTATCTTTCTTGGGAAAATCTCCGGGAGATGGTCTCTTCGGGACTTATCTCTGTTGGCGATCATACTCTTTCTCATCTATCTTTGCTTCCTTTAACTGAAGAAAAACTTAAAGATGAGATAATTTCTGCCAAAAATATTATTGAGGAAAATTTGGGAATTTCGGTTAATCTTTTTGCTTATCCCTATGGCGGAGTAAATGGTCAGGCAGAAAAAATTTTAAAAGAAAACGGCTTTTTGGCGGCGGTTATTTCTTCTCGTGGTCTTTCTTGCGCCAAACTTCCTTATAAGTTGCCAAGAATTCGAATTGGCAACGCTCCACTTTCTGCTTATGGCCTTTGATAAATTTTTTTGCAGATTTTATAAAAACAAAAAGATAAAAAGAGGAAGTTTAAGGATATTTTTAAATTGATAGAGATGAGGTTTTGCTTATTTGCCATTTAGGATTGAGAGGCTTGATGGCCTGGGGAATGAATTTTATGAAAGGATCTTTTTAAAATAGGTTTTTTATTTGATGTAATCTTGGTAAGATTTGACTTTTAGATCTTTTTTCTTTTTTAAAAAAAGAGCACGGGCAAATAATTTTGCCTCCTGAAGATTGGTAATTAAGGGAATTCCAAAGTCAACCGTTGCCCGGCGGATTTTATAGTCATCCTCGGTTATATTTTTTGGTTTGTATCCCTGGTCGTTGATGTTGATAACCAACTCTAGTTTTTTTTGGGCAAGATAGGTGGCAATATTTGGTTCTTTTCTTTCGTGAATTTTATAGAGTTTTTCTGCTGGGATTTTTCTTTGGTTTAAAAATTCTGCTGTTTTTTGGGTAGCGTAGATTTTAAAACCCATTTTGTAAAGCAGTTTTGCTTCTTCTTGGAAACGAATTTTGTTTTCTTCTCCGCCTAAACTTAAAAGAATGTTTCTTTTTGGTAATTTTTGGTCAGTGGCAATAATTGCTTTTAAATAGGCTTCTTCGATATCTTCCCCAAGACAAGCAACCTCTCCGGTTGAAGCCATTTCTACTCTTAATATGGGATCAACTCCTTTGAGCCGGGAGAAAGAAAATTGCGGGACTTTGACTCCCACAAAATTGGCATCCAAAAAACGAGCATCTTTTCTTATATTTGTTTTTTTCTTTATAAGGGCTAAAGTGGCAATTTTAATCAGGTCCTGGTTTGAGATTTTAGAGATAAAAGGAAAAGTTCTTGAGGCGCGTAAATTGCACTCAATTACCATAATTTGATTTTTTTTAGCCAGAAACTGAATATTTGCTGGGCCAGTTATTTTAAGAGAGGAAGCAATAGAAGAGCAAGCACTTTTAATCTTTCTGATCGTTTCAAGGTAAAGTTTTTGGGGTGGGAAAACAATGCTGGCGTCTCCTGAATGGACGCCGGCATTTTCAATATGTTCAGAGATGGCGCAAACAAGGATTTTTCCTTTAAAGGCAACGATATCTGCTTCTATTTCTTTGGCGTTTTCGATAAATTTAGAAATAACAACGCTTACATGTTTATTCTTTAGTTTTTTTAGGTATTTCAAAAGATCTTCTTTTGTATAGATAACATCCATTGCTTTTCCTGAAAGAACATAGGAAGGTCTAACGATTACCGGAAAGCCAATTTTCCGAGCAAATTCCAATACTTTTTCTTTTCTGGTTAACTTCTGCCAGGGTGGTTGGTCAATTTTTAATTTATTTAAAAGTCTGGAGAATTTTTTTCTGTCTTCTGCTTGGTCAATGTTTTCTGCTTTTGTCCCTAAGATTTTTATACCTTGAAGGTGGAGGGGAATTGCCAAATTGTTTGGAATTTGCCCGCCAACGGAGATGATTACTCCTTTAATGTTTTCTTTTTGGTAGATATTACTGATTGTTTCCTGGGAGAGTTCTTCAAAATAAAGTTTATCGGTTATGTCATAGTCGGTAGAGACAGTTTCCGGATTGCAATTTATTAAAATTGTGGGGATTTTTTCTTTTTTCAAAACGTTAACCGTGCCCACCGCGCACCAGTCGAATTCAACCGAAGAACCAATACAGTATGGCCCAGAACCAATGATTAAAATTTGGTTTTTTTCTTTGAATTTTAAGTCATCGGTTTTTCCTTGGTAGGTTAGATAAAGATAATTGGTTTTTGCCGGGTATTCGGCAGCAAGGGTATCGATTTGTTTAACAAAAGGAAAAATTTTTTCTTTTTTTCTTTTTTGAAAAATTTTTTCATTTTTGATTTTTAGAATTTTTGCCAGTTGACTGTCGGAAAAACCTAAAATTTTTGCCTCTTTTAAAATTTCCAAGGTTAGTTTTTTGGTGTTTTTAATTTTTAAGTAAAAATCGGTTATTTTTTTCAGTTCAAAAATAAACCAAGGGTCAATTTTAGTTATTTCTCCTATTTCTTCTGGGAGGATTCCCAAAATTAGGGCGTGGCAAATTTCAAAAATTCTTCTCGAGTTAGGAGTTTTAATTCTTTTTTTTATTTCTTTGGTATTCATTTTGCAGTTTAGATCAATTACTCCTTCATCGTCGCAGTCAAGCATTCTAACTGCTTTTTGAATTGTTTCCGGAAAGTTTCTTCCTATGGCCATAACCTCACCTACAGATTGCATTTCTGTACCTATAGTTTGGGAGTCTAGACCAAATTTTTCAAAGTCCCAACGGGGGATTTTGACCGCAAGATAATCTAAGGCAGGCTCAAAAAAAGCGGAAGTTTTCTTAGTAATTGAATTCTTCAGTTGGTTTAGGCTATAGCCCAAAGAAAGTTTGGCGGCAATAAAAGCCAAGGGATAACCGGTTACTTTCGAGGCTAAAGCAGAGGAGCGAGATAAGCGGGCATTAACCTCAATAATTCGGTAATCTAATTTTTTTGGGTTTAGGGCAAACTGAATATTACATTCACCAACGATTTTGAAGTGTTTAACCACCTCAAAGGCAATTTTTCTAAGAAGGAAATATTCTTCGTTGTTAAGAGTTTGAGAAGGGGAGACGACAATACTTTCTCCAGTGTGGATTCCCATAGGATCAAAATTTTCCATATTGCAGACAGCAATGCAGTTATCTTTTTGATCGCGGACAATTTCGTATTCAATTTCTTTCCATCCATCAAGATATTCTTCAATTGAAACTTCAGAACTGAAAGCAAAGGCCCGATTGACTGTTTTTTCTAATTCCTTTTCGTTAAAGGCGATATTTGAACCCTGGCCTCCTAAGGAATAGCCGCCGCGACAGATTACCGGATAACCAATTTCTTTAGCCGCCAAAAAAGCCTCTTTTTTATTTTTAACAGAAAAACTTTTTGGGATTTTAAGGCCAATTTTTTTTATTTCCTGAGCAAAAAGTTTTCGGTTTTCTGTTTGGTTTATGGCTTCAATAGGCGTTCCCAAAACCCTAACGTTATATTTTTTTAAAATACCTTTTTTTTCCAGAGAGAGGCCGCAGTTTAAAGCAGTTTGCCCCCCAAAACCTAAAAGAATCCCTTCTGGTTTTTCTTGGGCAATAATTTTTTCTAAAAATTCAGGGTTAATAGGGAGGAAATAAATGACATCGGCAAATCCCTTGTTTGTTTGGACGGTGGCGATGTTTGGATTGACGAGTATTGTTTTTATTCCTTCCTCTTTTAAGGCTTTTATTGCCTGAGATCCGGAATAATCAAATTCTCCAGCCTGGCCTATTTTTAAGGCTCCTGATCCTAAAATAAGAACTTTTTTAGGAAACTTTCCCTCCATCTTTAACTTTTTTTAGAAATTCGTCAAAGATCCATTCCGTATCTTGAGGGCCAGGGTGACCTTCGGGATGAAATTGGACACCCATAAAAAGGCGATTTTTAGAAATAATTCCCTCGCAGGATCCATCGTTTAGATTGGAAAACCAAAGTTCCCAATTTTCAGGGAGGGAGGCAATATCAACGGCAAAACCGTGATTTTGGGAAGTAATAAAGCATTTTTTAGTAAAGATGTCTTCAACTGGCTGGTTGAGTGAGCGATGGCCAAATTTTAATTTATAAGTTTTTGCCCCGGCCGCCAGCGCCAGAATTTGATTTCCAAGACAAATTCCCAAAATGGGAAGATTTTTCTTTATTGCTTCCTTGACTGTTTCGATAGTTTTTTTTGCCATTTGGGGATCGCCTGGGCCATTGGAGACAACCAAACCGGAAATTTCTCTGCAAAAAGATTTTTTGAAAGGATTAAAATCCCAGGGAGCAACAAGGACATTGATTTTTCTTTTAAGGAGACATTCAAGAATTGCTTTTTTAAATCCGCAGTCGATTAAACAAATTGTTTCTTTATTTTTTCCTCCTCCAAAAAATTTTGGTTTTTTAATACTTACTTTTTCAACCAAATTTTCTTTGTTTGGATCGTAAAAATCAAGATTGTCTTTTTTTTCGATTATTTTTCCAAGCATCACCCCCTTTTTTCTAATTTTTTGGGTTAGAAAGCGGGTATCGATTCCAGAAATTCCCGGAACATTGTTTTCTTTTAACCACTGATCAAGATTTTTTTGATTTTGGAAGTGGGAGGGGGTAGGGCACCATTGAGTTACCACCAATCCTGAGACTTGAATTCTTTTTGACTGAAAATATTTTTTGCAAGGAACGCCGTAGTTTCCAATTAAGGGATAGGTTAAAACAAGAATTTGCCCAAAAAAAGAAGGATCAGTTAGGGTTTCAACATAACCGGTCATTGCCGTTGAAAAAACTACTTCGCCTGCGGAGTCTGTGGAAGCGCCAAAACCTTCTCCCTCAAAAATGGCCCCATCTTTTAAAATAAGTTTTCTCATAAAAAAATGCCCTCCTTTTTGAGATGGAGGGCGTTAATTTATAAGTTTAAGTTTCATTCTAAAGTATGATATTAAAAAAGGGATTTTTATTTGTCAATATCATCATTTGGAGGCCAGACCTAGTTGGAGGTTGCAAAAGGGAGATTTTTGTGATAGAATTTTTTTGAGTACTCATACTCGGAAATGTTTCCTAAAGCCTCAGCCGAGTAGCGGAATCTAAGGAAACAAAATCTAAATGGAGGAAATAACCTTAAAGAAACTTCTTGAAGCGGGTTGCCATTTTGGTCATCAGGTTAACCGTTGGAACCCCAAAATGAAACCCTATATTTTTGGAGAAAAGGATGGAGTCCATATTTTCGATTTGGCAAAGACAAAAGAAGGGCTTGAGGAGGCAATTTCTTTTGTTAAAGAATTAGTTAAAAAAGGAGGAAAAATTCTTTTTGTTGGTACTAAAAGACAAGCAAGGGAGACTATTGAAAAAATTTGCAAAGAAATTAATATGCCTTACGTTTCTAGGCGTTGGTTTGGGGGGACTTTAACTAATTTTGATCAAATTAAAAAATCAATTGAAAAACTTAAGACTTTAAAGAAAGAGAAAGAAGAAGGCAAATATAATGACTATACAAAGAAAGAAAATCTTTTAATTGATCGAGAAATTAAAAGACTGGAGAAATTTTTGGAAGGACTTTCTTCTTTGGAAAAATTACCTGAAGCCCTTTTTGTGGTTGATATAAAAGCGGAAATTGGGGCAGTCCGCGAGGCTAAGCGTAAAGGAATTCCGGTGGTGGCAATTGTTGATACCAATTCCAATCCGGATTTAGTTGATTATGTTATTCCCGCCAATGATGACGCCCAAAAATCAATTGAACTTATTGTTAGGTTTATTGGCGAGGCTTGCAAAGTCAAGGTTTTAAAATCAAATCGAAAAAAGGAAAAAAATGAAGATATCTCTTGAGCAAATAAAAAAATTAAGAGAAGAAACCGGGGCTCCAATTATGGAGTGCCGGCTGGCTTTAGAAAAATACGAAGGAGATGAGAAAAAAGCCAAGGAGTGGCTTAGGGCAAAGGGGCTTGAAAAAGCAGACAAAAAATCAGAAAGAGAGGTTAAAGCGGGAAGAATTGAGTCTTATACTCATTTAGATGGAAAAATTGGGGTTTTAGTTGAAGTTTTATGCGAGACTGATTTTGTGGCTCGTAATAAAGATTTTAAAGATTTTGTTCATGAATTGGCTTTGCAGGTGGCGGCAATGGCTCCAAAAAATGTTGAAGAACTTTTAAAGCAACCATGGATTCGGGATGAGAGTAAAAAAATTTCTGATTTGGTTAAAGAAAAAATTGCCCAATTTGGAGAAAACATTGTTATCAAAAGATTTGAAAGATTTGCTTTATTTTAATATAATTTTTATTGGCTCCTTGAAATCCAATTAGGCCCAAAAGAGAAAGCTCCCTTATAAAGCAAGGGAGTGTTTCTTTGTCTTTCTTTATTTTTAATTT
>CAZAPL010000023.1:0-33843 GCA_964487495.1 uncultured Gammaproteobacteria bacterium | reverse complement strand
TCAAATCTCTGTTGAAGCGCCGCCTCAAGCTCCTGAAGGGATTTTCTTATTTTTTCTATCTGATCAATAAGGGGGGGCGCCTTTTCTCTGCCTTTTCTTCCTTGATCTTCTCTTGTTTCCCCCTCCACCCCTTCTCTGCTTCTCCTACCTCTTCTTCCTTTCTCCTTCCTTCCATTTGCCGCTTCTGGTGTTGCCTGATTCTCCTTACCTTGCGCTCCTGACTGCAATCCTTGATTTGTTTCGAATTCCACCATAAACCCTCCTCTTTGAAGAAAATTATAACACAAAATTTAAAAATATTCTGCCCTATTTTGTTTTTATTCGACTGATTTTGAACTACTTGAATTCAATCCTTAAGAGATAGTAATATGTTTTTTAGCCTAAGATTAATAAAATTACCTAAAATTACACAAAATAAAAAATAAAATATGCTGCCCGCCTCTTATAAAAATTACAAAAAAATAACTTTTTCTAAAAAGAAAAAACTTTTTATCTTTTCAATTTTTAAAACCAATTATTAATCAAAATGGAACAGCATCCTATTCCACAACAGATATCGTCTTACGAATTTCGCCTTGTCGGCGATATGACCTTAAAACAATTTTTCCAGTTAGCCGGAGGATGTGTTATGGCTTTAATTGTTTATGCCTCAGGACTTCCTGGTTATTTTAAATGGCCATTGATTGTTTTTTTTGGTTTACTAGGAATAGCCATGGCCTTTATTCCCTTTGAGGAAAGACCTCTTCATGTTTGGATTATTTCTTTTCTTAAGGCAGTTTATTCTCCAACTCAATATTTTTGGCAAAAAAAACCAAAAATACCAGAATTCCTAGAAAAAAAACAAATCTCTTTTTCTCCCAAACCAATTCCTACCCAAATTTTACCCAATCAGGAAAAATTAAAAGATTATCTTAAAACTTTACCAGAAAAAGGTTTAGAAACGGAGGTTGAAAAAAAAGAAGAAAACCAACTAAAGCAAATTTTTCATCTTTTTGACTCGGTTTCTCTCCCGTCAATGGCAAAAATAGAACCCACTCCTTTAGAAAATATAAACCAACCAGCGGGAATTAAATTTCGCCAATTTGGCCCTCCTTTTATTCCCGAAGAAAAAACCTCATCGCTTCCTTCTTTCGATATAGAAAAGCCACTTAAGCCTTTGGGTTTTTATTCTCCCCGACGCCCCGGAAGACCACCAAAGAAAAAAATTGAATTCCCAGCCACTCAGGCAGAAAGCGCCCCCAAAATTCTTTTTCCTTCAATTCCCTCAATTCCAAACATCATTGTTGGCGTTGTTAGGGATCCAGAAGGAAAACTAGTTGAGGAAGCAATTATGGAAATAAGAGACGAACAAGGAAACCCCGTTAGGGCGCTTAAAACCAATAAAATTGGCCAATTTAGAATTGCCGCCCCTCTTCCTTCAGGGACATACGAAATTGAAACTGAAAAAGAGGGACTGGTTTTTGACATAGTTAAAATCACTCTCAAGGGAGAAATTGTCCAACCAATAGAAATTAGAGCCAGAGCCAAAAAAAGCAATCAAGAGGAAATTTTAAATATTACGGGAGGAAATCAAGAATATGGCAGATCCGCTTAAAATTCCAATCCGCGCCTCAACCCAAGAACATTTAGAGATTGAGGACATCAAAGATAATATTGTTATTTTAAAGGATGGCTCCTGTTGTCTAATTTTGGCTACGACCGCCATAAACTTTAGTCTTTTATCAGAAAAAGAACAAGATGCTCTAATTTATGCCTATGCCGCCTTATTAAATTCCCTAACCTTCCCAATTCAAGTTTTAATCTGCTCAAAAAGAAAAGATGTTACCTCTTATCTAAAACTTCTGGAAAGAGAAATTGAAAAACAGGCAAATAGCCTTCTTAGGGAGCAAATGAAAAAATACCATCAATTCATCGAGGAAACAGTCAAAAAAAATAATGTCTTAGATAAAAGTTTCTATGTCATAATTCCCTTTTCCAAATTAGAACTTGGCGTTTCTCAAACACTCAAAACCACCATAAAAAGGCAAAAGGGGCTTCCCTTTCCCAAAGATTATATTTTAGAAAGAGCAAAAATGAGCCTTTATCCAAAAAGAGACCATCTAATAAAACAATTCAACCGCTTAGGTCTTAAGACAAAAGAACTAACAACCGCGGAAATAATTAAACTTCTTTACGACGCCTACAATCCCACCTCCGGCTTTCAAAAACTAGCCACCAGCGAAGAGTACGCCACCCCCCTAGTTCAGTCAACCAAAACTGCCTTTTTTAATCTTAGGGAAAATGAGAAAAATAGCCAGTTTTTAAACAAACCAATTTAATTGAAAAATGGGAATATTACCATTTTTAGAAAAAAAGCAAAATACCCAAAACCAAGAAGAAACCCCTGAAACAAAGGCTATAAACCAGTTAGCGCAGGGAATGGTTTCTGTTCAAGACGTAATTGCTCCTTCGGCAATTGAGGTTGATTTTGACTATTTAAAAATAAACAATTCCTACTTCCGAACCCTTTTTGTTGCTGGCTATCCCCGGTTTGTTTCTGCCAATTGGCTCTCGCCTTTGATAAACTTTGATCATTCTTTGAATATTTCAATGTTCATTTACCCAGTGGAAGGAAAAACTGTTCTTGATGAATTAAGAAGAAAAATAACGGAAATGGAGGCAGAAATTTCAACCGATATCCAAAGAGGAAAAATTGTTGATCCAGCAACTCAGGCAAAGCTTGAAGACGCCCGCCTTCTTCAAGAACAGCTAGTTAAGGGAATAGAAAGATTTTTCCAATTCGGTCTTTATATTACCGTCTCCGCCGACTCTCTTGACGAATTAAATCACGTCTCAAAGCGAATAGAATCGGCCCTTGGGGCACTTTTAATTGTGTCAAAGCATGCCACTCTCCAGATGGAAGATGGATTTAAAACCACTCTTCCATTATGTGTTGACAAATTAATGATTACCAGAAACATGGATACTACTTCTTTGGCTTCTACTTTTCCTTTTACTTCTTCGGAATTAACTGCCAATGAGGGAATAATGTATGGAATAAATGAACATAATGGCTCGCTGGTTATTTTTGATCGATTTACTTTAGAAAACGCTAATTCGGTAATTTTTGGGAAATCAGGATCAGGAAAATCTTATTTAGTCAAATTGGAGGCTCTCCGCTCGTTAATGTTTGGAACCGAAATTTTAATCATTGACCCTGAAGCAGAATATAAAAATCTTTGCCAGGCAGTTGGCGGAGAATATATCGAATTTGGATTCAATTGTCCTGCCAAAATTAATCCCTTTGATCTCTCTCAGGTGTATGAAGAAGGACAAAACGAATTGGGATTGAAAATTTTGTCACTTCATTCGCTTTTTAAGGTTATTATGGGACAACTTTCCTCTTCGGAAGAAGCGGTTTTAGACCGGGCTTTAGTCTTAACTTACAAAATGAAGGGAATTACCCCTGAGCCGGCGACCCAAAAAAATGAACCTCCTCTTATGGAAGATCTTTATAAAGTTTTAATTGGAATGGAAGAGACAGAAGCAAGAGGATTGGCTGACCGAATCGAAAAATTTGTAAAAGGTTCTTTTGTGGGAATCTTTGACCAAAGATCAAACATTGATATTAAAAATCCTTTTACTGTTTTTTCCTTAAAAGGACTTGAAGAGGCCCTTAGGCCAATTGCTATGTTTATAATTCTTGATTTTATTTGGACAAAAATAAGAAAAGAGTTAAAGAAAAGAATTCTTATTGTTGATGAGGCATGGTATTTAATGAAATACCCAGACTCTGCCCTTTTTCTCTATTCAATTGCCAAAAGAGCAAGAAAATATTACCTTGGATTGACAACCACCACTCAAGACGTTGAGGATTTTTTAGGCTCTGATTATGGCAAGGCAATTGTTACCAATTCCTCAATACAAATTTTAATGAAACAATCACCGGCGGCAATTGATAAAGTGGGTCAGGTTTTTTACCTTTCTGAAGGAGAAAAGCAACTTCTCCTTTCTGCCAATGTTGGCGAAGGGCTCTTTTTTGCTGGTGCCAACCATGTAGCAATCCAGGTTCTTGCTTCCCAGGACGAACATCAACTTATTACTACCAAACCAGAAGAAATTCTTGCCGCAAAAGAAGAAGAGAAAAAAACAGAAGAAGGACAATAAATGAACAGAGAATTTCAAAATTCAGAAAAAAGGGAAGTTTTTCCTCAAGAAAAAAAGGTTTCCCCTCTAGCTTCTTTTTTTAAAAAAACTTTTTATTTAGGAAAAGAAATTCTTAAAAGTTTTGCCCTTAAATCAATTAAAGAAGGAACAAAAAGACTAGTTTCTTTTTTAGTTAAAAAACTGGGAATTAAAGCCGCCTTAACCGCGGCGGGAACGGCAATTGCTCCGGGAATAGGCACGGCGGTCGCCCTTTTCTTAAACGCCATTTTATTTATTGTCCAAAAAATCTACGAACATCTTATAAAACCAGTCGTTCTTTTCCTTGTCAGATCTATTAAAAAACCAGAAAGGGCAATTATGATAGTCGCCGCAGGATTAGGAATTATTATCTTTTTCCCGGGAGCAAGTATTTTGGGTGTTAGCCTTTTGGGGTTTGGAGGACTTGGGCTTTTGGGAAGTGCGGGCGGAATCTTAAAAGGAGCAGCCGCGGGGATAAATTCTTTTTTTAATGCCATCCTTTTCCCCTCTGCTTCCACCGCACCAATAACTATTTTTACCCTGGTAATAATAGGAATTTTGTTCATTTCCACCTTTTTAATCGTAATCACCACCGCTGCCGCCTTCATTTTGCCTACTGCTCCTGTCCCCAGGCATATTTCTCCAACTCCTCCTTCAATAATCACTCCTGCTTGTGAGGCGGATTTAATCAATCTTATTAAAAAAAAGGCAAATGACAACTGTGTTCCCGCGACACTCTTAATGGCCATTTCCCGAATGGAGGCAGGAGGAGTTTGGTCTTTAACTTGCGAAGAAATTGAAAAATTTTCTAGGGATGAGTGGTGGAAAAACGCCTCTCAAGAAGAATTAAAAAGAGGATATTGCTATGATACTTGCGCGGCAACGGGTTTGTGTAGAGGAACCACTGTTATGGGTCCAATGCAGTTTGAAGAACAAACCTGGAAAACCTATATGCCAACATATGATCCGATGAACCGTTGCCGCCTTGATCTTTCTTTTGAGGCGGCGGCCAAAAAAATAAAGACGGACAGCGGGACAACTCCTTTAAACTGTACCTCTTGGGCTGAGGAAACCATTCGTAAGGTAGCCCAAAGATATTGTGGCTCCTGCGGAACTGAAGGTTGCAAAGAAAGCCCTTTGCCTGGCGACCCATGTAGCCCCGCCTGCGGAATTGATTACTGCGGAAGCGTTTTGATTCTTTACAAAGAATATCAAAGATTATATGGAAACTAACATTGATATTAAAAAAAGAAAAAGAAATACTCTTTTCTTAATTGCCTTCCTTGCTTTTTTGGTTGGAGTTTTAATCTTTCTCTTTTTTTTAGAATCAAAAAATAAAAAGGAAGAAAGAAAAACAGAACCTCAGCCTTCGCCTTTTGGAAAATTAACCTCTCCTACACCAACAATTTCCCCAAAGGAAAAAGTCATCAGTCTTTTACCGGTTAAAACCGAGGGCTACACTATAGAATATTTTCCTGGATCAAAAAAATTTTTTGTTTTAATTCTTAAAAATCCTTTTGAAAAATATAAAAAAGAGGCAGAGGAATGGTTTCGCTCTCAGGGAATAAATCCAAATGATAAAGATATTTTTTGGAGTTCTGTCAGGGGAGTAATTCCTAAAAGTCCTTAACTTTGAATTCTTACTGGCATAATAATATGAAGGAAAGAATCGTCATCTGTGCTTCTAAAAACCCCTGGGGAAAGAGGGCCGTTTGCCTCAAAAACAACTTCTTTTCCTGAAGAGGCATTTAAAAAATCAAGTAAAAACCGAAAATTAAAAGCAATTTCAAGGTTTTGTCCTTCAATTTTCCCTTCTACTTGGGTTTCGTTTACCCCAACTTGAGGACTTTCTGCCGAAACACTAATTCTTTCTCTATCTGTTTTAATTTTAACAATATTTGCTTTTTCTCTAGCAAAAATTGAAGCAATTTTGACTGCCTTAAAAAAATCATCTTTATCAAGAATTATTCTTGTCTCCTTTGCCTGGGGAATTATTTTTTCAAACTCAGGAAAATTTCCTTCTATAAGCCTGGAAACTATCTCTATCCCCGGAAGAGAAAAAATGACTTGGTTTTCATTTACTGATTTATTTATAGAAATTTCCTCTTCTTCTTTTATTTCCTGAATTATCCGAGAAATTTCTATAAGAGTTTTGGCAGGAATTATAAAACTTTCCTCCCCAATCTTTTTTCTTTTTGTTTTTATCTTTTTCAAAGAAAGTCTATAACCATCAGTGGCTACCAACAAAATCAAATCTTCTTCTTGACGCAAAAGAATTCCTGTTAAAACTGGCCTACTTTCATCTTGGGCGGCAGCAAAACAAACTTGCGATAAACCAGAAAAAATTTCGTTTTTATCAAAAGTTAAAATTTGCTCTTTTTGTTGACTAGGAATTTGGGGAAATTCTCCCTGAGGCATTCCTAAAATTTCCGCTTTAAAAAAACCAGAAGAAAGAAAAAGAGTATTTTCTTTAGTTTCAAGATCAATTTTCTCCGGAGGCAAAGAAGAAATAAGTTCTGCTAAAAGTCTCGCAGGAACGGCAATTGCCCCTTCTTTTTCAATTTTTGCCCCAAGCCAAAAATTAATTCCCATTTCTAAATTAGTAGCAGAAAGTTTTAGTTGATCCTGATCGGTTGACAAAAGAATATTTGAAAGAATAGGAAGAGTGGCTTTAGTGGCAATAAACCGAGAAACAATCCCTAATCCCTTATTCAAATTTTCTTGCAGAAGAGAAATTTTCATTTCTTTTATTTTATCATAAAATTTTTAGTAGTAATAGTAGTAGAGAATGTTGAAAAGTGCAAAAAATGCCTTTTTTAATTTCTCTTTTTGGGTTATATTTTTGTTTATATAAAACCAACCCCAATGTGGATATTTTTGTTGATAAAATAGTTTGTTTTGTGGAAAGGTGGAAAAACAAGAAAGTTTATTCATAAATTTTTTCTTTTAATTTTGAGATATCCTCTCTTAAATCCCCATCCTCGGAGAGTCTTTTGGTTATTTTTTCCACTCCATGAATCACAGTAGTATGGTCTCTTCCTCCCAAGAAATTAGCAATAGTAACCAAAGGAAGATTTATTTCCGTCCGGAGAATATACATTGCTATCTGTCGAGGAAGAACAACCTCTTTTTTTCTTTTCTTTCCTTTAAGATCAGTGATTTTTAGGTTGTAATAATCGGCAATAATTTTAATAATTTCTTTTGTTTTCTTTGGTTTTTTCTCTTTTGGGGTTTCCAGGCCCTTTCCTAAAAGTGATTGAACCAAAGACAAAGAAAGAGAAACTTTTCTTGTTTGAATTTCTGTTTGGAGTCTTGTTAAAAATCCTTCAAGTTTTCTGGTCGACTCAATGTTTGAGGCAATGGTTTGGGCAATATCCATTGACAAATCTATTCCCCGCTGTTTTGCCTTAGTTAAAAGAATGGCGGTTCTTAGTTCGAAGTCTGGGGCAGGAATATCAATGATTAAGCCGGCTTCAAAGCGTGATTTAAGTCTTTCTTCAAGTTTTGAAATTTCCTCAGGAGGGCGGTCAGAAACTAAAACAATTTGTCCTCCGGCTCTTTGGATAGCATTAAAGGTGTGGAAAAATTCTTCTTGAACAGTGGTTTTTCCGGCAATAAACTGAACATCATCTAAAAGCAAAACATCAGCCGAGCGATATTTTTTTTTAAAAGAGTCGGTGGTTTTTAGGCGAATTGCCTGGATTATTTCGTTAGTGAACTCCTCTCCAATGCAGTAAATTACCTTTTTTTGGGGATCGTTTTTTAATATCTCATGGCCGATGGCTTGCATTAGGTGGGTTTTCCCCACTCCCACGCCGCCCCATAAAAACAAGGGATTGTAAGCAGTTCCCGGATTTCTAGCCACTGCGGTGGCTGCTGCATAAGGAAGTTGGTTAACCGTGGAGACGCAAAAATTTTCAAAAGTAAAATCAGGACGAAGACCTATGGCAACGCCTGGTTTTCTTTCTTCAAAAAGAGGACCAAGATCTTTTACTTCTTCCCTTTTTTCTCTTTTAATAACAAAAACAAGACTGTTATTGGTTTTTGTTTTTCTATCTAAAACATCTTTGAGAAGGCTGTAATATCTCTTCTCGATTAAATCTTGAATATAAGAGCTTGGACAACCAATGACGGCAATATTTTTTTTTAGAGAAACAAGGGATGTCCCTTGAAAAAGAGTCTGAAAAATTGCTTTAGAGACAGAGATTTTTAGTTCTTCTTGGACTTTTTGCCAGAGAGTTTTGTTGTCCATCTTTAGGGTGAATTTACAGGGCAGAAGTAAAGACAAAAAGATAATAACTTTAATTATCCACAATTGTCAAGACGCTAAATTATGTTATAATTTAAATCATGCCTAAGAGAACTTATCAACCAAAGAAGGAGAAAAGAAAAAGAAAACATGGATTTAGGAAACGAGTAAAGACAAGAAGCGGCAGGAAGGTTTTAAAAAGGAGAAAGATCAAAGGAAGGAAAAGGGTAAGTATTTAAAAAAAAGAATATGCTTCCTAAGGAAAATCGCCTTTTAAAAAGGGAAGATTTTGAGAAGGTTAAAAAAGAAGGCAAAAAATTTCAGGGAAAATTTTTTGGGGTTTTGGTTCTTAAAACTGGAGGCGATTTTTCAAGATTTGGCTTTATTTTTTCTACAAAATTGACCAAAAAAACGGTTTTGAGAAACAGATTAAAAAGAATTTTTCGGGAGGTAATTAGGGGTCTTTTAAACAGATTAAGGGCGGGTTATGATATTATTTTTTTAGGAAGAAAAGAGGTTTTGGATAAATCCTTTTTTGAGATTTCAGAAGAAACAAAAAGAGTTTTAAAAAAAGCCGGAATTTTAGTCGAAAAATGAAGAAAATTTTTTTATCCCTAATCCGCTTTTACCAAAGATATCTTTCTTTTGATCAAGGTTGGGCAAAGTTTTTGTTTTTGACCGATAAGGTTTGTCGTTTTCGGCCTACCTGCTCCGAATACACTTATCAAGCAATTGAAAAATATGGTATACTCTGGGGAGTCTGGTTGGGTCTTAAAAGAATTGTTAGATGTCATCCCTGGTCTAAGGGAGGAGATGATCCCCTTCCCTAATTTTAAAAAAAATTTTTATGAAAGAAATTTGGAAATTAATTTTACTTCAGCCTTTAGTTAACGGCTTAATTTTCTTTTATAAAATTACAGGAAATTTAGGAGTGGCAATAATTATTTTAAGTTTAGCGATAATAATCATTCTTTTCCCTTTGACTATTACTTCTCTGAAAACGGTTAGAAAGATATCAGAAATTGCTCCTGAAATTGAGGAATTGAGGAAAAAATACAAAAATGATAAACAAAAATTTAATCAAGCACAGATGGATCTTTATCGCCAAAAAGGAGTAAATCCTGGAGTGGGTTGTTTGCCCCAGATAATTCAGTTTTTATTTCTTTTTACTTTATATCAAGTTTTTTCTCGAGTTCTTGTGGCAGATGGAGTTGAGGCAATTTCAAAAATCAACGAGATTTTGTATCCTTCCTTGCGTTTTTCTCCTGGAGAAAGTTTTAATTTTTCTTTTTTATATCTTAATCTTTCAAAGCCCGATATTTTTTGGGTTAAGGGGGTACCAATTCCTGGCGCTTTTTTGATTTTGGCTGCCTTAGCCCAGTTTTTTTCTTCCAAGATGATGAAACCTGCGGTTTTAAAGGAAAAAGAAGTTGCCCAAAAAACAAATGAAAAAACCGATGATGTTTTTTCTTCTATGCAGTCGCAAACGCTTTACCTTTTCCCTTTGATGACAATTTTTTTTGGATTTGCTTTTCCTTCTGGCTTTATTCTTTATTGGTTTGTTTTTTCTTTATCTCAATTGCTTCAGCAGTATTTTGCTTTTGGTCTGAAAGATTTTTCCTTTTGGGGTAAAATAGGGATTGGAAAATGGAGAAAAACAAAGAGAAACTAAATATTGTTGAAAATACAACTAAGAAATTACTAGATCTTTTTGGGGTTGAGGCAAAAATAAAAGAAGTTAAGAAAGAAGACAATATTATTACTGTGCAGATCGAGGCGGAAGAACCAGGAATCTTAATTGGTTATCATGGGGGCACTCTTTTTTCCTTGCAGTTAATTTTAGAATTAATTGTTAGTAAAAAAATTGGTGAATGGACAAAAGTGGTGGTGAACATTGGTGATTATCGGCAAAAAAGAGAAGAAATTTTAAAAAAAATGGCCTTGTCTTTTACCCAAAAGGTATTGTTTTCTGGAGAACCGGTAGTTTTACCGCCGCTTTCTCCCCAAGATCGCAGAGTAATTCATCTTTTTTTGCGTGATCATCCGGATGTTTTTTCTGAATCTGAGGGAGAAGGAGAGAATCGGAGATTGGTGATTAAGCCAAGAAGAAAAATAAAAAGGTGAGACTTCATCGTTTTTTCTTTTTTCTTTTGCTTTTTCTCCTCCCTACTCAGTTAGGTAAGCATTTCTGGCCCTCCTCTTCTTTAGTTTTTGGAATAAGAGTAGATTATTTAAGTCCGACAATTTATCTAACGGATATTTTATTGTTTTTGGTTCTAGTTTTATGGATAATTGAAAACCTAAAAGAATTAAAAAAAATAAAACAACAAAAACTCAGAAACGCTTTTTTAATTTTTCTCTTTAGCGTTTTTTTAGTTTTAAATTGCCTTTTTGCTAAAAACAAAGAAGCGGCCTTTTATAGGCTTTTTAAAGTTTTTGCATTTTCTCTTTTTGGTTTTTATATTTTTAAAGAAAAAATTTCCTTTAAAGATTGTAGTTTGCCAATTCTTTTTTCTCTATTTTATTCCTCTTTAATTTCTATTTTTCAGTTTTTTAATCAATCTTCTTTAGGAGGATTTTTTTATTGGCTGGGAGAAAGGGATTTTAATATTCAGACACCAGGAATTTCTTTAGGAGATTTTTTTGGAAAACTTTTTTTAAGGCCATACGGAACATTTTCTCATCCAAATTCAATGGCTGGTTTTTTTCTGGTTTCTTCCGTTTTTGTCCTTTTTACCGATTTTGGAAAATCTTTTCTTTTGAAAGGATTAAAATTATTAACTTTATTTTCTGGCTTTTTGACGATTATTTTTTCCTTTTCTCAGGCGGCATGGTTGGTGGGGTTTTTATTGGGCGTTTGGTATTTTGCCGTTTTAAAAATTAAAAAATTAAAGGAAAATAGTTTTTTTAGAAAAATTTTTAACTTTTCTTATTTTTTTCTGATTCTATTTTTTGGGTTTTTTGCTTTTTCTGTCTTTCGGTTTTTTAAAGATGAATCCTTTGTTAAAAGAGTTCAATTAATTGAAGTGGCAATTTTAATGATTAAAAACAATTTAATTGCCGGTGTTGGGTTAAATAATTTTGTTTTTCGCCTGCCTGATTTTTGGCAAAATAGTTCCTTTAGACTTCTTCAACCTGTTCACAACATTTATCTTTTAGTTTTTGCAGAAACTGGCTTGGTTGGTTTAGTTGGTTTTTTTTGGTTTTTGTTTTTAACTGTTAGAAAATCTCTTTTTCTTCCAAGAGCACTTTTTATTTCTTTAATTATTATTTTATCTTTGGGGATTTTTGATCATTATTGGTTGACTCTTCAGCAAAATCAGCTTTTGGCAGTTTTGGTTTTTGGTTTAATTTGGGGAGGACAAAAGGATTTAAATTTTAAATGACTGAAAAATCTTTTTTTGCATGTTAAAATTGTTTCTAAATGAGTTTTTTTCCTGGGGTAATTAAAAATACTTTGGTTCAGGGGTTGGGAAGAATTAGCGTTGCCTTGGCAACAATATTTGCTACAGGTATTTTAACTAGGGTTTTAGGGGTTTCTGGATTTGGGACTTATGTTTTTATAACTTCTTTTGTGTTGCTTTTTTCTGCCGCTTCTGATTGGGGAACAGGAATGATTTCTGTTCGTGAAGCCTCAAAAGACAAAAAAATAGAGAAAAAAATTTTTGAGAATATTTTTTTCTTCCGTTTTATTTTGGCCTGGTTTTTCTTTTTTTTAGTTAATTTTTTAATCAGAATTTTGCCCCAGTTTCAGAATTTTGTTTCTATAGGGACGATTGCTTCCTTTTTGCTTTTTGCCTATTCTTTAAAAACTTCTTTTCAAGTTATTTTCCAAACCAAACTTAAATTTGAAAATGTTGCTTTTTCTGAGGTTTTTGTTAGTTTCTTTTTTCTTTTGTTTTTGGTTTTTGGTTTTAGCTTTTTAAATCTTTATTGGGTGTTTTTTTTCTTGGTTTTAGTTAATTTTTTGGGGGTAATTTTTTCTTTTTTTCTGGCAAAAAAATTAGTAAAAATTGATTTTTCTTTTGATTTTAAAATTATTAAAAAAATCTTTCTTGAATCCCTACCAACAGGGGCGCTTCTTTTAACTTTTTCAATTTATAATAAAGTAGATGTCTTAATTCTGCAGATTATTAAGGGTTCAGATCCCGTTGGTATTTATGGGTTGGCGTATAAAATTTATGATAATTTAGTTTTGGGGGCTTCATATTTGGTTAATTCCCTTTTTCCTATTCTTTCTCATTTTGCTGCCCAGAAAGATTTTAGGCAGAAATTAGTTTTGGTTTATAAGAAATCTTTTGATGTTCTCTTTTTGGCAAGTTTAACGGTGGTTTTTTTGTTTTTTGTTTTTGCGCCCTCAGTGGTAGAAATTATTGGAGGAAAAGAATTTTCCCAAAGTGCTTTAGCCTTAAGGATTTTGGTCTTTGCCGCCATTTTTTCTTTTTTAAACCATCTAACCGGATTTAGTTTAATTGCTCTTGGGAAACAAAAAATTTCTTTAATAATTGCCTTAATAGCCTTATTTTGGAATGTTTCTCTAAATTTTATTTTTATCCCCCGTTATTCTTATCTTGCTTCTTCTGGGATAACAATTGCCACTGAATTTTTGGTTTTTCTTTTAACTAGTTTTTACCTTGCTAAAGAATTTGGTTTTAGACCCTCTTTAAGTTTTTGGAAAACATTAATTGAGATTATTAGAAATCGTGGTAAAATTTTTTGAGAGGAAGGCCTTTTTTATGAGAGAAATTTCTATTTTTACCGATGGGGGCTCAAGAGGAAATCCTGGTCCAGGAGCAATTGCTTTTGTGGTTTTTGAAAATAAAAAAATGATTTATAAATTTTCAAAAATTATTGGCAAAACAACTAATAATCTTGCCGAGTATTTAGCGGTAACTGCTGCCCTGGAGTGGTTAGTTAAAAATTTTTCTTTTGCCAATGTTAATTTTTTAATTGATTCTCAGTTAGTGGTTAATCAGTTAACGGGGAAATTTAAAATTAAAAATCAAAAAATTAAGCTTTTAACAATTAAAATAAAAAATTTAGAAAAAAAATTCTCCGGGAAAATTTTTTACAGATATATCCCGCGACGGGAAAACAAAATTGCCGATAGTTTAATTAATCAAATTTTAAGGCCAGTTTCACGTCTTCCCGGCTAGTTTTTACGGAGTTAACAAAATGTTTGTTATTACAGATTTTCAAGAACCAAAAGATCTTTTTTCCAAAGAAGAAAATTTTTTTGAAAAAAATTTTTCGGAAAAATCAAAAAAAAGAAGGTTTTCTTTTTCATTTTTTCTTTTATTTTTATTGTTTTTTTTACCGTTTATTTTTCTTGGGGGAAATTTTTTGTTTTTCTTTTTTCAAATAAAAAGACTTGAGAATTCTTTTAAAAGATTTGATTTTTTGGCAGTTAAAAATAATGCCTTGAATATCGAAAAGAACATAGAAAGAGAAACCTTTCTTTTAGAAATCCCTGCTTCTTTTTCTATTTTTTTGGATAACGGAGAGGAATTTAGAAAAATTCAGAATGTTTTTTTTATGGGGAAAGCAACGACTAGGGCCCTTGGTTCTCTTTCGGAAATTTTTTTGGAAACAGAGGGAATTTTTAAAAAGATTATTTCGGGAGAAAAGGTTGATGAAGAAAGATGGGAGCATTTAAGACTGGCGGTTGATGATTCTTTTAAAGAGGTTTCTTACGCCCAGGCATTGCTTGATCAATTTTCTGGGAATGAGTTTTTGGTTGGTTCTTATTTTTTAAAGGCAAAAAAATTTTTTCCAGAAATTAGAAAAAATCTTGTTTTTGCCAGAGAGATAACCAAAGTTCTTCCCAGTATTTTTGGGGTAAAAGAAAGGAAAACTTACTTAATTCTTTTTCAGAATAATATGGAAATTAGACCTACCGGTGGTTTTATTGGTTCTTTTGGAATTTTAACTTTTGAGGGAGGTAGGCTTTTAGATTTTGAGGTCCATGATGTTTATTTTGCCGATGGTCAACTAAAAGGCCATGTTGAGCCACCGTTAAAAATTAAAGAAATTTTGGGAGAGGCGGGTTGGTATCTTCGTGATTCTAATTGGGATCCGGATTTCCCTATTTCTGCAAGGCGGGCGGCTTGGTTTTTGAATAAAGAAATTGGAAGAAAAGTTGATGGTGTAATTGGGGTGAATCTTTTTTTTGCTCAAAGAATTCTTGAGGCAATAGGAGAAATTTATCTTCCAGATTATCAAGAAAAGATTAATGCGGTAAATTTTTTTGAAAAAGCAGAATATTTTTCTGAGGCAGGATTTTTCCCAGGGTCAACCGGTAAGCAGGATTTTCTTGGCCAAACAGCCCGGATTTTATTTGAAAAAATCAAAGAAGCAGATAGAGAAAAATTGTTTTTAATTGGCCAGGCCTTTTTGACCTCACTTGAGGAGAAGGATATTATAATTTTTTTGGATGATGAATCCTCTTTTTCTTTAATAAAGAAATTTAACTGGGATGGAGGGATAAAAAGCGTTAGTTGTCAGGAAAATGATTGTTTTAAAGATTATTTAATGGTTAATGAGGCAAATCTTGGAGTTAACAAAAGCAATTATTTTCTAAAAAGAAGTCTTAGGCAAAAAACTTCAATTAGCAAAGAAGGGGAGGTTCTTAAGGAGTTAAAAATAGATTATGAAAATCAAAGTCCGGATGATGTTTTTCCTGCAGGAAGATATAAAAGTTATTTGCGAATTTATGTTCCCCAAGGAGCAACTCTTAAGGGGTGTAAGATTGACGAAAAAGATTGTCAAGTTGAAGAAACCATTGAGCATCAAAGAACCGTTTTTGGTTTCTTATTGGAAGTTCCGGTAAAGGAGAAAAAAGTGGTTGAGATTTCCTGGGTACTTCCTTTTCTTTTTAAAGGCAGAGAGTATGCTTTTCTTTTTCAAAAGCAACCTGGAGCAAAAAATGAGGAATTGACTATTTCTTTTTCTTACCCAGAAAATTTTATTTTTGAAAGTAGCCAGCCAATCTTCTTGACGGAGGGGCAGGCAATTATTTATAATACCAACTTATCTAACGATAAAATATTTAGAATAAAATTTTTAAAAAATGACTAGGCCAAAACTTCAAGCTGAGAAAAGAAAAATTTTAGGAAGGAAGGTTAAAAAACTTCGCCGAGAAGGAATTCTTCCTGCAAATCTTTATGGGAAGGGGATAAAGTCAGAAAGTATTCAGGTTTCTTTAAAGGACTTTCAAAAAATTTATCAAGAAGTGGGAGAGACAGGATTAATTGATTTGGAAATAGACAGCACGATCAGACCTGTTTTAATTCGCAATGTTCAGGTTCATCCGGTAAAAGGAGAACCTCTTCATGCTGATTTTCGCTATGTTTCTCTAACAGAAAAAACTACCGTTTCTGTTCCTATTGAAATTTCTGGAGAATCACCGGCAGTTGAGCAGGGAATTGGGGTTTTGATTCAGCCAATCTCCGAACTTGAGGTTGAGGCATTACCCCAAGACTTGCCTGAGCGTTTGGTGGTAGATATTTCTAAATTGGTTAATGTTGATGATGCAATTACCGTTGGAGAGATAGAAGTTGATAAAAAGAAAATAGAGATAAAAGCCGATCCTTCTCAAATTGTAGTTAAAATTGGACCCCTTGAAAAGGAAGAGGTTGCTCCGCCTCCAACTAAAGAAGCATTGCCTGAAGAAATGCCCTCTGAAGGAGCAGTTTCCGAGGGCGGTTTGCCAGCAGAGGAAGAAATTGAAAAACCCCAAGAAGAAAAATCCGGCGAATAAATAAATTTTTCTTCTTAGATTTCATTAGGTAAATTTTTTCTTTAAAAGAAGGGCGGCGGAGATAGATAATATCCCTAGGGAGAAAATAGTAATCGTTGGTGTGATTGTTCCTGCTGTTGGGGTTTCTGCTTTGTTTAGGCTACCAACATTTTCCGGAACTTCGCCAATAGTAAGAGTGAAAGAAATAGTGCTGCCCCCTGATTCAAAACTTACGGTATTATCTCCTTGGTTAAGGGTGGTAGTATAACTCCAATTTCCTTCGCTATCAGCATTAATAGTGCTGCTTTGACCGTTAATAGTGGCATTAACAGTTGCGTTTTGGAGGGCAATTCCGGTGAAGGTAACATTGGGATTGGTGTACCAAAGATGGTTATAAGTGGATCCTTCAACATTTAAGGCTCCCACCGTTTTTAGCTGAAAACCGGAAGCATAAAGAGAAGAAGGAAAAAGAAACAAAGTAAAAATAGAAAATAAAAGAGAAAACCAAAATTTCATTGCTAAATTAAAGCGTAATTGAAAAGAAGAAATTTGTCAAGGGGAATTTTTCTAAAAGTTTATTTGATTATTTTTTCCAATTCTTTGCTAGGTTTGTAATTTGGGTCGAGGTCAAGGGCTTTTGAAAGATTTTCTTTAGCTTTTTCTTTTTTCCCTAATTTGAAATAATAAAGGGCTAGATGGAGATAGCCGTCGCGGTAATTTGGGTTTTCGGAAATAATTTTTTCCCATTTTGAAATTAGTTTTTTAAGTTCTTTTGGATTTTCCTCTTGCCAACGAAGGTAAAGTTCTTCCAGTTTTGAGGTTAAACCTAAGACTTGTTGGTCATTGGGTATTAATTTTTGGATATTTTCTGCGGCAATTAATTCTTTTTCCGCCTTTTCAAGTTGGTTGTTTTTTAAAAATTCCTCTGCTAAAATTAAATGAGCCTCAAGGTCTTTTGGGTTTTTCAAAACCCGTTCTCTGGCAAATTGAAATCTATCTTTAGGAAGAAAAAAGGAGTAAAGAGTTAAGACGAGGATTAGAGCCACCCCTGCCGGTGTCCCCCATCTTTTTGCCGACCGGTAGGCCTGACGTTCTCTGAGGGTGCGGATTTTTTGAATTTTGTTTTCCAGCCAAGGGTGAATTTTGTTCTTAATTTTTAGATATTTTAATTTCTTGATATCCTTTATTATTTTGGCCATTCTCCAGAAATTAATAACCTTTCCTTAAAAAAATTTTCTTTTTTGATTTTCTTTCTAGCGATTTGCCAGATTTCTTCGGTAATAAAAGGCATAAATGGGTGTAATAATTTTAAACTTGTTTCTAGAACTTGAAGTAAAATTGGTTGAGCCCTACTTTTTCTATTTTTGCTTGCCTCAATATATTTATCGCAAAACTTATGCCAGAAAAATTCATAGAGTTCTTCGGCTGCCTGGCCTAGTCTAAATTCTTCAATATTTTTGGTGGTTGATTTTATTGTTTTTTTCAATTCTTTAAGAATCCATTTGTCTTCTTTGGTTTCTTTTGGTTGGTTTTTTGAATCTTCTTTCCCCGGAAAGAAAAGTATAAAGCGAGCCGCATTCCAGATTTTGTTGGCAAAATTTCTCATTGCTTCAATTTTTTCAGAAGAAAGGCTTAAATCTTTGCCTGGAGTTGAGCCAAAGATTAAAGCCATTCTTAAGGCGTCAGTTCCGTAAATTTTTATAACTTCCAAGGGATCAATTACGTTTCCTTTGCTTTTTGACATTTTTTGACCAAAGGCATCTCTGACTAAACCGTGGAGAAAAACAGTTTTAAAGGGAATCTTTTTGGTCCGATAAAGACCAAGCATAATCATTCTGGCAACCCAAAAGAACAAAATTTCATAGCCAGTTTCCATAACGGTGGTTGGGTAAAAATATTCAAAATCTTTTTTATAAGGACTCGTCATAAGGGTGGTGAATGGCCATTGGGCGGAGGAAAACCAGGTATCTAAGATGTCCGGATCTTGAATTAGATCTTTATTTTGACATTTTGGACATTGTTTTGGTTTTTCAACCGAGGCAATGACTTCACCGCAACCAATGATTTCTTTTTTTGCAAGTTCTGGATTCATTAATTTTTGCAGACTTGAGAGGTTTTCTGTTCCGCAATACCAAATTGGGATTTGTTGTCCCCACCAAAGTTGGCGAGAGATACACCAATCGCGAATATTTTCCATCCATAAAAGATAGTTTTTCTCAAATCTTTCAGGAATAATTTTTATTTTTTTGTTTTTAACAACCGAAATTGCCTTTTTGGCCAAAGGTTTTGTTTTTACAAACCATTGAAGAGAAACCTGGGGTTCGATTAAACTTCCACAGCGCTCGCAGAAGCCAACAGAATGAAGATAATCTTCAACTTTCTCCAAGTGGCCCTTAATTTCTAAATCTTGAATGATTTTTTCTCTCGCTTCCAAAACAGAAAGATCAGCATATTTGCCTGCTTTTTTAGTCATTTTATTATTAAAGCCAATAACCTGAATAAGAGGGAGTTTTTCCTTTTTGCCAATTTCAAAATCTGTGGGATCGTGGGCAGGGGTGACTTTTACCACCCCAGTTCCAAATTTAGGATCGACACTTTCGCTTGAAACAATAGGGATTTCCCGAAACATCAAGGGTAAAATTACTTTTTTGCCAATAAAATCTTTATATCTTTCGTCTTTAGGATTGACTGCCAAGGCAGTATCGCCAACCATCGTTTCCGGTCTCGTGGTGGCAACGCTAATAAAGCGATTTTCATCTTTAAAAAGATAACGAATATACCAAAGTTTGCTTTTTTCTTGTTTATATTCAACTTCAAGATCAGATAAGGCAGTTTGACATCTTGGGCACCAGTTAATAATTCTTTCTTTTCTGAAAATTAGGCCATTTTTATACATTTTTACAAATGTTTCAAGAACGATTCTTGAGATTTTTGGGTCAAGGGTAAATTTTTCTCTTTTAAAATCGCAAGAGGCTCCTAAGGCTTTCATTTGGTCATACATAATTTCTTTGTTCTTTTGGCTGAATTTATAGATTTCTTCATAGAATTTTTCTCGACCTAAACTAAACCTTGTTTTTCCCTCTAGTTGGAGTTTTTTTTCAAAAGCAACTTGGGTGGCAATCCCGGCATGGTCGGCTCCAGGAAGCCATAAAGAAGGTTCGCCAAGCATTCGATGAAAGCGAACAAGCAAATCTTGAATGGCAATAAAACGAGCATGACCAATATGTAAAGAGGCATTGGCGTTTGGTGGCGGCATAATGATAGAAAAGGGCTTTTTGCCTTTTTTAATTTTTGGAGAAAAAACTTTGGATTTTTCCCATAATTGATAGATTTTCTTTTCTATTTTTTGTGGTTGCCAGACTTTTTCCATGAAGATAATTATACTTCACCGGCAATTGATAATCCAGGTTGGGTAGAAATTTTTTCCCAGGGTAGGGGTTTGTAATTAAAATAGGCAAAAGAAGAGACATAAGCAGCATTATCGGTGCATAAAGAAGGCGAAGGGAGGTAAAGCGAGAAGGAAGAGGAGGAAAGGGCAAGATGAAATTTTTCTCGGAGGCGAGAATTGGCGGCAACGCCACCCGCCAAGAGAATTGATTTAACTTTGTATTTTTTAGCGGCTTGAGCTGTTTTTTCTACTAAAACATCAGTAATTGCTTCCTGAATCTCAAAAGATAATTGTTGAATTGTTAAATTGTCATATTGTTGATTGTTTTTTAATCTTTCAACTTCTCTTAAAACTGCCGTTTTTAGGCCGGAAAAGGAAAAGTCAAAATTTTTTTCTTCTATCATTGGTCTAGGTAGTTTAATTTTTAATTTTTCATTTTTGGCTTTTAATTTTGCCGCCTCAGCAGCAATTGCTGGTCCTCCGGGATAATCTAATCCTAAAATTCGCGCACATTTATCAAAGCATTCGCCGGCGGCGTCGTCTCTGGTTCCTCCAAGCCAGTGAATTTGACCATGTTTTTTCATTAAAACCAAATCTGTATGTCCGCCAGAAACAACCAGGGCAACCAAAGGAAATTTTGGATTTGATTCCAGAAAATTGGCATAAATATGAGCCAATAAATGATTGACGGGAATAATTGGTTTTTTTAAGACAAAGGCAAGAGTTCGGGCAGTTTCTACTCCAACTAAAAGTGAGCCAATTAGTCCTGGGCCTACGGTGACTGCAATAGCATCAATTTTTGATTTTAGGGCCTTTTCAATGACGGGGATAATAAAGCGAACTTGTTCTCGGGCAGCCACCTCAGGAATAATCCCCCCGGTTTTTCTGTGAAGTTGAACAGAGGAGGCAACAACGTTTGAGAGAATTTTTGTTCCATTTTCAACAATGGCAGCGGCAGTTTCATCACAAGAAGTTTCAATTCCTAAAATTTTCATATTGAAATTCTCTTTTCAAAATTCTTTTTATATTATACTCTAGAGGTTAAAGAGAGATTAAAAATTAGTCTTATTTTTTTCATTTTTAAGGTTTTGGGCTTATTGTTTTGTTCCTTTTAGATAAACTGCCTGCCAGGGTCGATAATTGGAATAAAAGGTTCTTTTTTGAAGAATTTCCTCTTTGCGAACAACTTTCCAATCAAAGGCAACTTTAGCCCCCCAAGCCTTAAAATCAATTTGTCTAATTGTTCCTAAAGGAGAGGTGGGATCATCTAGGTAAAGATCGGGGGGAGGGGGGACTTGATCCCAAATTCGTGGTTTGCCGATTTCTACCACTCTTTCGTCAGAGGTCCCATAAATATCGACAATTAGTTTTTGTTCTTTTTTATCCATGGTTATTTGAATTAGAATATATGCGGGGGTATCGTTTTTGAATTTTAAATCAGCGGTAGGATCCCAGACAGTGGCATCAAACCCTGGGGGAGAGTTTTGTTCGTAATAAGAAACACGGTAGGCATGGGGATGTCTTTCTTCAATCGGTAAACCTGCCGAAAGGGCGGCGCGAAAAAGAGTAGTGGAAACTTGGCAGACTCCTCCTCCATCTCCCAAAACAGTTTTTCCCTCTTTTATGATATAAGATTCTTTATATCCTGCCATTTGGGAAACTTCGCCTAAAGATTTATTAAAAGAAAAAATTTCTCCAGGAGCAACTAAAAGACCATTAATTTTTGAAGAAGCAAGATTGATATTATGAATTCTTGAGGAGATTGATCCTTTAAAATAAGAAATTCCTTGGCCAAGAAGTGTTTGGATTCCAAGATTATTAACGTCGCTATTTTTGATTTGAGGAGGAATTTTTTCAAATGAGATAGAAATTTCTTCTTGGGGAGAGTTTTCTTTTTCGATTTTTTCAAATGCAGAAATAAGATCTAGTTTAAGTTTTTCTTCGTCGATTTTTATCCCTTCTTTTTCCGGTCTAAAGACAGTTACCTTTCCTTCGGAGAAATGGAAAGCAGCATCTTGAGGAGGGCGGTTGAAAGTAGAAGCAAAACTGGCAGCCAAGGAAGAAATTTTTTCTTTATCAAATCCTTCAGGGGCAAGAAGAAGATTGATTATTTCTTTTTCATCTAAGATTTGGATTTGGCCCTCGAAAACAACTTTTATTTTTTTTCCTAAAAATTTTTCTGCTCTTTTTTTAATTTGCTCTATTTCCTCAGGAGAAAGTTTTGGTTTTAGATAAATAAGGGGAAGAACGATTTTTTCTTCTCCAAGAAAGGAAAGATTTTTATTTATTATTTCTTTTAAAAGTTCTTCATTTAATTTTTGACCATTTTCTCCAGCATTGATGACAATTTTTTCCCCCGAAATTTTAATTTCCGGTTCAGAAGCAGGGATAAAAATTTCTTGGGAAATTTTTTTTATTTTTTCTTCAAGAAGAAAGGAGTTTAGGTTATATTCCAAAGGAAGATTAATTTCTCCTTTCCAGGCTTGAATTTTTTCTTTTAGATCTAAAAAGAAATTTTTTCTTCTACCGAGAGAATAGGCTTTTTCTACGCTCTTTTCTAAATCGTAAGAAAGACTTATTTCTTCCGGCAGAATAAACCATCTTTGATTTTGGCCAAGAAGAATAATTTCTTTCTTTTGCTTTTCTCTTGTCTTTCCGGCGAGAATTTTTATCGCCTCTTCTTTAGTTTTGTTCCCTAAGCTTATTCCTCCAATTTTTACTCCAGGGTAAATTCTTTTAAAATAGGCAAGATGGTAAGCAAAATTAATTGTTAGAATAATTCCAAAAATTAAGAAAATAGTTAGTTTAAAAAGATCCTTGAAATTTCTTTTCATTTTCTTGTATGATAACATAAAGAATGAATCAAGAAGAAAATCTGCCAGAAGTCAATTTCCCAGCCGAGGGGGCTGGTAGTCAAGAAGACTTTCCTCAAAAGTCTTTATCGGAGAATCCCGAGGGGATGCCTTCAGGATTTCCAAATCAAAACCTTGATTCTTCTTCGCTTGAGGAAAGGGCTAAAACTTTTGTAGTTGGCACAGAGAAAACAGGAGATGGTCTTAAAAAATTTTTGAAGTTTTTTCTTATCTTTTTTGTTTTGGTTGTTTTTTTAGGCGGCGGCTATTTTTTATATAAAAATATACTTTCTAAAAAATTGGCTCCTCAAGAAGAGGTTAATTTAACCTATTGGGGGCTTTGGGAGCCAGAGAATGTTTTTTCTGGGATAATTGCCGATTACCAAAGGTCTCACCGAAACGTTAAGATAAATTATATTTTTCAATCACCTCGCGAATATCGCGAAAGATTGGCTTCGGCTTTGGCTTCAGGGAAGGGGCCAGACATTTTCCGTTTTCATTCAACCTGGGTGCCTATGTTTAAAAACGATCTTTCTCCTATTCCTTCTGAAATAATGGATGCTGCCTTTTTTGAAGCAATTTTCTATCCGGTGACAAGACAGGATTTAAGGGTAGGGAATTATTACGTTGGAATTCCTTTAGAAATAGACACTCTTGCTCTTTTTATTAACGAGGATATTTTTGAAAGTGCAGGTAAAGTCCCGCCAACTACCTGGGATGAATTTAGAAAGGTTGCTGTTGAACTTACTACTAGAGACAGCGAGGGAGAAATTCAAATTGCTGGTGCGGCTTTAGGGATTACAGAAAACATTGACCACTGGTCTGATATTTTAGGTTTGATGATGCTTCAAAATGGAGCAGATCTTACCAAACCAATCGGTTCCTTGGCTGAAGACGCTTTGGCTTTTTATACTCTTTTTTCTAAAGTTGATCGAGTTTGGGATGAGACTTTGCCAAGATCGACGATGGCCTTTGCCGGTGGAAAACTAGCGATGTATTTTGGTTTCTCGTGGGAGGTTTTTGAGATTAAAAAAGCCAACCCAAACTTAAGATTTAGAATCTTACCTGTTCCTCAACTTGAAGGAACCAATATTACCTGGGCAAGTTATTGGGTAGAGGGAGTTTCTAAAAAATCAACTTATCAGAAAGAGGCATGGGAATTTTTGAAATATCTTTCAGAGAAAGAATCTCTTCAAAAACTTTTTCAGGCACAATCCCAAATTAGATTATTTGGCGAGCCTTATTCCCGAGTCGATATGGCAGATTTACTTTCAAGCGATGATCTTGTCGGGCCTTTTATCAAACAAGCGCCGGCTGCCCGTTCTTGGTATTTGTGCTCACGAACCTTTGATAATGGGATAAATGATAAAATGATTAAGTATTTTGAGGATGCGGTAAATGCTGTTAATGAAGGAAAAACCCCAAAAGAAGCATTAGAGCAAACTGTCAGCGGTGTTGGGCAGGTTCTTGCTCAATATGGGATTTCTGCCGCGGTGGCAAAATGAAAATTAAAAAAAAGGCAATTTTTCCTTCATTACCCCAAATTTTATAAGGATTAAAGACTATTTTAAAATAAATCTAGGGTGATAGACTCGGGTTTAAAAAAGGCAATTCTTAAAACTTTGGCTTATGCTGACGTTTTTGATTACCCTCTTTTAAAAAAAGAAATTTGGCGCTTTCTTATTAAAGAAAGAAAAGAGGGGGAATTAAAAACCGAAGAAGAAGGCAAAGGCTTTTCTTGGGAATTAAAGGAGTTAATTAAAAAATCACTTTGTAAGGAGAAAAAAGGGTTTTATTTTTTACCTGGAAGAGAAAAAATTATTAATTTAAGAAAAAGGCGACAAAAATACTCAGAGAAGAAAATAAAAATTGCGGAAAAAATTGCGTTAATTTTGCGGAAAATCCCCTGGGTTAAAATGGTGGGCGTAACCGGGGCTTTGGCAATGAAAAATGCCGAGAAAAAGGATGACATAGATCTTCTAATCATTGCCGTTAAAAACCGTCTCTGGTTGACCCGTTTTTTTACTGTTTTGTTAGTTGAGTTTTTTTCAAAAAGAAGGCGACCTGAGGAGAAAGAGATAAAAGATAAAATTTGTTTAAATATGTTTTTGGACGAAGACCATCTTTCTCTTCCTGAAAATGAACGGGATTTATTTTCCGCCCATGAAGTTTGCCAAATGGAGCCAATTTGGGAAAAAGATAATTGTTATCAAAGGTTCCTTAAAGATAATTTTTGGGTTCAGGAATTTTTGCCAAATGCCAAGCCAAAAAAAATGGTTAAAAAGAAAACAGATAAAAGAAAAGAAGATTTTTTTCTTATCTTTCTTTCATTTTTCTTTTGTTTTTTTAATTTTTCCTTTTTTGAGAAGATTGCAAGATGGTTTCAACTTTGGTATATGAGGCATCGCAAAACCAAAGAGATTACTGAGACTGGCCGGATTCTTTTTCATCCTAAGGATTCTCGTCTTTGGATTTTGGAAAATTATAAAAAACGTCTTAAAAATTTAAAAATTTTTTTCTGATTAAAAGCGTGGTAAAATTAAAAATTAAAATATGGGAAGTAGTTTCTCAAGGAAGGTAATTTTAGAAATTAGAGTTCCCCGGGAAAGCGAAATTTCTCCTGAGGCAATGGCTGCCTGTTTTTCTGCCTTGTCAAACATTAAATCTTCTTTATTTGAAAAAATCCTAAAGAAAGAAAAACCTTTGGTTTTTGAGATTGCTTCTTATGAACAGGCAATTCATTTCTATGCCGTTTTACCAGAGGAATATCAGACCTATTTTGAAAGTCAACTTTCTGCTCAATATCCAAAGGCAACGATTATGGCTTCTTCTGATTATCTTTCTTCTTGGATTTTAGGCGGCCAGGCTATAAGCGTTGCCCAACTTAAACTTTCATTTCCCTTTTATTTTCCTTTAAAAACTTATTTAGACTTTAAGGAAATTGATCCTTTATCTTCGGTCTTGGGGGCAATGAGTCGCGCGGAAAAGGAAGAAAGGCTTTTAGTTCAGGTTGTTTTACTTCCGGCAGGGAAGAAATGGCAAACTACCGCTGCTTTAGTTTTAAGAAGGGGAGTGGTTTTGCCTGATGGAAAAATTTCTTCCCATCCTCAGGAAAAATTAATTGAACAAAAAATCTCTCACCCTGGTTTTCGAACCGCAGTTAGAATTTTGGTTTCTTCTCCCCAGAAAGAAAGAAGTTCTACCCTACTTTATCATTTGGCTGGTTCTTTTGGGGGAATGGCTTTGGGTGAAGGAAATTCTTTTTCTTTAGTTAAACCTCTATTTTGGCAAGAAAAGAAATTTATAAGATCAATCATTGAAAGAAAACCTGATTTTATGCCTAAAAATCAAATTTTGAATGTCTTTGAGATAGCCACTCTTTATCATTTACCCGGCGCTTCTTTATCAGGAATTAAAAATATCTCCTGGGGAGCAAGACTTTTTGGAGAACCGCCTGAAAATTTGCCTATTTCTTCAAATTTGACTTCAGAGGAAGAGAAGAAAAAAATTAATTTTTTTGCCAGAACAGAGTTCAAAAATAAAATGGTTAATTTTGGGATTAGAAAGGAGGATCGAAGACGTCATATGTATATTATTGGCAAAACAGGCACCGGAAAAACTACTTTAATTGCTAATATGGCGATAAATGATATGCGCAATGGTGAGGGATTGGCGGTGGTTGATCCCCATGGAGATTTATCAGAAATTTTACTTGATTTTGTTCCCTCTTTTAGGCTTAACGATGTTTGTTTTCTTGATCCTTCTGATAGGTTTCATCCATTTTATCTTAATCCTCTTGAGGTAAGAGATCCCCATTATCGTGAATTAGTAGCCTCAGGAATTGTGGCCATTTTTTATAAACTTTATTCGTATTCTTGGGGACCAAGGCTTGAGTATATTCTTCGAAATGCAATTTTAACCTTACTTTCCAAACCAAACTCAACCTTAGTTGAAATTCCAGAACTTTTGACTAACCGAGCCTTTCGCAAAAAAATTGTAGAAAGAATAAACGACCGAATTCTGAAAAATTTTTGGGAAAAAGAATTTGACCAAATGTCAGAAAAACTTCAGACTGAGGCAATTTCTCCAATTTTAAATAAAGTTGGCCAATTTGTTTCTTCGCCACTTATCCGCGAAATCATTGGCCATCCCCGTTCAACCTTAAATTTAGAGGAGATGATGAATAAAGGGAAGATTTTAATTCTTAATCTTTCTCAAGGGAAAATTGGTGAAGATAACGCCGCTTTGCTTGGGGCAATGTTTATTACTAAAATGCAGCTTGCGGCGATGGGGAGGGTAGGAATTCCCGAAGCCGAAAGGCGTGATTTCTATCTTTATGTTGACGAATTTCAAAATTTTGCCACTTCTTCTTTTGTCAAAATTCTTTCTGAGGCAAGGAAGTATCGTTTAAATCTAATTTTAGCCAATCAATATATTGCCCAGGTCCCCGAGGAGGTTCAAAAGGCAATTTTTGGCAACTGCGGAACACTAATTTCTTTTTTGGTAGGGGCAGAAGACAGTCAGGTTCTTGCCCGGGAGTTTGGAGGAGTTTATAAAGAAGAAGAATTGGTAGGTTTGGGGAATTACCAGATAGTGATAAAACTGGCAATTGAGAATTTAACATCAAGGCCATTTTATGCTTTTACCCTACCTTTACCTCAGTGTCGAAATCAAAATAGAGAAAAGGTTTTGCGTTTGTCGCGGGAGAAATATACAAAAAGTTTGGGGAAAATAATTTAATTTTTTATTCTCTTAACTTTTTCCCAACTACAAATCCTGAAGTAAGGATTCCTTTTTGAGTTCTTCCATAGAAACCAGCAAAAACAAAAATCTCCGAAGGTTTTACTTTTTCTCTAGGAAGGCATACTTTATTTTCTTCTTCATCTAGAAAAACCAAAGGAGGAAGAATTCTGGAGGGGGATTTTAATTTTCCTTCGTATTGGCCGTAAATTCCTATTTCTGAAAAGGCATAGAAACCAAGTTCGGGAATAGTCTTTATATTAATTTTGTCAAGATTATTTTCCGCTCTGATAAGCAAATTTGAAAATTCAGTTGGACGCCGGAAATAAACAGCGACTACTTTTTCTTGGGGTTTTCCATATTGAGGTTCTCTTGAGGAGAAAGAAAAATTACAATCTTGAGGTTCAACGGGTGTTATATCTAAACATTTTAAATCAGGAGTAGTTACTATGCAGAGAGAGACAGGAAAGAAAGCTTCTGGAAGAACAATACAGAAGAGATAATCAGGATAAAATGCAATTTCTGCTTCTAGTAAATGGTAGCGGTAGCCGTGATCAATAACCGTTCTAACCCGATCTTGCAATTTTGATATTCCAATTTTTTCTGTTGGTCTTTGGCTTTCATAATCTGGGCTCTTCATAGATTTTAATTTTTTTTTACGTTTTTAAAGTAATTTATCCTGAGGAGTTCAGGAGGCGTTTATTATACCATATTTGCCAATCTGTTAATCATTTTTATAGAAAATAGCACTTATTCTATTTTTATTTCTATTTCTTCTCCCATTTTTATTTCTCCCCGAAGAATTTTTTGGGCAATTTGGTCTTCAATTTTATTCTGAATTACTCTTTTCATTGGTCTTGCTCCAAAGGCGGGATCATATCCTAGTTTGGCAATTTTTTCAATTAAATCATTGGTAATTTTAATTTGGTAGTTTTTCTTGGCAAGGCGGGAATTTAAATCTTTAAGAAGAAGTCTGGCGATTTCTCGAAGGTGGTTTTCTTTAAGGGGTTTAAAAACAACCACCGCATCAAAGCGATTGATGAATTCTGGAGAAAAAATTTGATTTTTTAAGACGTATTCGATGACCTCGTTTTTTAAATTTTCTTCATTTTGACCAAGACTAACTTTTTCTCTTATGAATTCTCCTCCGGCATTTGAGGTTGCGATAATGATCAAGTTGCGGCAGTCAACTTCTCTTCCAAAGGCATCCTGGAAATAACCTTCATCTAAAATGGAAAGGAATAAGTTTAAAACGCGGGGATTGGTTTTTTCTACTTCATCAATAAGAAGAAGGGAAAAGGGATTTTCTCTAATTTTCTGGGCGAAAAATCCAGGTTCCTTAAGGGTAAAACTGCCAATTGCTTTTTCAAGAGAATCTTTCCCTTGATATTCAGCCATGTTAAATCTAATCATTTTTTCTTCTGAACCAAAGTAGGCAAAGGCAAGGGCTTTAGCGGTTTCTGTTTTGCCAACCCCAGTTGGTCCAAGAAAGAGAAATGATCCAATTGGTTTGTTTTTTGCTGAAATTTCTGTTCTTGCCCTTCTCATTGCCTTGGCAATTTCTTTAATTGCCTCTTCTTGATTGATAACTCTTTGATGGAGAATTTCTTCTAATTTTTTAAGTTTTTCTTTTTCCTCTTCGACAATTTCTCCGATGGGAATTTTTGTTTTCTTGCTTAAAAGCCAATCGACATCTTCTTTTAGGATAATTGTTTTCCCACTTTGGGAGACGGCAACACAGACTTCATCTAGGAGGTCAATTGCTTTTTCTGGAAAGGGAAGATCGGTTAAATATTGATCAGATTTTTCAATCGTTTCTTTAATGGCCTGATAGGTGATGAAAGTTTTAGTTCTTTCTTCAAACACTGGAGAAATTCTTTGAAGAATTAAAAGTGCTTCTTCTTTAGTTGGTTGGGAAACTTCGATTTTTTCAAAATACTTTATTATTTCTCGGTTTGGGTAAAGATATTTTTGGAAATCCCAGAAAGTGGTAATGCCAATGATTTGAAGGTCTCTTCCTGAAAGATATTTAAGAAAAACATCGGTTAGATCTATTCTTTCGTCTTTAGAAGAAAAATAGAGATCAATGTTTTTTATAACTAAAATAACATTTCCTGCTAGGGCGGCTTCTTCCAAAATTTCCTCAAGTATTTTTTTTCTTTCAGGAAGGTCTTTTGCCTCTCCTAAGATAGAATTGATATTTAACTCAAGAACTCTTTTTCTTGAAAGGAAAGGATTAACTCTTCCTTCGGTTACTATTCTGGCAAAATTTAAAACAATAGTAGTCCGTCCAACCCCCGGTTCGCCTAAAATTAAGACGTTATTTTCTGCGCTTCTTGAAAGAATTTGTTCAACCATTCTTGCTTCGTTTTGTCTGCCAACGAGGTGATGCCAATAAGGAAGAGGAGCCCCTAAATTAGTTGAATATTTATCAAGGTTTGGAGTATAGCCATAGATTAAATCTTGACCAAATGGTTTAATGGTCAGAAGATTTTCTAATTCCCAAAAGCGTCTTTTTCTTTCTTTTTCTTTTTCTTGATCTTTAAACCAATCAAGGACTTTTTTTACGTCATTTTCGTCCAGAAAATTTTGGGAGAGGAATTCGGAAAAAGGAGGCCAATTCTTAGTCAGGAAGATAATAAGATCATCCCAGGAATCTTGGTCTTTTGGTAAATTTTCAAAAGAAAAAAAACTTGTTTTTTCTCCTATTTCTTGGAAATTTAAGTTTAATCTTTTTTGAAAAAAGACTCCCTTTTTGGTTTTTAGGAATTCCTCCAGGACTCTAAAAGGTGGATTTGTTTTAAGATCGGGGAATTTAGGTTCTTTTTTTAAAGAAAGATAATAAAAGGGTAAAGTAAATCCCGGCAGAAATAGCCAGGTTATTAAAATAAGAAAGCCAAAAACAAGAGTAAAAATTAAGGCAATTAAGCCGCTAAGAATAATTGTTGATCTTGCTATTGCTCCCATTAATCGAGAGACCAAATTGTAAGAAAAAACATTTAAAATTTCTTTGATTTTAAACCCTGGTCCCTTTTTTAAGGTTAATCTTTTCCATGGAGAAAGAAGATGAAGAAAAAGTTTTTTAATTGAAAAAAGGTGGAGAATAAAGATTAAGAAATTTTTCCAGATCAAGATAATTTTTCGAGGAGCATAGAGATATTGCCAAGAAAAGTAATCCATTTTTTTTATTTTAGCAAAAAAGAAAAGAGAAAAAAATTATTGATCTTCTTGACATTCCAAGATTTATAGATTATCATCTATATAATGAGTTTAAGAAAAAAATTTTTACCAAGTTGCCCATTTGCCGTTCCTTTTATGGCTGATTCATCGAGAAGAAAAATTTATCAATATTTGTTTTTTGAGGGAGAAAAAACAGTAGGGGAAATTACAAAAAAAATAAAATTACGTCAGCCAACAGTTTCTTATCATCTAAAAATGATGGAGAAAGGGGGGTTTCTTTCCTCGCAAAGAAGGGGAAGGCAAGTTTATTATAAAATTTCTTTAACCTGCTCTGAGGGAGGAACTTGTTTTAAATGAAAAAGGTCTATCTTGATTATGCCGCCACTACTCCGGTTGACAAAAGGGTTTTAAAAAGCATGCTTCCTTATTTTTCCATAAAATTTGGCAATCCTTCTTCAATTCATTTTTGGGGGCAGGAGGCGCGGCTGGCGGTAGAAAAAGCCAGAGAAAAGGTGGCTAAGATTTTAAACTGTCTACCAGAAGAAATTTATTTTAGCGGAACGACTACCATTTCGGATAATTTAGCGATTCAGGGGATAATGCGAACTTTGAGAAAAAATGGCAAGAATCACTTAATTACTTCAGCAGTGGAACATCATGCCGTTTTGGATTCTTGTAAGGCATTAGAAAAGGAGGAGTTTAAATTAACCATTTTGCCGGTTGATAGATACGGAATGGTAAGTCTTCAAGATTTAGAAAAAGCAATCACCCCCCAAACAGGATTGGTAACAATTATGTATGCTAACAATGAGGTGGGGACGATTGAACCGATTGAAGAAATTGCAAAGAAAATCCAAATTTTAAAATCCAAAATCCAAAATTTATATTTCCATACTGACGCGGCGGCAGCGGTGGAGTATTTATCTTTGAATGTTAAAGAATTGGGAGTAGATCTTTTAAGTTTAGGGGCTCATAAATTTCATGGGCCCAAGGGAGTGGGAATTTTGTATGTTAAAAAGGGAACGCCAATTTCTCCTTTAACTTTTGGGGGGCATCACGAGAGAGGAATTTGGCCGGGAACAGAGGCAGTTCCTTTAATTGTAGGGGCAGCTGAAGCTTTGGAAATTGCTCAAAAAGAAAGAAAAGAGACCTCAGAAAGAGTTTCTAAACTTCGTGATAAATTAATTAAGGGAATTTTAAAAAAAATTCCCGGAAGTTGGCTTACCGGCCATCCTCAAAAGCGTTTGCCGGATATTGCTTCTTTTGTTTTTGAGGGAGCAGAAGGAGAATCAATTTTGCTTGCTTTATCAGATAAAGGGATTGCCGCCTCCTCCGGTTCGGCTTGTACCTCGGGATTGCTTCAGCCCTCTCATGTTTTAACCGCCATGGGAATTCCTCCGGAACTTTCTCATGGTTCAATAAGATTTTCTTTAGGAAAGGAAACAACCACTCAGGATATTGAGTATGTTTTGGAAGTTTTGCCGAAAGTTATTTCGCGATTGCGAAAAATGGCACCGAAAATATGAACTTTCAAGGCCTTTATTCTAAAAAAGTTTTAGATCATATTCGTCGCCCGAGAAATATGGGTGAGATTAAAAATCCTGATGGAGTAGCAACGGTAGGCAACCGCGTTTGTGGGGATGTGATGAGACTTTATATAAAAGTAAAAAGTAAAAAGCAAAAAGGAGAAAGCAGAGAATATATTGATGAGATAAAATTTCAAACTCTAGGGTGCGGGGCAGCCTTGGCAACTTCTTCAATGATTACCACTATGGTAAAAGGAAAGCCTTTGGAAGAGGCAGAAAAAATTAGCGAAAAAGCAATTGCCGAAGCCCTAGGGGGTTTGCCACCGGTGAAATTTCATTGTTCGGTTTTGGCAGCTGAGGCGTTAAAAAAAGCAATTGAAAACTATCGCAAGAAAAAAGTAAAATAAAAATTGGATGAAAAAAATTTTCCCGGTAGGATTATTTCTTCTGTTTTTGATTTTTCTGGGGGGATTTTTTATTCTTAAGAAAGAAAAGTTGGAAAAAATTCCCAAGGAAGGAGGTGAGATAAAAGAAATGGAAACACAGACCTTAGGTAAAGTTTTAATGGTTTTGGCTCCAAAAAATTTTCGCGATGAGGAATATCAAAAACCGCGCCAAGTTTTGGAAGAGGCTGGTTTTGAAATCGAAGTCGCCTCAAAAGGAGTTTCTGAAGCAGAAGGAACGTTTGGGGCAAAAGCGGAGGTTGATAAAGATATTTCTCAAATAAATGTTGATGATTATTTAGGGGTGGTTTTTGTTGGCGGAACCGGAGCGGCTATTTATTTTGAAGACCAAAATGCGTTGTCTTTGGCAAAAACTGCCTTTGAAAAAGGAAAAGTGGTTGGGGCGATTTGTATTGCCCCCTCAATTTTAGCCAATGCGGGAATTTTACAAGGAAAAAAAGCAACTGCCTTTTCTTCGGAGGAAGGAAATCTTACCGCTAAGGGAGCGCAATATACCGGCGAGTTGGTGACAGTTGATGGAAAAATTATTACTGCCAATGGTCCTCAGGTCGCCGAAGAATTTGGGAGGGAAATAGTGGATAAGTTGAAAAATAAGTCAGAATAATTTTATAGGCCTATTTCTGATGGTAGGGTATTAAGAATGAACTCTTCTGGTTTTTCGGTAAAGATTACTCTTTTCCCCAAGGCATGAGCATAGCCTATTTCTATTAAAGCCGATGCCCCTACGTAACCTTGAGGATTACAGATAATTAAAGCATCAGATTTGCTAATAGAATCAAGGTGGTATCTTTCTAGCTGGAGAGGAGTGAAGCCATCTTCTCCATTAAAAATTACAAATTCACTTTTAGGGTTTTTAGGAATTGTAAATCTTGGACTTAAAACATTTACTTCCATTTCTTCTAAATATTTTTTAATTTTTATTATATCCAAAAGATGTTTTCTAAAACTTCCACTGATTGTTACATATTTTTAAATTCTTGTCTTATAGCTCCGTTAATAATATTGGAGTTTGAGGGAATAATATATTTTACCTTGTATTTTTCGCATATAGCTTGAGCTATAGCTGAGCAACCTCTTGCTCCGTGCATCCATGAGGGATTTTCCGGCATTAAAGATTCAAGTTGTTTAAGTGAGATTTTATTAAAAATCTCTTCATTTTTACCAGCAAAATTTTCGAATTTGATAAACAAGGGATGATCGGCATCAGCAAAAAATCTGTTTTTCTCAAGAGGATAGTTTGCTAATTGCATATATTTTAATTCTCCCCCTGTATAAAAGGCCATTTTTACCTTATTTGTTAATTCCGGAAGTTTTTCTTCAACCCACGAGACTATCTTTTTCAATGGAACACCTGAATAAGGATTATTGATAGAAGGAAAAGTTTCAATTATTGTAGAAACTCCAAGATCTATGTTTTTTCTTTCTATAGCCTCTTTTCCATAAAGAACCACTATTTCAGTAGAGCCACCTCCTATATTTATAAGAAGGACATTTTCTTTAAGATTTGCTTTTCCTACTAAAGCCATTTCAAGATAAAAATTT
>CAZAPL010000022.1:0-5079 GCA_964487495.1 uncultured Gammaproteobacteria bacterium | reverse complement strand
TTTGCCAAAACTGAATTTTAAAGGTACTTTTTTAGATTTTTCCTCGCCATTGAGGAAAATCTTGGATATCTTATAGTAAAAAATAAAGAAAATATCAAGTCTTTTGCCAAAATAAAACACGTACTTTGTTTTGGCAAATTCTTTAAGAAGTTGATTTTGGGGAAAATAAAAACTTTATATCTTAAAAACGTAGATAGTGCTATATGGCTGAAGAGAAAAGCGGGAAAATAAACGATGAGAGACAAAATTATTATTTCTTATCTCTGCCCGGATTGTTTTTGCTCCTTTAAGTTTTAATTCCTTTAGGGTTTCAGATAAAATCTTTTTCCCTAAGCCCTGACCGCGAAATTGAGGAAGAACATAAACCAAAATCAATTCCGCCAATCCGTTGCCAAAAACCACAGATTGGGTTAACCCAAAAACTTCCCCATTTAGGTAAAAAAGAAAATAGAAATATCTTTTATCATCTTTCAATTTTTTCTCAATCGCCTTTGCTAAAAAATCTTTTTGGGGGATCACCGAAAAAGGATCTATTTTTCCTTCTTCCTGATAATACCTCGCCACCAAATCAGTAATTGAATTTAAATCACTTACTTCTCCCCTCTTAATTTGAATTTCCTTGACTTTTTCCATAATTTAGTTTATTATGACAGCCACAAAAACAAAAAGCAAGATAAGAAATGAAAAAAGAACCAGAAAAAAGACTAACCCAAAGCAGAGAAAACGAAATAAGCGGCGCAATTGAACTTTGGGAAATTGCCAAAATTTTAGAAAATGGGTCAAGGGAAACAACTAAATGCTGCGCCACCGGTACTTGCGATTAAAAAATAAACCACAAATCTCTCTCAATGAAAAACCTTCTTTTTATTCCTCTAATTGAAAATGCAAAGAAAAATTTTCACCAACCCATAAACCAATATCACCTTGAAGAAAATTTTAATTCCCCCTTTTGGCAATTCCTAGAAAGAGAGATGGAAAAAATGATTCTTCCTGCTCTTGCCATAGAAATTCATAAGGCAAAAATAAACAACAAATTAAATGGAAGAAACCCAAAAGAAAGATATAAAAGTTTTTTTGATAAACCTCAATTATTAAGAAAAAAATTCTTTTCCCGATACCCCCAATTAAAAATTTATTTAGAAATTTTTCTTTCAAGTTCCTGTAATTATCTTGAAAAATTTTTCAAAAATATCTCAAAAGATAAAAACAAACTTTCAAAAGAATTTAATCTAAATAAAAACTTTTTAATCAACGAAGTTTCTTTTCCTCAAAATGGCGATCGCCACCATTTAGGAAGACAACTTCTTTTTTTTACTTTAAACCAAAAGAAATTTGTCTTTAATCAAACGCCGGTGAACACTGATGAATTAATAAATTTTTTAATAGAAAAAATCGTCAATCAAAAAATTCCCGGCCCACCAATAAAAATAATAAAAACTCTATCGTTGGGGAATCGCCACTACCGCCAATTTCTAGACCCCCTTCCGGCAAACTCCGAAAAAGAAATAAAAAGTTTCTATCAACAATTAGGAAAATTGGTGGGTCTTGTCTATTTTCTCAATGGGATCGACTTTCATATGGACAATCTTCTAGCCCAAAAGGACAGTCCTTATCTTTTAGATACAGAAACAATACTGACTAATTTTGAGGCAATTGGAATAAAAAGATGGAAAAATATCCTCAATACCGGCTTTTTTAAAATCAAGAAATCAAAATTAGGCGATATCTCTGGTATCAGTGGCGGAGAACAACAAAGAATAAGTCTTTTAGATCCTTATCCAATCAATGATGAAACAGATAATTTAGCCGTTTGCTTTAAAAAACCAACCAATTTTAAACCCCACAATAGACTCTATTTTCAAGGAAAAATTGTTAACCCAGAAGATTATCTTCAAGAAATAGCTTGGGGTTTCAATCTTCTCTACGATTTTTTCTTAAAAAACAAAAAAGATATTAAAAAAGTCTTGGTCTCTTTTATTAAAGAAAGAAAAATTTACTCAAGACAAATTTTTCGACCCACTGCCTGCTATTACTTTTTAATAGTTAATCTCTTCCAGCCAAATATTTTAAAAAACAAAGATGTTAGAAATTGGGTTTATAATTACCTTTTAGAAGGTTTTGGAAATAAAAGTAAAATAGCCCGCAAAATTACTGAATGGGAAACAAAAGAAATTTTAAATTTAGATATTCCCTATTTCTATACCCGTGCAGACCAAACTCATCTTTACGCCGAAGGAGGAAAAATTTGGAAAAATTTTTTTAAAAAAACTCCCTTGGAATACCTAGAAAATAAAATAGAATCTTTATCCTTAGAAGACAAACAAAAATGCAAAGAGACAATTAAAAAGGCAATAATTTCTTAATTAACCAAAATCATTTAACCCCTTTACTTTCTTGCTTATCTCATCCATATTATTAGATGGCCAGCTAACACCTAACTTTTCCCACAGCTTCCTACATAAATCCTCCCCGGCGATTTGTAAAGATCCTAAAAGAACATACCCCCTATATGTTCTGATTTTAAAAAATTCTTCAAAAAAGGGTATTCTTATTTCTTGAGGGAAAGTGGATGACGGCGCCTCTCCCTCCTGAGATTTTACACGAAGGATAATACTATCATTCCTTACTCCGCATAATATTCCTTCATATTTTTCGCTTTTTGGCCCGCTATGGATATCATCATCCATTTCTCCTTCCTTTTCCCAAGATTCTCTTATTTCAACTGCTTGTATCTCTTCCCCTAAATAACTTTTTAAAAGATTAAGAAAATCTTCAAAGACTACCAAATTTAAAATATAATTTTCTCCATCGCCCTCCAAAACTCTACCTAAAGAAATGTTTCTTTCCCTCTTTCGGTCTTCTATATTTTCTAATCTTTCCCCCGATCCCATCAATCTTATTATATCTTTTTAAATTAAAAAATCAAGTTTGTAAAGTCTCATAAATTCGATTGTCAAAAGAAAATTCTCATAAAACTCCCCAAGGAACTTAATTTTTAAAAACAATACTCCTCTGCTGCGCCAAGTTAAGGAGTTAATTAAGGAAGAGATTACATTTCTTAGGCGCAAGAAAGAAGATGCCAAAAGAAAAAACAAAAATATACTGTTTTACCTCAATTTTTCCTTACAAATCTTTTAATGTATTTATCGTAAACAAAAACAAAACTACATGAAAGTAAATACGACAACAGGAAGTAAACAAGAGGCATTGTTAAGTGCAGTTCAATATCGCCGATTAAATGGTTATAAATGAAATAAACTATCGGCAAATAAATTTTGCCCGATGGGCAAGAAACGCAAGAAACTTTGTCCGAATAATAATAAATAATAAATTCCGAATCAATCCCGGACGAAGAACAAAGAAATCTATAAGGCAGAGGTGTTAAGAAGAAAATTAACAACCACAAAACAATTTTTCTTTTATCAGGTCTTAAAAAATTTTTTATCATTATAATTCTAAACCAGAATACCAATTAATATATTGTACTAGCCCTTCTCTAAATTCTCCCCCAAGAAAACATGGCAGTGGGTGCGCCAGGGATCGAACCTGGGACCTTCGTCTTATCAGGACGACGCTCTACCACTGAGCCACGCACCCAAAAAAACTTCTTTTAGCGGTTTTCTGGTTAGGAAAGACTTTAAGTGACAGGAAGTTAAGGATTTAGTTTACGAGCAAATCCTTAGAAATCTCGGGTGTTTTTTTCTTAAGTTAACCTGCCTTAACCGCAGGCAACTTAAGCCGTGAATACTCCTAGAAAGGAGGTGATCCATCCCCACCTTCCAGTAGGGATACCTTGTTACGACTTAGTGCTCATCGCCGAGTTCACCTTCACCCGTCTAAAACGGCGGGCTTCGGGTGCCCCCGACTTTGCTCACTTGACGGGCGGTGTGTACAAGAGCTGAGAACGTATTCACCGCGGTTTGCTGACCCGCGATTACTACCAAGTCCGGCTTCATGTGGGCGAATTGCAGCCCACAATCTGAACTGAGGACAAATTTCAGGGATTAGCTTGCGGTTACCCGCTTGCAACCCGCTGTTTTTGTCCATTGTAGTGTGTGTGTGGCCCTGGACATAAGCGCCGTGCTGACTTGACGTCATCCCCTCCTTCCTCCCGCCTAAGTCGGCGGGCAGTCTCGTCTGAACATCTAACAGACGACGGGGGTTGCGCTCGTTTTGGCACTTAAGCCAACACCTCACGGCACGAGCTGACGACAGCCATGCAGCAGCTGTGCTAGTTGCCGACTTAACGGCTGGCAACCTGTTTCCAGGCGCTACTTCTAGCATGTCAAGCCCAGGTAAGGTCCTTCGTTTCGTCTCGAATTAAACCACACGCTCCCCTGGTTGTGCAGCTCCCCGTCAATTCCTTTAAGTTTTAGCCTTGCGGCCGTACTCCCCAGGCGGCTCGCTTAACGCGTTAGCTTACGACACTCACCTCGCCCGCAGGGCGAGAAAATCCGAAATCCTAATTTCGAAATCCTAAACAAATACTAATTCTCAAAATCCAAATATCCAAAACAAAATGTTTTGAATTTAAATATTAGAATTTCTATTTTGTTTCATGATTAGGATTTCATGCTTCGAATTTCCTTGTCCTACGGACAAGACAAGCATCTAGCGAGCATTGTTTACGGCTAGGACTACAGGGGTCTCTAATCCCTTTCGCTCCCCTAGCTTTCGTTCCTCAGCGTCAGGGGTTTTTTAGGTGTTTGCCTTCGCCCTTGGTGTTCCTCGTGATATCAACGCATTTCACTGCTCCACCACGAGTTCCAACACCCCCAAAAATCCTCAAGTCCTAAAGTATCGTACCCAGCCCCAAGGTTAAGCCCTAGGATTTAAGGCACGACTTTTAAGACCGCCTACGAAACGCCTTACGCCCAGTAAATCCGGATAACGCTCGCACCCTACGTATTACCGCGACTGCTGGCACGTAGTTAGTAGGTGCTTATTCGCCAAGCGCCGTATGGTGCTTGGCAAAAGGAGTTTACAACCCGAAGGCCTTCATCCTCCACGCGGCGTCGCGGCGTCAGGCTTTCGCCCATTGCGCACGATTCCCGGTTGCTGCCACCCGTAGGTGTAGGG
>CAZAPL010000021.1:0-6840 GCA_964487495.1 uncultured Gammaproteobacteria bacterium | reverse complement strand
GTATGTTTTCTTCATAAGCTGATTATAGCCGGAGAGATTAACCAAAAGATAATGAAGACGAGTTTGTGTTCCTAAGCTTCCCTTCATAAAATCATAAAGATTTCTTCCCTAAAAGTCTCAAATGTTTCGTAACCTATTCAGTCCTTTATTCTGGTTCAATACATCCCGTACACTTTTCCTCCTTTTTTTGTTTACTAAGTTGATAATACTCTAAGGGAGTTAAATAGTTAAGAGACTGATGTGGCCGGTAAGTGTTGTACCGGCCAGTCCAGAATTCAAGTTTCTGGTTAATATAGTTTAGTTCTGGAATAAGTTCCCCATCAAATCCAGAGTTCATATTAAACTATCCACCCGTTTCTTTGGCGGAGCATTTCGAGGCGGAGTGAAATGGATTGATAAAGGAATTGTTAATTTAAGAGAGATTGATGAACTACAACTGCTCCAAGATTTAAAAAAACTTTTAATATTTGTCTTGATGGAGAGTTAGGGAAAATTGAGACTTCTTTAGCAATTTTTAGGCAATCGCCAGGAATAATTCTTATTGTTCCAAGAAGGTAAAGATAATTTCTAGTTATTTTTTAAATTGGTTTTCAAGCCGTAATTTAATTTTTTCTTCCTCTCCTTGGTTTGTTGGTTGATAATATTTTTTTCCTTTTAATTTTTCAGGAAGGTAATTAACTCCTTTTGCAAAATGATTTGGTTCAAGATGGGGATAACGATAATTTTTGCCATATCCCAATTTTTTCATAAGTTTTGTTGTTGGGTTTCTGAGATAAAGAGGAATTGGTTCATTTAGGGTTTTCTTTACATCCTCTTCCGCCCTAATTAAGGCAGTATAACTGGCATTTGATTTTGGGGCAGAAGAAAGATAAGTTACGCCCTGGGCTAAATTAATTTTACATTCTGGAAGTCCTACTCTTTCACAGGCTTCAAATACAGAAACTGCTAAGGGCAAAGCATAAGGATCAGCGTTCCCAATGTCTTCTGAGGCAAAGATGATCATTCTTCGAGCAATAAAAAGAGGGTCTTCGCCGGCCTCAAGCATTCTTGCTAAGTAGTATAAAGCTCCATCGGGATCTGAACCGCGCATTGATTTTATAAAAGCAGAAATTGTGTTGTAGTGTTCTTCGTTTTTTTTGTCGTATAAAAGAGGTTTTTCTTGAATTGCTATTTCTATATCTTTGAGAGTAAAGGTTTTTTTGTTTGGATAAATTTTATCAGCGATTTCTAAGATATTTAAAAGAATACGGGCATCTCCATTTGATGATTCAATTAAAAAATTTAGAGCATCATTTGAAATATCTTTTTTGATCTCTTTTAATCCTCGTTTACATATTATACTCAATTCTTCTTTTTTTAATCTATTTAGTTTTAAAACTCGGCATCGAGAAAGAAGTGGCCCAATAATTTCAAAAGAAGGGTTTTCTGTTGTAGCGCCAATAAAAATAATAGTTCCATTTTCGATATAAGGGAGAAGGGCATCTTGTTGGATTTTATTAAATCGGTGAATTTCGTCAATGAAAATAATTGTTCTTTTATAGTTTTTGGTTTTATCGATGTTTTTTTTCTCGTATTGATTTAGCGTTAATTGAGTATTTTCTTTAGGAATTAAAAATTTTTTGGCTTCTTCGATGGCGTTTTTTAACTCATCAAGAGTGGCTGAGACTGCTGAAAAGTATTTAAAATGAGATTGAGTAGTATTGGCAATAATCTTTGCTAAAGTCGTTTTTCCTGATCCCGGCGGTCCCCATAAAATTAAAGAAATTAACTGGTCTTTTTCAATTAGCATTTTTAATATTCCTGAAGTGCCGACAAGATGTTTTTGGCCAACAAATTCTTGAAGTATTTTTGGCCTAATTCTTTCTGCTAAAGGAATATAGGAATTGTCCATTTAATTAATAATATCCGAAGATTTACCGAAAATCAATCTTTTAAGATTCAGAATTTTACTTGCATATCTAAAATAGGAGGAAGGAGACTGGTTTCTTTTAAATCAACGTTTTCTAGTTCTTTTTCAAGTTTTAAAATCTCTGCTTCTATTTTTAGAATTTTTTCGTCATTGGCCCATTTTGAAGGTGTTTGTGTAACCTTTATAGGGGGCTGGGTAATTTCTGGGATCTCTTCGGAGATGTTTGGGGGAATTTTATTTTTGCTTTTTACAAAAAGAAAAATTATCAACAAAAGGACCATAATTGGCAAAGAAATCATTAAAGTTTTTAAAATTTTTTCCTTAATCATTTTTAATTTCCCTGATAATTTCTTTTATATTAGAAATTGCCTCTTTAAGATATTGATTTTCTTCTTCGAGAAGTTTTTGGACTTTATTCCAAGAGAAAATTTTGTTGGTATCACCTGTGCTTATTTTGCCAAGAACAGTTTGGGTTTCTTTTTCTTTTTCTTCTGATCTTTTTATCTTTTCTTTGGTTTGAATTAACCATCTTTCCGGGATAGTAGTGTCCTCTCCCTCGTTTCTAATTTCATTTATTTTTTCTTCAAGCATTTGAATTTGTTCATTTATTTTCTGGCGTAGATAATTTTCTTTCCCGATGATGATTTTTCCTAGAGTTTGATAACTTAAAACCTCAATTTCGGGATAGGCTTTTTCAAGTTCTGTAGAAATTTTTAATAAATCTTCTAGCGAGGCAGCTGAAGGTAAGCTGTTTTTATGGGAAGAAATGAAGGTAACTTTATTATCAAGTTTAAGATAGGATATATTTTGGTCATAGTTGGTAATGCCTGTAGTTTCTCTTAGTTTAATTCTGAGGGCGGTAAGATAAGTTTTTAAGGTTTCTGCCCGATTAAGGAGCATTTCTTTTGTTTTCTCTATTGCTTTTGTTTGGGAGGTTAAAGTTCTATAGTTTAGATATTCACTTCTTGCGGCGATGTAATCAATATGAGAAGAACGATAAAGATTATAATTGTATTGATAGTCTTGATAGGCTTTATTAAAATCAAATTCTTGGGCTGAAACAGGGAAAAAACCAAGAAGAAAAATAGTTAAAAGAAAGCTAAGAATGGGCAGACGTCTCATGATTTTATTTTGGCATTTTATTTTTTAAATTTCAACTTCAAGCCCATCATAAGCAATATGAAAATTTTTTCCTCCTTTTTTTTGGACAAATTCTTCAAGATTTTGATGCCTTCCAGTTTTATGACCAATATGGGTAAAGTAGACCATTTTTGCTTTAAGTTTTTTCCCCAGGGCAATTCCCTCGATTATGTTTTCGTGGTTTTTTGCTTGACCAATTCTTCCTAAGGAAGAACCATCGAGAATCAAAAGATGAACATCTCGACAAGTTTTTTCCTGAGAGGGGGGTAATTTTTTTAAATCAGGGAAATAGCAAACTAGCCTTTCTCCTTTTATTTTCAATCCCCAGGTAGGAAAACGATTATGTTCGACAGGGATAAAGCTGAAATTGATTTGATTAATTTTAAAAGTTTCCAATTCGCGGACTATTTTTGGTAAAAAGGGATTTAAGGGGAATTTATAAACCTGTCTTAACCTAGTTATTGTTTCTTGGGTAAGGTAAAGATTAGGTTTTTCTTTAAGATTATAAACGTGAGTTAAATCGTAAAATCCTAAAATGTGGTCTAAATGAGCATGTGTGATTATTAAGTCTTTTAAATTTTCAGTTTTTACTTTGTGTTTTATAATTTGGTGATAGATATCGGGACCAGTATCAACTAAAATTTTTTCGTTGATTAAAATGACGGGCCTTTTTCTTTTGTCTTTTGGATCTGAAGAGACACAAATTTCGCATTGACAACCGAGACGAGGTAGCGGCCAGCCAGCCGAAGTTCCTAAAAAGAGAATCTTCATAAGTTAAAAATATTTTACCACTAGATTGGTATAATAATCTAAGTAGTGATTTCTTCTTTTTTTATCTTGATAAAGTGAATCCATTGTTCAATTACTTCAAAAAAGGCCTTAAATGGCGCTTCAATAATGAAATCAAAGATAAAAATCAGAATATTAATGTGGGCAAGTTCTCTTGAGAGCCATTGCCCAATTCGCAAAATAGGGAGAAAAAGGAAATCTAAAATTGGCGCCAAAATTCCCTCTTTTTCTTCAATTTCGTAATCTTTAGTTAAAAGCCTAATTCTATAGCCAAAAAAAGAGACCACTGAAAGAAAGAAAAGAAAAATTATTTGACTTAAGACATTAAAATGGGCTTTAGAGAGGAGAAAAATTACCCCTCCAAAGATTAAAATATAAGTTAAAAAATAAATAGGCGTAAAAACAAAATTAGTGATTTTTCTTTTAGTTAAAGAATTAATTTCAATTTTCGTTTTGATTGGTTGATTAATATAAATGTACTCTTTAATTTTTTCAATTATCTTATTAGTGTTTTCTTCTCCGGGAATTTTAATAGAGGTGGTAACCAAAAACATTAAAAATGGCGGGAAGAGAGAATTTACAATCAAGGAAAAATAATTTATTTTCTTAATTAATAATTCAAAAGGAATCTCTAAAATAAAGGCAAAAATCATTTTGGTTAAAAAAATATAAATAATTCCTCTTATGGCTGCTCTTTTGAGTTTGTTTTTTGTTTCTTGATATTTTTTATTTAGAATTTTTTTTATTTTTTCTTCTAAGATTTGTGGATTTAAGATAATTTTTTTAAATTCTAAGGGATATTCTTCGATTAAATCTCTAATGACGTTAAAAGGCGCGGCTTCTTTTAAAACGCGTCTTCTTAGTTGATCTTTTAGAGGATAATTAAGTTGACTTTCGATTTCTTTTAAGGTTCCCTCAAAATAAGGGACAATTTTTAAGGCTTCTTCGAATCTAAAATCCATCCAATCAGGGAAGAAAGAAATGAAAAGATGAAAACGAATTATTGGTTCATCGCTTAAGGCGAAACCACGATGAGTAGCAATATAAATTTGCATATTATAGGTTTTTTGGTTTTCTTCAAATGGAAAAATAATTTTTTTTCTTAGAGTTCGATATACGAAATTAATCAAAGCCTCCCGTTTTGGAGCAGGAACTAGTTTTTTTTCAATTTCGCAGGAAGCAATTCCTAAAATCCAATCTGAAAAATATTTTTTTTCTCGAGGAGACTTTGTTTTTATAATTTCTTGACGAAAAAGTAAATATTTATCAATAGTTTTTTGGATTTCCTCAACAATTTTTTTGGGAATAGAACCATTTTCTAAATATCTAGCCCAAAGAAGTTCTTTGATTAATGCCTCAGCTGTTCCCCTACCAGTAGGATTTATCATTATTCTTCTTTTTAAAATTCTTTCAATTGCCGCTCGACGAATTAAATGTTCTGCTCTAAATTCAATTGCGTTTCTGGCTGCTTCATAGATAACTGCTGCCATTGAAACGGCTTTTGATACAGAAATTGTTTCTTCTCCAAGGAGGGATTTTCTTTCTTGGGGTTCGCTGATAATTTGGGATAAGATTTGCGCTTCCTGCGTCAGTTGAGTCATGGTTAATCAGTGTGGTGCCGCAGAGAGGATTTGAACCTCTACGGGTTTCCCCACACGGTCCTAAGCCGTGCCTGTCTGCCAATTCCAGCACTGCGGCTTTTTAAGTGAGCTTATTTAGAGGATATTATATCATTTCTTGATTAAAAATTGGGAAGAAGATTGGATTGTTTTTCAATTTCTCTTATGAAAAAATTAACCTTTCCTGCCCAGGAATTTGAAGGAGGAGCATAAATTTTGGCTATTTGGGAAATTGATTTTTTTCCTCGATTTAAATAATTAAATTTAAGTTGAGAATTAACATACCAGATAGAATCCTCCCAGGAGGAGAATTTAAATTTTCCATTATTCCAGCCATAAGCATTAAATGAATCTTTTGGAATTCTTTTGCCAAAACTTGACTCTACTCCTGCGATGGCAGGTAAAAGTTTCCAGTCGACCTCGTAAAAGTCGGCTGCTTTAACAAAATCTTTAGCATAAGGAACAAGCGGAGAATTGTATTTTATAAGAAAATTTTTAAGAATATCTTCTCGATTATCCCTTTCTATTAAGGAATTTTTTAGAATAGCCGAAGAACCGCTAGAATTGGCGGTTTGCGAAAAAACAGGCTTTTCTAAAATTAAATAGAAAACAAAAATAATAAAAAAGGAAATTATTATCTTAATTTTTCCCATAAAAAAATCCCAAAGTATGTCCTGTCCGAACATACCTCAGGATCTGAGGCAAATTATATCATAATATTATGGGATTGTCAAGTCCTTGTACAGGTCACGGACTTTTTAGACATTCCCCCTTTTTTTAATGAGGTGTTAAAAGATAACCAACAGTTAGGAGCAGAAGTACTCCCTTACTAATAAAATCCTCCCCTCCGGTTTAAAAGCGCCAGATTAATTTCTTACCATGTTTTTTGCCATACTTGGGGGTTACTGGAGAAAAGGAGTATTTGGACCAAACATGATCCAACCCCAAGTTGAGATCACCAGGTTTTGTACGCTTTCCGACCGGTCAATAAACGAATCTGGATGAATTTCTTCAAGCTGCCATCTTAGACCTATTAAACTTCTTTCTCCAAGGTTGGCACACAGGCATGGCAACAAATTCGTTTTTTGCATCCAAAGTTCCTTTTAGCCCATTATCTCTGATTAAATTTAAAGTTTCATCATCGGTTGCCTCAAAAAACGTCTTTTTAAAAAAATCCCATTCTTTAAGAATGATAGTTAGCCATGACTTGTCAAAATTGAAAATCTGCGGGAAGCAGCCGTTGGTAGAAACTAGATAATATTTTCCTTTTGCAATTTCATCAAATCTAACCTGAGGATCAACAGTGTGGGTAGGTTCATGAAGGAAAACCAAGATTATCAGTAAGAGGTATTTTTTCTCCAAATGGCAGAGGCGGCTGGCACC
>CAZAPL010000020.1:0-16102 GCA_964487495.1 uncultured Gammaproteobacteria bacterium | reverse complement strand
TCAGGTATATCAACTGACATTACTTGACGTACCAGAGTTAGCGCTTTTAAGACCTTGTACTTTGATATGCCCGTTTCTTCAACGACAACATTAACGCTTTGACATCTTAGAAACCATCTTAAAAGAGCCTTCCACTGATACCTGATCAACTTAACCCCGCCAAGTTTTGGCACAAACTCATATCCACAATTTTTACACTTTAATTTGCCTCTTCTAACCTTCCAAAACTTTTTCCCAGAACATTTCCTGCATTTAGCCCGATACATAGCCGCTATATTAACATCGTTAGTGGCTGTTTTTAAACTTTACCCTAGAAGATTTAGTTATCGCGCCGATTGGGTTTCCTTGGGCTATCCCTTTATTCTTTCTCTTTTAAGCAATTCTTCTAAAATCCTCCATCTTCGCTTTTTTTCTTCATAGGGAACGTCGTCTTCAAATTTGAAAGCGGCGGTACTAGGACGAGGAGAATACATCGCAATATAGGCTTTCTCAAAACCCACTTTTTGGCAGAGTTTGACGGTGTTTTGAAATTGCTCTTCAGTTTCTCCGGGAAAGCCGACAATAATATCCGTCCCTATTTTAATGTCAGGAATTCGCCGGCGAATTTTTTTAACCAGCAAAAGATATTGTTTTACGGTATAGGGGCGGTTCATTCTTCGCAAAATTTCATCATCGCCAGATTGGACTGGTAAATGTAAATACCTGTCAATTTTTGGTAAACCCATTGCTTCGATGATATCGTCTGGTAGATCCCAAGGATTTGAGGTAATAAAAGATATTTTTTCAATCCCCGGAGTTTCGTGTAAAACTGCCAGAAGCAAAGCAAAAGGTGTCTTAAATTTTTTAAAATTTTTAATTTTTAATTTTAATTTTGGATTTTTGATTTTGAAATTTGGATTTGTTTTTAGGTCTTTCCCATAAGAATTAACATTTTGACCCAACAAGGCTATTTCTTTATAACCTCTTTTTGCTAGTTCTTCCACCTCACAAACAATTTCCTCAAAAGGCCGACTTTTCTCCGGACCGCGAGCATAGGGAACAACGCAATAAGTACAAAAATGGGAACAACCTTCCATAATCGGTACCCAGGCATGAATTTGCGATTTGCGAATTGCGAATTTTGGATCGCGAACTTTGAATTCGGAAATTTTCCTAAATTCGCTCACCGCGGGTAATTTCTTTTTCAGATCTGCAATCGGATACCTAAGCATACAACCGGTGAGGATGATTTTGGATTTTGCCAAATTATTTATAAGGCCATACACCCTATCCTCGGCTGATTGTCTTACCGAACAAGTATTAATCACTATTTCATCTGCTTCTTCAATCTTTTTTGCTTTTTCCCAACCCCGACTTTCATACCAACCAGCAATTCTCTCCGAATCAGACTTATTCATCTGACAACCATAAGTTTTGATAAAATATTTTTTCATTGTGGATAAATTTTACCATTTTCCGCTTACTTTCGAAAGCCAAATTTGATATTATAGGCGCTATGGTAAGAAATAATCAGCGTCAATTTATCAAGCCGAAATAAAACGGGTAAGGGGTCCTCTTGCTAGTGCTTTGAAAGATGCACTTAGGTCCGGCTTAATTCCTCCGGAAGAAATTCCCAACCTTTCTTCAGAAAAACTGGTTAATAAAATGTGTTGGTGAAGAATTTGGGTGGTTACCTTGATGAGTCTCTATAGGGTGAATGAAAAGGAGAAAACCAGCCAAGTATCTTCTAAAAACTAAAGATGTAATTCAAACCTATTATAAAAATCAAGTCGTGGTAAAAGCAGCCGAAGAAATGAAAAAAGATCCCGAAGGTAAAGAATATCAAATGAGGGAAGAGATGCATCGAGATACGGCTAAATGGCATCTTTGTATGGCGGGGCTAACTGGATTCTTTCTTGATCACGCAGTGAAATATTTTAATCAAGCAATTAACGAAGCGGAAATGGGTTCATCCGCCTGGGCTGTTGCTGTCATGGAAAAAAATCGCCCAAAAACAACAAGGCAAAAAAATAAATTGGGAAGTCTTCTCCTCTGCTTATCAAACTGCAGTAGAATTATCTCCCCAGGCAGGTGGCTTGGACCGGATGGCTGCTGTTTCCTGGCGGTACGTCAGAGAGTCGCTTTTGGCAGGTAAAAAAAGGAACTCGAAGAAGGTTTAAATAATCTTAAGGTAACAACTTAAAATCTCGACGTTGACTGGGTCAGAACATACCTCCTTCGGCCAGAAATTAGAAATGAAAAAATTACCCACTGCCAAGATAAAACCCCTATTAAAGCTTTTGCCGGAATAGTAATCAAAATGACTACGAGAATAGTAAAAGTTAAAATCAAGCGAATTTCCCTTAGTATAAATATCAGTGGGAAATCGCGCCATATTAGTTAAATCCCGATAAACCCAAACTAAATGATCGATTTCGGTTGTTAAAATACAACAGCGCAAACAAACAAATGAAAAGCAAAACCCAAAATCAAACTAGAGATAAAAAGGAGCTAAAAATAGTATAAAATTTCTGATCCCAAAAATCCCCTGGCTAAACCCAAATCACAAAAAATAAATCCAAAGGGGCACCAAAGTAGTAAAATCCAAAATATCAGCCCAACCAAAAATAGGCCGAAAAAAGAAGATAAAGGTTTTAACAAATCTAAATCATAACTGCCAGAAACAACTAACGGCCGAAATTGATAAACACCGCAAAAAAGAAATTGGACTGAAATATCAACTAAATTAAAAACTAAAAAATAAAATTGCCTGCCCCCGACTATAACCGGCTAAATTTTCGCCGAATCAAAAACCGCAAAAAGAAAAATAAAAAACAATAAAAATCTAATAATTTTCCCAACTAAAAACAAAATCCCTGCCCAAGTGGTTAAAAGTTGGCTTTGGGCCGCCCGTAAACTTACCATTAACCAAATTTTAATAATCTTTTTTAAAAATCCAATACTCATATATCAATATATGATTATTTTAACCACCGTATGCTCCGTAGTTTTTCACTCCCTTTTCCCACAAAAATTTAGCCAACCACCAAAACAATAAAAGCCAGAAAAAACCAAAATTGCCCTTATTGCTTCTATTCCTGAAACTTGCTCCAACCAAATTTTTAAAGGATAAAAAACTAAATAAGGAAAAGGGGTAAGATAAATTATTTTTGAAGCCAAAGGGGTAAAACATCAATTGAGGAAAAAGTACCGGCAAAAAATTCCAAAAAATCACCCCAAAAAGCAACGGGTTGCCCAAATTTCCTCAGCCCAAAAAGCAGTTGCAGAAATCACAAAACTTAGAAAGAAATACAAAAATATCGCCAAAATTACCAATAAAGTAAAAATAGCATAAGTCTCTACCTTTGTTGGAAACCAAAAAGCAAATTTAAAAATTGCCAAAACAATCTCTAATTCCAAAAAAGTAAAAAAAATTTAAAAGTTTATCTACTGAATCGCGGGAAAGCCAAAAAGAAAATATCCCCAAAGGCCGAAGAATCAACTTAGTTAATTCTCCACTCCTTATTTGCCCACCTAAATCAACTAAACGAGAATCCAAAATAATACTTCTTAAACAGCAATTCCCACCACATAAGTGTAAACATTTGGGTTTTTGATAGCCTAAAAATTCACTCCGATTACCATAAATTGCCAACCAAAAGAAAAATAAGGTCAAAAAACTAACAAAACTGCGAAATCGCCACAAAACAAAATTTAACCGATAAACTAAATACTCCTCAAAAGTAATTTCTGCCAAAGTCAAATACTTAAACATAATTCTTGCTGGTAAAAAGTTCACGGATTATATCTTTAATCGGTGGCTCTTCAATATTTAACTCGGCTACTGGCAATTTTTCCAAAACTTTAGCTGCAATTTTAGAAACCTCATCTCTCTTAACCAAATAAACTAATTTTGGATAATTAAATTCTTTTATTTCTCCCAAATCATTCAAAGTTTTCCATTCTACCTCTTAAGATAAAATCAAAAAAATTAATTTATGATCAGCATATTTTTGGGTAATTTCTGAAAGTTAGCCATCAAAAACAATTTTCCCTTTATCAATAATTAAAACCCGACGGCATAACTCCTTAGCATCACTCATATAATGAAAGGTAAGTAAAATTGTCGCTTTGTAGTGCCGGTTGTATTCTTTAATAAAATCGCGCATTTTCTTCTGTATCACCACATCCAAACCAATGGTTGGTTCATTTAAAAATAAAACCCGTGGAGAATGTAAAAGAGCAGCAATAAGTTCACATTTCATCCGTTGACATAAAAAAAGTTTACGAACTTGAACTTTTAGGTATCTTCAACCTCAAGCAATTTCACTAACTCGTCAAGAATTTTCTTAAACTGATTATTTAGGAATTTCGTAAATTTCTTTATTGAGGGAAAAGGTTTCCATCGGTAGCAAATCCCACCAAAGTTGATTCTTCTGTCCCATTAATAAAGCAATTTGTTTCTGAAATTCTGTTTTCCTCTCCCAGGGAGTAAAACCTAAAACCGAAATTTCTTCAAAAGTTGGATAAAGAAGGCCAGAAAGACATTTCAGAGTTGCAATTTTCCCTGCTCCATTTGGACCAATAAATCCGACCAATTCCCCTTCTTCAATCTCAAAAGAAATCCCGTCAACTGCCCGAACTTCTTTATATTTTCTTTTAAATAAAAATTTTATTGACCCAAAAACTCTTTTCCTGAACTTGATAATATTTCTTCTAAGGAAGAAACAGAAATTATAGACATCAAAAAAATTATATCACCCTTTAAAAAATTATATCACCCTTTAATAAGTTTGCGAAGGGAGCGACCGGCAGAAAAACGAGGAGCACGATGAGGTTTTATAGTCTTTCTCTCCCCCGTTTTAGGAACAATTACAGATTTCTCTTTAACATTCACCACCTTAAAGGTTCCAAAACCTGACAAAACTACTTTTTCTCCTTTCACTAAGGCTTTCTCAACTTCTGAGATAAAAGTCTCTAATGCCTCAGTTGCCGCCTTCTTCGTCAAATGAGCCTTTCTGGCAATAACTTCTACTAAATCACTTTTCCTCATCATTCTTAGTTAAAATAATAAAATATAAAAATCAAATTTGTCAAGATTAATTCTTTTGCTTAACTATTTCAAGGGCTCTTGTTTCTCTAATTGCCACTACTTTTATTTGACCAACAAATCCAACATCTTCCTCAAGTTTTTCGGCGATTTTTTTAGTTAGAAATGGCAATTCGCTATCTGAGATCTCCTCGGGATTAACTATAACTCTAACCTCCCTTCCTGCCTGATAAGCAAAAGCCTCGGCTACTCCTGGAAAGGCTCTGGCAACTTCCTCAATATGGGTCATTCGTTTGAGATATTCTTCATGGGACTCAAATCTGGCTCCAGGACGACTACCGGAAGCGGCATCAGCAATCCAAACCAAAGTCGATTCTACTGAAGAAAAAGGCTTATCTTCATGATGTTCCGCAACGCAGTCAATAACTTTTTGAGGAATTGAATATCTTTTCAAAAGATCAACACCCAATTCAACATGAGTTCCTTCTTCATCAGTAACCACCTTCCCAATATCATGCAAAAGACAACCTAAACGAACCACGTTAACATCAGCCTTAAGTTCGTAAGCCAGAGAAACTCCAATTTTTGTTTCTTCAATGGTATGCTGAGCAAGATTCTGTCCATAAGAAAAACGATATTTATATCTTCCAATCATTTTAACTAAATCTGGATGAAGGTTATAAACTCCAACTTCATGGCAAATTCTTTTCCCCTCCTCAAAAAGAATTTCCTCCATTTGCCTTTTAGTTTGGGCAACTACCTCTTCAATTCTCCCAGGCTGAATTCGACCATCGCGAATAAGTTTTTCCAAGGATAAACGGGCAATTTCTCTTCTTATTGGATCAAACGAAGAAATCCGAAGATCTAACGTCTCATCAAGTTCAAGTTCCACGCCAGTACTTTGTTCAATAGTCCGAATGTTTCTCCCCTCACGACCAATTATCCTTCCTTTTATTTCTTCGTCAGGAAGACGAATAACCGAAACTGTGTATTCGGAAACCCAATCGGTCACTCCATGATGCATCGCCTCAACTAAAATTTCTTTTGCTTTCTCAGAAGCAGTGGCTTTTATTTCTTCCTCTGCCTCTCTAATTTTCCGGGAAATTTCTGCCGTTAATTTCTTTTCCGTCTCTTTAAGAATTAACTTTCTGGCTTCCTCCCTAGAAAGTCCGGCAATTTTTTCTTTTTCTCTCTCCAATTCTTCTTCTCTTCGTTGCAACTCTTCTTCCTTTTTTACTAAATAGGAAGCAATTTCAATCTCAGAAATATTTTTCTTTGATTTCCCACTAAAAATAGCCATAGTAAATTTAGACGAAAGAAAGGAAAGATGAAGGAAACGCCTTTACGCGTTTAGGTAAGGAAAAATTCTAAAAAGTTTAAAATCCGCTGCCTCTTTCATCATTCCAGATTTCCTTTCGTCTTAGTGATTTATTATACTCTCTTAATAAATCTTCGTCAATATGATATTATAAATTAAATGGAAATTTGTTCTTCTTGCATTTATTGCGGAGTTGGTTGTCGGCTTAAATATATTGCTGATGGTGATACCTTAAAAACCCTTGGTGACCAAACGGATCCAATTTCTTTAGGAAAACCTTGTCTTAAAGGCTTAACCATTGGAGAAATCTTTAATAAAAATCGTCTTGGCAAACCCCAAATTAAAATTAACGGAAAACTTAAAGAGGTCTCCTGGAAAGAAGCCTTAAAATTCATTTTTGAAAACACCAAAGACCTTGCTCCCCAGGAAGTTTTCTTTTCTGGCTCAGGTAGAATCACCAATGAAGACAACTTCGTAATTCAAAAATTCGCCAGAAAAGTCTTCTCAACTAATAATATTGATGCCTGCTGCGCTCGACTTTGTCATCAACCCACCATTCAGGCAATGAATGATTGTTTTGGAACTCCAAATCTAAGTTTAATAGAAAATCTTTTCAAAATCGATACTTTGTTTATTATTGGTTCAAATCCGGCGAGTAACTACCCTGTTTTTTGGCACAAAGTTCTTGCGGAAAAACAAAAAAGAAATCTAAAAATTATTTTAGTCGGTTCAATGATTTCTTTAACGGCAAAAACACTTAAAAGAGACGATTTGGTAAGCGTCATTGAACAAGGATCAGAATTGGTATTTTTAAATGGAATCATAAATTACCTTCTTAAGAAAAGTATCCCCCAAAAAATAAAAAATCTTGAAGGGTTTGAAAAGTTAAAAACAAAAACAGCAAGATTTACCCCAGAATTTGTTGCCGGAATCTGTAAAATCAAAAAGGAAGATTTTCTAAAAATAGGAGAGTCTATTTCTCTTTCTTCTTCTTTGGGAGTCTTTCATGGAATGGGCTTAACCCAACACATAAACGGAATCGAAAACGTCCATACTCTCTTAAATTTAGTAATTCTAAAAAATGCCCTTCTTTTAACCTTAAGAGGAGAAATAAATGTTCAAGGGGCAGGCGATATGAACTTAAACCCTTTACCAAAATCTGAAGGCCCCTTTGAAAAAGGCAAAAATATGATTGAATCTTTCTATCTTTCTCCGGTTAAGGCTGCTTTTATTTCTAACTTTAATCCTGCTCAGTCTTTACCTGATCTTAAAAGACTTTGGGGAAATTTGGAAAAAATGTTTTTAGTTCTTATTAATCCCTATTTTAATAAAACTTGCGAATACGCCAAAGTAATCTTACCTTCGCCCATTCTAATTGAAAGAACTGGCACTATTACCAATGGTGAAAGGCGTGTTAGGTTAGTCCGTCGGGTTCTTCCGCCGTATAAAGAATCAAAACCAGAGTGGCAAATCTATCAAAATCTGGCAAAATTCTGGGGAAAAGAAGAAGATTTTAACTATCAAAACGAAGAGGAAATTTTTAAAGAGATTGTCAACAATATCTCAGATTATCACTGTCTTTCCCCAAGGGAAATCTATGGAGGAAAGGATGGCTGGCCCCAAAAAACGGAAAAATTCCGAAGGTTTTTCCCCGAAGATTGGGAGGGATACGACGATCCCCGCAGTGAAAAATACCCATTTATTTTAACTACCTTTCGCCAACCTGACTCTTTCCTAACCTCCAAAGAAACAGAAAAATCAGAAGTTTTTTATCTTTGCCCAGACGATGCCTTAAAACTCAAAATTAAAAACGGAGAAAAAATTGAAGTTGAAAGTATAGTTTCCAGCCTTTCAGGAGCAGTCAAAATTGATCCGTCAATCCCCAAAGGAACAGTTGCCGCTTCTTTCCATTCAAAAAAATTTCTAATCAACACTCTGTTTCCTTTGGAATTTGACGAAGAAACTTTTACCCCAAATTTCAAGGCTACGGCAGTAAGAATTAAGAAAATTTAATTTCTGAAATATCCATTTTATTTCACCAAAAGATCTATTTCTCGCTTTACCATATTGCATATTTTGGAGCGATCGTTCCAAAATATGCAATAGAGAAAAGCTGGAACCATCAAAAATTTATGAGAAAAAATTTACGACAGGAAAATTGATATTAAGTCTTAAACCCCTTCTATAAAGAAAAAGATTTAATTTCACCTATAATCTTTTTGATTACCGCAAAGGAAAAACCACGACGAGATAAAAAAGCCCCTAGTTTCTTTCTAAGTTCTAAATCAGAAAGATGTCTTAATGATTTTAATTTTTTTTCAACCGCCTTCTTGGCTAACTCGTACTCTGCATCCTTAGGTATATAACAATTTAGCAATTTCGAAATTAAATCTTTTGAAATTCCTTTTTGCCGAAGTTCCAAAGCAAGCAATCTTAAACCCGAAGGCCTGAAAGCTGTCCGCTGTTCGATCCACCATTTGGCAAATTCTTCATCATTAAGGAGGCCAACTTGTTTTAATTTCTGGCATATTAATTTTTGTACTTCTTCGCCCACTTCTTTTTTTTTAAACCAATCGCGAAGTTCTTTTTCGGAACGAGGGCGATAAGAAAAAAATTTCAAAACCTGTTCATAAATTTTAAAAAATTCGTTTTCCTTAACCATTTTCTCTATTTCTTCCTGAGAAATTTCTTGACTAACTTCAAGCCCAGATTTGACCAAATTATCGGCATCAAGTCCAAAAGAAAATTTACCATCAATATAGACACTGAAACGTTTGGGGTTTTTCTTCTGACGTTTAATATCAGTTATTTGGGGCACGCTATTCTTCTAAAACTTCCTCGCCGATTTCGGTGGGAACCAATTTTTTACCAGATTTTACCTGTTCCCAAATTTTTTTAGTTATTTCTTCGGCAACCTTTGGATTTTCCTCAAGATAAAGTTTTGCTGCTTCTCTGCCTTGACCTAAAAGAGTTTGATTATATTTTATAAAACTTCCTGATTTAGAAATTATTCCCATCTCCATTCCCACATCCAAAATTCCTCCCGATTTTGAAATTCCCCCAATATTCATAATATCGAATTCGGCGGTTCTAAAAGGAGGAGCAACTTTATTTTTAACCACTCTAGCTCGATGTCTTGAACCAATAACTATCCCTTGTTGATCTTTTATGGTATCAATTTTCCGAGTATCAATTCTAACTGAGGAATAAAATTTTAAAGCCAGTCCTCCAGGAGTAACCTCAGGATTACCAAACATTACCCCAATTTTTTGTCTTAACTGGTTAGTAAAAATAACCGCTGTCTTTGATTTAGAAATTGCCCCGGTAAGTTTTCTTAGAGCCTGAGACATCAGTCTTGCTTGAATTCCTACCATAGCGTCTCCCATTTCTCCCTCAAGTTCTGCCCGAGGGACCAAGGCTGCCACCGAATCAATAACCACCACATCAACTGCACCTGAACGAACTAAAGTCTCCACAATCTCCAAAGCCTGCTCGCCAGTGTCAGGTTGAGAAATAAGCAAATCGGAAAGTTTTACTCCAATTGACTCCGCCCTAAGAGGATCTAAAGCATGTTCGGCGTCAATAAAAGCGGCTGTTCCTCCCATCTTCTGGGCTTCGGCAATAATATGAAGACAAAGAGTAGTCTTTCCCGAGGCTTCTGGTCCATAAATTTCTGTAATTCTCCCCCGGGGAACTCCTCCTACTCCTAAAGCCAAATCCAAAGCAATTGAACCAGTAGGAATAACTTCGGTGGTTATCTGTCCTTGAGGTTGATCACCAAGCCTCATAATCGAACCCTTGCCATACTGTTTCTCAATCTGTTCTATAGCAAGTTTAATTGCCTCAAGTTTTTGGTTATTTGCCATATCAACTTTAGTTTTAGCACAAATTTTGCTAAAATACAACTGGTTATTTCGGGGTGTAGTTTAACGGTAGAATAGGCGCATGGGGTGCGTCTGGCCCGGGTTCAATTCCCGGCACCCCGACCAAAAGCTTTGCACCTTCCAGAAATATAACCTGAAGGGTAATTTTTGGCTAAACATTTTTATCTCTTCAGAAAAATGCTCAACAAAAACTCTCTACTCTTTTCTATCATCATCAGTCTTCTAATATGTAAGTATGGGTTTGGTTGCCAAAAAGGAAAAATCTGTCCTTTACCACTGAAAACATCCCCCCTCCCCATCCTCTATAAATAGAAAATTATTCGCAATTAAAATATCGCAAACTAAACGATTTTTTCATTAAATCTTTTCATTAAATCCAAATAATAAGATGTTTTTCTGTTTTTTGGATCTAACTGCCTTTTAATTTGTTTTAAGCGTCAGCCAGGTTCTCTTCCATTTTGTAAATTTCTTTTTGGAATTCTCCTATATCTGGGGGGCATTTAGAATGGAAATCTTGCTCTCGGATTAAACGAAAGAATTCATACATCACAACCAGTTTTGGGTAAATTTTCGGCAAGATATCCGTAGACGCCTCGTTGATGTCTGTCGCAATTAGTTCATACAAATCTTTTGCTAATTCATACCATTTTTTGGGAGTGTATGATTTCGTATTCCATATTTTATAATATAATGGACTCCATTGAAAGCATATTTCCACACCGGAAGTAGAATAGATACACCAGCCCAGGAATAAAAATGAAATTGAAAAAAATATTAAAAGAAATCAAAAATTTCTAATCCTTAATTTCCTTTTTCAAAAAATTTAATTAGAGTACTAATACTATATTTGCGGAGGATAAATTTTTCTTTATCGCTTCCTCTTTCAACTAAATAATCGTCTTCGCCCTCAAAAATTTTTAACTTCTCCTCCCCTCCTTCATATCCAATATAAATTTCGATTTCTGGCTTGCCCAAATAAACCTTTAAATCGCTTTCCTCAAAAATTCTTACTGCCGCCAAAGAGGAAATCTCCCCAAGAATTGAATCAATTTTTTCTTTTTCTATCTTTTCTTCTTTCCCTCCCTGCAAAACCCAATCTTTATCTTTTTTAACAAGCTTCATTTCCTTTTTTGCTTTCTTTATTTCTATTGATTTTATTTTTTCTTTATCTTGAGAAAATATAGTTTTATCTACCCAATCATTAAGATCTAAGGAAACCAAATAAGAAGAAAATCCTTTAACAAAGAACACTTCATTTTGGCCTTCAAACCTTAAACAAACGCCAGGATAAGAAAATTTACCCAAGAAAAAAGAAAGATTTTGATTTAAAACCACTTTATAGCCTAAATCTTCATTAACCTCAAGTTCTTGATGTTTTTTCTCTGTTTGGGCGATAATTTCCGGATTATCTTTAGCAAAAACGGCGTTTAAAAATTCATCAACTAAATTTTGATTAGCCCTTTTCCCATCAACCTGCCAATAATTATTATCTCTTTTGCTTAAAGTCAATTTCTTCTCATTCTTTTTAGAAATTTCAATCTGGAAAATTTCTTCTTTTTTAAATTTTGCCAAATTTTTTTGATATAAAGAGGAGTTAGGAAAAATAAGAGAAAAATAATTTTTAACAAGAAAAATTATCAGAAGGAATAAGAAAATAATTAAAAGATTTCTTAAAGTCTTATTGCTCATAAACTATCACTCCAATTTTCTTAAAGTTAAAATCTTTCTTCTCCTTAGATACCAAAAAGCAAAAATACCTACTAAAAATGGAGGAATTAATAAATTCCCCCATTGGACAATCAAAACTTGAGAGGGAGAACTAAATTCAAAGATAACTCTTCCTAACGATTTGCTAGGAATTGAAGCAACCTCTTTGTCAGAGGCAAGATAATCAACTATATTGGAAACGAAAGAGAAATTATCTTGATTATTACCAATAAACTGATCTTCCGCTAAAGTGCTGGTTCCCACTGCAACCACTGCCAAATTGTCTTTTTCAATTAAAACCGCCAAAGGAATTTTCTCTTTTTGGGAAGAGGTCAGTCTTTTAATTGATGTTGGTAAAATAAGCGAAAAATCTTCGGTCTTCCCTGATTCTGGTGAAGTCTCAAGAAGAATCCGGTAATTATAACCCTCTTTTTTATCAATCTTTAAAGAACTTGGCCAACCCAAAGTAACGCTTTTAACCGAAACCAAAGGGGAAAATTTATTCTCTTGAGGAAGGGTTCTTATCCAAAATGGATATGGAAGAAGATAACGCATTTTTCCATCAAAAAGACTAACTACTTCATTTAATTGGAGATCGTAGACTAAATCATTGTTAATCACCACCCCAAATTCCCTCAAAAAATCACTAATTTTAGAATTCGATTTATAAGCATTTAAACTTTGCTGATTAACATTTACCCCTCCACCTAAATAAAAAACTCTTCCCCCAGAAGAAAGATAATCTTTAATTAGAGAAGAAGCAGTACTTTCCTGACTACCATCATCCAAAACAATTAAGACAGAAATATCTTTTGTTTTCTCTTTTTCCCCTTCACCAATTTTTTCAATTTTGTATTCAGTCTCTAAAAGTTCTGTTAAAATTTTATCCTGGAAAGAAAACCCATTTTCAAACAATCCAACAATATTTTCTTTCTCTTTAGTCAATTTTCTAATTCTTCTTGTTATTTGATATTCCAAATCTGAAAGTTCGGAGATAAAAGGAATTATCTCCTGTTTTTCCCCATATCTTAATGTCATTCCTAAATATCCCGTCTGAGCCTCAAACCTACCGGAAGAAATGGTATTAAAAGTTATTTCCTCAATGCCGACACTTCTTGCTTCCTCTAAAGCCTTGCTATCTACATCAGGATGAACCTCCTTAAAACGGATATTCTTAGAAAATCTTTGATAATCTTTTAACAGGTCAGAAACAGAACGAGCCACAATCTGCATTTGAGAAGGAAGGGTTGAAGAGGTATAAAAGGTAATATTGACAATATCAGGTAAAGTTTTTAGGGTCTGTTTTGTCCCGGAAGAAAGAGTAAAAACTTTGCCTGAAGTTAAATCAATTCTTAAAGGATAAGCAGAAAATAAAATATTGGCAAGAATCCCAATTCCGATTAAAATCCCCACCGCCAAATTCATTTTTGCTTTTTCTTTTGTATCCTCAATTGTTTTTTTATTCCTTAAACTAATTGTCGCAATAAGCAAAAATAATCCTCCTAAGGTTAAAAAATAAAAAAGATCTCGAAAGTCAATCAATCCGCGGGCTAAGTTCTGAGTATGAGAAAAAATAGAGATCTCAGAAGCCACCCTATTAAAAGGAAAAGGCAGAAAAAGAACAACATAATCAAAGCCAATTATAAAAACAACAAAACTTATGGCTGCTGCCATCAAAAATGCGCTAATAGCGTTTCTTACTAAAGAAGAAGCAAAAATCCCAATAGCAATAAACACTGCCCCAACTAAAAAACCACCAAGATATTGACTAAAAATTTGCCCAATATCGGCCCGAGAAAAAACAAGAAGAGTAATTGGCAAACTTAAAGTGGCAACCAAAAAACAAAGATAAAAACATAAAGCTCCTAAAAATTTCCCAAAAATGATTTCTATCTCGCTTATTGGGTGAGAAAAAAGAAGTTCTAAAGTCCCCATTCTTTCTTCATCTGAAATAAGTTTCATTGATAAAGCCGGACCGATAATTAATAAAAACCAAAAAAGAATTTCAAAATAAGAACGTAAATTTGCTTCTCCAACTGCTAATGCATTTCTAAGATATAAAAAGATTGGGAGAATGAGAAATGGGACAATTATCACATAAGCCAAAGAACTTGAAAGGAAGGAAAAAAATTCTTTCTTGGCAATTACAAAAATTGTTCTCTTGTTCATTATTTTTTATCAACCTTCTGTTAATATTCTAAAAACTTCCTCAATGTCTTTTTCTTTTAAGGTTAAGTTCTTTAAAATCCAATGTTTTGAAACAGCGGTCTTAAAAACGTCCTCTCGAATATCCTTTCCTCTTTCTGTTTCAAGAATAAAATGATTTTCTTCTTCTTGTTCAACTTTTAAGACCCCAGGAATATTTTCTAAAACTTTTTTCACTCCTTTCCCCTCAACTTCTACTTCTATTAATACCGTTTTCCCGCCTAATTTTTTTAAGTCTTCTGGAGTCTCATCGGCAACAATCTTTCCTTGATGAATAATTACCAACCGGGTAGAAATTCTAGAGATTTCTCCCAAAACATGAGAAGAAATAATAACTGTCCGTTTATTCCCCAAATTACGAATTAATTTTGCAATCTCCTGTCTTTGGTTTGGGTCAAGTCCTTCTGTTGGCTCATCAAGAATTAAAATTTCCGGGCGAGCCAAAATTGCCTGAGCCAATCCTACTCTTTGCCGATATCCCTTTGATAACTCACCAATTAATCGATAAAAAACTTCGCTAATTCCGCAATTTTTAATCACAAAATCGAGCGCCTCCTCTTTTTGAGAAGAAACCAAACCTTTAATCTCGGCCCAAAAATTCAAATATTCTTCTACCGTCAAATCATCATAAAGAGGATTATTCTCCGGAAGAAACCCAATGATTTTTTTAATATCTTTGCCAAATTCCTTTAAATTTTGGTTATTGATTAAAACCGAACCCCTACTTGGAGGTAAAACCCCTGCCAACATTCTTAAAGTGGTAGTTTTCCCGGCGCCATTAGGCCCTAAAAGCCCAACAATTTCTCCTGGTTTAATTTTTAAATTTAAACCATCAACCACAAAACGATGGTCAAATCTTTTCGAAAGATCGTTTAGAACAATCATATAAAATGATATTAAAAACTTAATCTAAAGAATTCTTAATTGGCTTTAAAAATTCCTCCTTGGTCAACCAAGGAGAAATTTTAAAAACCTTCTCCAAAATTTTTTCTTTCTCCTTTGGAGAATTTGCTTTAGTATATAAAAGGCGTAATTTTGCCAATTTTTGGGATCTTTTTTGCGCCTTCCGAATTTCAAATTTCCTTCTTTTTGGCGAACCCTTACCCATAATAGAAAAATTACAACAATTTTTTCTATTTTTCAAGATTAAAAATTAAGAAACCTCAATTACCTCTCCTCCAGTTATTCTTCTTAACTCTTCTCCGGTAGTCTTAAAAACAGAAAAAGAATCCCCGGCCGCCGCCCAAATCTCGGAAAAATTAAAAAGGTCTTTGTCTATAAAAGTTTTTATTTTTTTCTTATGACCAAAGGGAGGAACACCACCAATAGCAAAGCCCGTATTTTCTTTAACAAAATCGGGATCCGCTTTTTTAACTTCCTTGCCTAAAATTTTAGCCAATTTCTCTTCGTTCACTCTATTTTTCCCGCTTGTAACTACCAAAACTGGTTCTTTCTCTAAGGTCTCGAAAATAATTGATTTGGCAATCTGATCAATCTGACAACCGACAGCCAAGGAAGCCTCCAGGGCAGTTCTAGTTGAAGAGGGAAGTCTTTTAACCACCAAAGATAAACCCAATTTTTTACTTTCTCTTAAAAAATCTCTTGCCATCTTTTTTATTTTATCATTAAAATTAATTTCTCGGGTTTCCAAAAAAGATACAACGTTACCCTCACACCCGTTACCCTCACACCCGTGGGGTGTGATAGATAGACACCCCCGATATAGGGCTAAACCTTAAAACCCAGCGAAAGTATTTTATCTTATTTGCACTGAAAGATATCGCCGTATTGCTAATAGAGTTTGACAAGATCTTCCCCTTTTAAACTCCCGGTAAAATCTAGTGGTTTTAAAAAATATAGGTCTTTAACAAAAAGATATGCAATCGCATATTTTTTTAAAATAGATCAAGAAATATTTAAGGCTTTCTGGGAAATTTTTCTATGAAAAGTTCCCTATAG
>CAZAPL010000019.1:0-22341 GCA_964487495.1 uncultured Gammaproteobacteria bacterium | reverse complement strand
TTCAGTCATTTTGCCATTTTCTTCAATGGATTCAAGATCTTTTTTATCACCATAACCTGCCTTAACTATTGCTTCTGCTCCCTCCAAAATTACTTTTTGAAGGGTAATTTTTGGAGGAAGGTTTTTTCTTTCTCCTCCTAAACCAATAGGAATTTCTCGCTCAATTTTGTGGACGATGGTTCGCAAAAGTTCTCGGGGAAATTTTTTTTCTTCATAAACAAGATTAGTGCTGATTAGTCTTACCCCGCAATTTATGTCCATTCCAACCGCTCCTGCTGATATCAATCCTTCAGTTGCCATTACTCCGCCAATAGGGAGACCAAAACCTTCATGAATATCAGGCATGCCAATAACCGGAGAGATAACCTTAGGGAGCATTGCCGCTTCGGCTAATTGTTCTAAAGAGAGATCTTTTTGAAGATAGGGAAGCATTTTTTCCTTAACATAGACTATTGCCTCGGCTTTCATACCGGGGATTTTTTCTAATTGATATTTGTTTTTGGCAATCTTTTTGAGTTTTATCATTTTTTTGTTTTTTCTAAAATTTTTTGATAAACATTTTCGTAGTCATTGATCATTCTTTCGAGGGAAAAATGTTTCTCTACTCTTTGTCGGCAAAAATCTCTTTTAATTTTAACAATTTTTTTGACCGCTTCAATAGCCTCATTTAAATTTTTAACTACAAAGCCTGTTTTTCCGTCTTCGATTACCTCAGGGATTGAACCTAAATTTCCGCCAATAACTGGAGTTCCGCAAGCCATTGATTCAATTAAGGTTAAACCAAACCCTTCAGGATAAGTATTAAGATGCAAGAATCCCAAGGCGTTTTTCAAAAGTGTTTTCTTTTGGCTGTTGGTAATAAGTCCTAGAAATTGAATTTTTTGATTAAGATTGGGTTTTATTTCTTTTTCAAAATATTCTTGATTCTCGCCGGAAATTAATCCGGCAATTTTAAAGTTAATGTCTAATTTTTTGGCTAATTTTAAAGCAAGATGAATTCCTTTATCTTGCGAAATCCTGCCAATATAACAAAAATAATTTTTTGGGTTTGGGTTGTAAGGATAATCTTCAAGAGGAATTCCATGATAGATATTGGCAATATAGTTTAAGTGGGGAGCATTTTTTCGGTCCGCAAAACTAATGGAGACGTAAAAAGTATTGGAGTATTTTTCGTAAATTTTAACTACTTGCGGAGAGGAAAAGCCGTGGATAGTGGTTACCACCGGTGTTTTTGTTAGTTTGGAGAAAACAAGAGGATAGGCATCATAATGATTATGAATGATATCAAATCGCGAGGCCTCCTCAAAAACCAAAGCAGCATGAAGATATTGATAGACTTTAGGCTCAAGATTTTGATCCTCAAAAATTGGTCTTGGGCAGACCCAACGAAGAGAGGCTTTGGTTTTGGAGTCTCCTGTGGCATAAAGTGTTACTTTATGTCCTTTTTTGACCATTCCCTCGGCAACGTAACTGGCGATTAATTCCCAAGGGCCGTATTTTCTTGGGGGTGTTCGCCAGTGGATTGGAGATAAAATGGCAATTCTCATTTTTCAATTTTTAATCTTTTGGCAGCAAGATAAGCCATTAGAAAACAAATATTGGATTCGGCTCCCTGGTTTAAATTAACTCCATTTTCTGTTAAAGCATCAAAACAGGCAAAATTTTTGTCAATTAAAGATTTCTTTTGAATATTTTCTCCCCAAAACCATTTCCACCATTTTTTGGCCCAGACTAAATAAAATTTATTTTTTGTTTTTTGATATGCTTTTTCAAGAAGGCAAACCATATAAGCAGCATCAATTGGTTGTTGATCATAAAGTGGTTTTTCTTGTCCTTTTTGAAACCAGTTTTTATTTCCTATGGGGGCGGGGATTCCTTTTATTTGGCAAGTTTCTATTAAAAAAATAGTTGATTTTTCGGCAATTGAAAGAGAATTAGGGCGTTCTTTTTTTAGATTTTCTTCCCAAAGGGCCCAAGGGATGATGGCGTTAGCGTAGACTAAATAATTTTCAAACCATTTCCAGTCTTCTTGGGCAGTTTTTTCAAAAAGAAGATGAAGTTTTTCTAAGAATTTTTCTTCAAGAGGATCGTTGTAGGAGAGGCTAGCCATTCCAAGCAAGGCAGCGGCAATTGCCCGTGGGGAGGTCCAAGAACGAGCATGGTTTTTTAAATTGTTTACGATTTTTTTGAATGGATCTTTTCTAAAGTTTTTTGTCTTCAGAAGAGCCCAAAGAGTTATCCCGTAAGCCTCTTGAATTGATGATTTTTTTTCTCCTGATAATTCTTTATCGCAAAAGCCCCCTTTGTCTTCATAAAAGTAATGGTAAAGTAGTCCATTTGGTGTTTGGGCTTTTTTGATATAATTTAGATAAATTTTCTCAAGGTTTTTTTCTTTAAACGCGTGGGCTATAATTAAGGCTCTTGCCTGGTCTTCTAAGGCATAACCCTTTTGGGGATCGGGAAGATTTAATTTTCCATGCTGGTAAATTCCAATTTTAGTGGTTAATTGCTTAATTTTCCAAAGCGGGGAAACTTTATTTTTCATTACTTGTTAAGATGAGTCGGAAAAGTTCGAGATGTTTTAAGGCAACATTTGGCCATGTCATTAATCTGCCGTAGGCATATGCCTTTTTTTCGATTTCTTTTCTCTTTTCCGGATTTTCCCAGAGAAAGAAAACAGATTTAGCAATCGATTTTGCATCTCTGAAGGGGATCAAAATGCCCCTCCCGCAGGAAAGAACCTCTTTTGCGTAAAGATAGGGAGTAGAAATACATGGTTTTCCACAACCGATGGCGTAAGCTAGGGCTCCTGAGGCTGATTGTTGAGGATTAAGGTAGGGGGTAATGTAAATGTCAATTGTTTTTAGCCATTCAATTAATTCGTCTAAAGAAAGGTATTTATTTATAAATATTACATTTTTTTCAATTTTAAGTTTTTTTATTTTCTCTTCGAGAAAATTGCGGTATTTCTCTCCTTCATTTTTAAGAACGACGGGGTGGGTTTGACCAATGACAAGATATAAAACATTTGGATATTTTTCTTTGATTAGGGATACCGCCTCGAGGGCATATTCAATTCCTTTGTCTTTAGAAAGAAGATTAATATTGCCAAGGACAATTTTTCCATTCAAATTTTTTTTCTTTTTATATTCTTCGGTTGGGCTTTGGGGAAGATCAGGGGCGCCATGGGGGATGACAACAATTTTATTTGAGAGGGCCCCATAGTCTTTGATTAGTTTTTCTTTTATTTGTTTCATCATCACAATTACCGCTTTTGATTTTTTAATTAGTCTTTTAAGAATCATTCCATAGTAGGAATTTGAATCGTCTATTACCGTATGTAAGGTGGTAATCAATGGTTTTTTTATAGACTCGACCAAAGGAATGATGTATTCACCGCAGTTTCCTCCAAATATGCCGAATTCATGCTGAAGCGAAATTAAATCTGCTCCTGATTGGTTAATGTATAAGGCTGCTTGCAGATAAGATTCAAGTTCGTCTTGATCGATTTTAAATTTTACCTCCCAAGGATAATCTATTTTATCCTCAGGTTTTGTAACGGCCATAATTTCTGCTAAGGCGTGGGGATTAAGGAGATTTATGGCGTTAGTTAAATCTTTAGTATAGGTAGCAATACCACAACGGCGGGGAATATAAGAAGAAATATAGATAACTCTAATTGCTTTTGATTTTAAAGTTATAATTTTTTCTAAATTTTTTTTCATAATTTATTTTCTTTTAATTTCTTTAATTAAACTTTCGAGATTAACCAATTTTGCTCCAATGACGGTATCGGCTGCTCCGTAATAAATAATAAGATTTTCTCCTTTTATAATTGCTCCGGTTGGGAAGACTACATTTTTAGTGATTCCTGTTTTTTCCCATGGAGCCGTTGGCGAAAAAAGCGGTTTTTTAAGCCTCCCCAAAACTCTTTGGGGATTATTTAAATCAAGGAGAGCGGCTCCGGCATGATACACCTTTCCCTTCTTGGTATCTTCAACGGCATGGTAAATAAGAAGCCATCCGTAAGGGGTTTCAATTGGTGGACAGCCACCACCAACATTTCGGTTTTCAAATGGATATTTGGGATCAATTATAATAAAGTCTTTAAGATTTTTTAAATATTTCCGCCAAAAATCATAATTTAAATCTGAGAATTTGTTAAAATAAACTATTTGAATTCCTGGCAAAATCCTGTGTATTAAAGCAAATTTTCCTTTTATCTTCCGAGGAAAAAGCGAAGCATCCTTTTCCCAAAGAAGAACATCATGGCCCTTTTTTCTTTTGTAAAGTTTTTCAAAAAAAATATATTTTTTTCCTACGCCGGAATTACGGAAAATATCTTCTGCTTCATCGTAGGTAATTTTTGGAGAAATTAACCCCTTTTTGGTAAATTTTTTCAAATCCTTACTGATTGCGTAGGCAACTAAGGCATTTTGGCCATCAAAGGCGGTGTATAAAAGATAAAAATAGTTATCTAAGTAAACAATTCGTGGGTCTTCAACCCCCCTTTTTTCAAAATCGTGATAAGGAAAAATTATTGGCTTTTTTAATCTTTTAATTACTTGATTGTCGATAATTTGGCAATACCCTATGGAAGAAATATCTTGATCATTAATAGCACGATAGAAAAGATGGGTTATTCCTTTAAATTCAATGCATCCAGGATTTAAAACCCCTTTGTTTTCAAAGGGGAGAGTAGTTTTTTCGAGAATTATTCCTAAACTTTTAACCTGAAGCATTCATTCATTTTAATTTTATCATGAATTCTGGTATAATCAAGTTTATGGATTTAGTTTTTATCAGTCCTTCTAAGGGAAAGCTGGACCTTTCCGGGGTTGTCTCCGAAATTGTAAATTTTATCGGCGAGGATAGAAAGGTTTATTATACTTTGGTTATTGGCACCGATTCTCAAGAAAAGAGATTAAACGGAGTTTCGGAAGTAGACTTTGTGACTGCGGTGGTTATTTATCGACATGGGAAGGGAGGGAGATATTTTTGGACAATTCAGAAAAAGCGAAAAATTTATTCTCTAAGAGAAAAAATTTATACCGAAACTCTTTATTCGCTTGAACTGGCTCAGTCGTTGGTCCCTCTTATTAAAAATTCTCTTCATCCTTTGGCTCCTTATGAGTTGGAAATTCATATTGATGTGGGCGAGGTTGGCCCGACAAGGGAGATGATTAAGGAGGTGGTGGGAATGGTCACCGGAAATGGTTTTACCGCTAAAACTAAGCCTGAGAGTTATGGTGCTTCAGTTGTTGCTGACAAACACACCTGATCCCGCCGGGTGGAGTTGAGGCTTGAAATTTAGAATTTTTGTTTTACAATTTTAAATTGTTATGAAAGGTGTGGTTTTAGCAGGTGGCTTAGGAACAAGACTTTATCCTTTAACTTTTGCTACTAATAAACATCTTCTTCCCGTTTACAATAAGCCAATGATATTTTATCCAATTGAAACTCTAATTAAAGCGGGGGTAAAAGAGATTTTAGTGGTTACCGGCGGCCCTCACGCTGGTCATTTTTTAAGAGTTTTGAAAAATGGCAAAGAATTGGGGGTTAAGCATCTTGAGTATGCCTATCAAGAAGGAGAAGGAGGTATCGCTCAGGCATTGTCTTTAGCAGAAGATTTTGCAAACGGAGGGCCTTTAACGGTAGTTTTAGGGGATAATACTACTGATGCCGATATAGGAGAGGCGGTAAGAGAATTTAAAGAAGGGGCAGTTATCTTTTTAAAGAAAGTTTCTGATCCTCAAAGATTTGGCGTCCCCGTTTTTGATCCTAAGAATCCAGAAAGAATTATCAAAATTGAAGAAAAACCCAAAAAACCAAAAAGTAATTATGCCGTAACCGGTCTTTATATTTATGATAATAAAGTTTTTGATTTTATTAAGAAGTGTAAGCCTTCCAAACGGGGAGAGTTGGAAATTACTGATGTTCATAATTTTTATATTAAAGAAGGGAGTCTTCGGTGGGAAGAACTTAAAGGTTTTTGGTCCGATGCCGGGACTTTTAAATCACTTTTTGAAGCAAGTAAGTATTGGGCTAGCAAAGCCGGGGTTATTTGAAATAATTTGGTTGATTGAATTGAAATTATAAAATTAAATTATTAATGATTATTAGGCTACTCTAGTATACTAGTATATCGTAGTATATTTAACGAAATGAGACTTTTAGTAACGGGAGGAGCTGGTTTTATTGGTTCTAATTTTATTCATTATTGGCTTAAAAAATACCCTCAGGATGAAATTATTAACCTTGATAAACTTACTTATGCTGGGAATTTAGAAAATCTGAAAGAAGTTGAAGATAATCCAAATTATAAGTTTGTTAAAGGAGACATAATCGATAAAAATCTGGTAAGTCAGTTAATGAAAAGAGTTGATTTGGTAGTCCATTTTGCGGCTGAGTCTCATGTTGATCGATCGATTATTGGTCCTTCATTGTTTATTAAAACTAATGTTTTGGGCACTCAGGTTTTACTTGAAGCTGCTTTTAAGGCAAAAGTTAAACGTTTTCATCATGTTTCCACCGATGAAGTATTTGGTTCATTGTCAGATGAAGGCGAAGAGAAGTTTAATGAAGACTCTCCCTTTAGACCAAATTCTCCATATGCGGCATCTAAGGCAGCCTCAGATTGCTTGGTAAGAGCCTATTTTAAAACTTACGGATTGCCAATAAGTATTACTAATTGTTCTAATAATTATGGCCCTTATCAATTTCCTGAAAAACTTATTCCTTTGGCGATTACTAATTTAATAGAAGGCAAAAAAGTACCGGTCTACGGAGATGGAATGCAGGTAAGAGATTGGCTCTACGTTGAAGATCATTGTTTGGCTATTGATTTAATTGTTCATAATTCAAAAACGATAGGGGAAACTTTTTGTGTTGGGGGAATGGAAAAAAGAGTTTCTAATATTGAGGTAATTAAAAAAATTTTGAGAATAATGAAAAAGAAAGAAGAAGAATGGATAGATTTTGTTAAAGACAGACCAGGTCATGATCGATGTTACAGCGTCAATTGGTCAAAAATTAAAAAGTTTTTAGGTTGGCGGCCACGTCGTGATTTTGACAGTTGGCTCGAAAGAACGGTGAATTGGTATCAGAGCAATAAAAATTGGTGGAAGCCTTTAAAAGAAAAAGAAAAGAATTATTTTAGAAAGCAATATTTAAAAGGGTAGTTTAATTATTTAAAATTTTTTAATAATTCTGGTCTTCTTTTTTTTGTTTTTTCAAGAGCCATTTTTTCTCGCCACTGGGCGATTTTTTGGTGGTTTCCCGAAAGAAGAATTTCGGGTACTTTCAAGCCTTTAAACTTTTCTGGTCGAGTATACTGGGGATATTCTAAAAGAGGCGAAAAAGACTCCGATTTTATTGCTTCGGGTTTTTCTAAAACATTTGGGATTAATCTAACAATGGCGTCAACCAAAACCATTGCTGGCAACTCGCCGCCAGTTAGAATATAGTCGCCAATGGAAATTTCCTCATCAACTAAATATTCCGCTACTCTTTCATCTACCCCTTCATAATGCCCACAAACGAGAATTATTCTTTTCATTTTACTTAGTTCTTGGGCTTTTTTTTGGTTAAATAGTTTGCCCGAAGGAGATAAAAGGATTATTTTTTGCTTTCCAATTTTGGGTGTCATTTTTGCTGGGGCATTTTTGGTGTCATAGTGGGGAATTGCTTTAAGATATTTTAGGGCTTTGTAGATGGGTTCAATCATTAAGATCATCCCTGGCCCGCCTCCATAAGGTCGATCATCAACTGTTCCCCTTTTATCAATTGCCCAGTTTCTGAGATTATGGATTTTAATTTCTGCAAGACCTTTTTCTTGCGCTCGTTTAATAATGGAGTAGTTAAACACTCCTTCAAACATTTCTGGGAATAAGGTTAAAATATCAATTTTCATTTTAGTTGATTTTACCACACGATTGTGGCATATTAAAGATGATGGCTAAAATTGTGATTATCATTCCTACCTACAACGAAAGAGAAAATATTGAGAAAATGATTGAGGTCTTGGAAGAGCAGATTTTCCCTCAAATTAAGAATCATAAGATGGAGATTCTGATAGTTGATGATAATTCCCCTGATGGTACCGCTGAAGTGGTTAGGGAGAAAATGAAGAGGTATTCTGGTATTGAGCTTTCTTTGGGAGAGAAAAAAGGATTGGGAGCGGCTTATAAACGAGGGATGAGATATGCGATGGAGAAAATGAAGGCTGATGCTGTTGTTGAATTTGATGCTGATTTCCAGCACGATCCAGCTTATATTATTGATTTGGTTAAAAAATTTGACGAAGGTTATGATCATGTAATTGGATCTCGATTTGCCAAGGGTGGGTCTATTCCTTCTAATTGGAGTTTATATCGGAAGTTTTTAACTAAATATGGTGGTCTTTTTTCAAGAACAGTTTTATTTTTTCCTAATATAAATAGGGTAAGAGATGTTTCTACGGGGTTGAAATTAACTCGGGTAAAGGGGGTGTTGGAAAAAATTAATTTTGAAAGGGTAGGTGATGGATTTTTTTATAAAACTCAAATACTTTATCAACTGGTGAATTTAGGAGTGAAGATAACGGAAATTCCTATTCGATTTAAGATTCGAGAAAAGGGAGAAAGTAAAATTTCCTCTCAGGAAGTTTTAAGGACTTTTTTGGGGGTTATAGAGTTGCGTCTTACCGATCCTAAAATGCTAAGATTTATTAAATTTGGAATTGTCGGTTTTGTGGGATATTTAGTTAATGCTTCTACTCTTTTTCTTTTTGCCAATATTTTACATTTTGCTGAGTGGTTAAGTTGGGCACTTTCAACCGAATTGGCAATTATTTCTAATTTCACTTGGAACAATATTTGGACATTTAAAGAAGTAGAAATTAGGGGGTTTAAAAATATTATTAAAAAATTTTTCCAATTTAACGGGACCTCAATTGGGGCATTATTGATTCAGACAACGGCAGGTACCTTAGGGGTTAAAATTCTAGGTCCTTCTTTTCGCCAAATTCTTTTGCCCTTTATAATTATTTTTTTGGTAATTCCTTATAATTATACAATGTATAATGTTTTTATTTGGAAAACCTGGAAGATTCCTTTTCTTTCAAAGAAATAAAAGAAAAAAATTAAAGATAAGGAGTCCAGTTATCAATTGGAGCGATATTCTGAGAAATAAAATTTATTGAATAAAGATAAATTGGGATTAAGATAAAGAAAAAGACTGGCCTGAATTCTTTTTTCTCTAATAAAGGAGAGAAAGCAATTAAAGAAAAGGGCATAAGAGGGAGGCTGTATCGAGACAAATCGCGATGGGAAATAAATAAAGTGGCAGCAAAAAAAACACCGGCAAAAGTAGCAAGGTCTAAATGCTTTAGTTTAATTAATTGAAAGATGGCTAGCGCTCCCAAAAAATAAATATAAACCATATCTTCAAGCCAAAAATCTCCTATCCAGTTTCGTCCAGTAATAAAAGACTGGAAAGGTGGAAAAACTAAGTGGAAGTTGTCGCCTGAATGAAAATAGGCAAGAAAATCTCCTGTTTTGATTTTGTAAAACCAAAAAATAGGTAAAATCGGGAAAGGGATGATTAATAGTGGCCACGTATACAAAAGATTTTTTAATTTTTTAATTAGGTCACAGTTTACGCGGCCGCTTAAAATTGTGACCTTTGAGGGGAGTTGTTTGTTAAATTTTTTTTCTAAGGAATCGAATAAGAGAAGATAAATTATATAAGAAATGAAAAGTAGGATTCCCGGAGTTTTGGTTGCCATGGCTAAGGCGCCAAAAAGCCCTGAAAGAAAAAAATCAAAGGTGGTATTTTTGAAAGAAAAAAGTAGATCGTTTTCCTTTTTATTGAAAGCACTTTTAAAGAAATAAAAGGAGGCTAAAATACAACCAATAAATAATGGTTCTGGGCTTCCGACTGATCGCACTACCAGCCATCTGGCAGGAAGAAAAAGAAAACAAATAGACAGCCAGAAAGGATTAATAGACAAACGAAATTTTTTAAGAAGGAGATAGAAAAAAGAGACGGCAAAACAGGTACTTAAAACTGTTACCAAAAGCATCGCCCAGGGGCCGGGTATAAGTAAATTAAAAAGTTTGATAAGAAGAGGATAGGCGGGGAAATGGGCAGGATAATATTCAAGGGGAGTAGGTAAAGAAAAGGTCGAACTTATTTTTGATTTTTCGTAGAGAGTTTTAGCAACCACCAGATAATAAGGACCATCGTAGTTGGCAAAAACTTTAAGCATATTTTTTCCTCCTAATCCTAGAAAAAAAGGTAGCCAAACAATAAGTGTTGAAAAAATAGTAAAAAAAGAAAGGAGGACAAGGTCTTTTTTGGCTTGTCTCATGCTTTAATGATATCATAAAATGATAATCTTGTGTTATAATTTTTTTAACTCATGGAAAAGATAAAAGAAATTTCGGTTTTTTTTCCTGCTTATAACGAGGAAGAAAATATTGAAAAAACAGTTAGAAGGGCTCAAAATTTTCTTTCAAAATATGCCACAAAGTACGAGATAATTATTGTTGACGATGGATCAACTGACAAAACTGGCGAAATAGCCGATAGATTAGCAGAAAAAGATTCTCATATAAGAGTTATTCATCATTCTCCAAATAAAGGCTATGGGGAGGCCCTCAAAAGCGGATTTTATAATGCAAAATATGATTGGATAGTAACGACTGATTCTGATGGTCAGTTTGATTTTTCGGAATTAGAAAATCTTTGGGCAAAAAGCAAGGAAGCAGATGTAGTTATTGGTTATCGCCTAAAAAGAAAAGACCCATTCTTTCGGAAACTTTTTGGTTTTGGTTGGACATTTCTTAATAATTTATTATTTGGTCTTAAAGTTAGAGATATTGATTGTTCTTTTAAATTGGTTAGAAGAAAAGTTATCGAGACTATTCCTCGTCTTCAATCAACGCGAGGGGGGATGATTTCTCCTGAACTTTTGGCTAAAGCCCATAGAGAAGGTTTTAAAATTGCTGAAGTTGGGGTACATCATTATCCTCGTTTTGCCGGAAAACAAACGGGAGCAAACCTAAAGGTAATTGTTAAATCTTTTATAGATCTTTTTAAACTATGGCGGTCTCTTTAAATTGGGGAAATATTGATTTGAGGCTAAGGCGCTATTTCCCAGTTATTTTTCTTTTGCTTTTGGCTGCCTTTTTAAGATTGTATAGAATTTCTGATTATATGACTTTTTTGGGAGATGAGGGAAGAGATGCTTTGGTTTGGCTGAGGATGGTTTATAAAGGTAAATTTACTTTAATTGGGCCGAGCACTTCAATTGGTAATATGTATCTTGGGCCACTTTATTATTATTTGATGCTTCCATTTTTTGTTATTTTTGGTTTAAGTCCGGTTGGTCCTTCAGTTGGGGTTGCTTTTTTTTCCTTGGCGACAATTTTTTTAATTTGGTGGATGGGGAAAGAGTGGTTTGGTAATTTAACAGGTCTTATTGCCGCTCTTTTTTATGCCATTTCTCCGGTAACAATATTTTATGGCCGTTCTTCGTGGAATCCAAATATTATGCCATTTTTTGCTTTATTAACAATTTTTGGAATTTGGAATTTTTGGAAGAAAAATAATTTTTTTTGGCTGCCTTTAATTGGAGTTTTTCTTTCTTTTGCTATCCAATCTCATTATTTAGGGCTTTTACTGATCCCAACTTTTTTGATTTTTTGGTTTCTAACTTTTTTGGGGATAGGCAAAGCAAAAATGAGGAAGAAATTTCTTTTCTTTTCTTTTCTTTGTTTATTTTTCTTTTTGTTTTTGACGGTCTTTCCTTTAGTTTGGTTTGATTTTCGCCACAACTTTATAAATTATCAGGCATTTTATAAATTTTTTTCTGAAAGGCAAGAGACGGTTAATTTTAAAATTTATAAAGCATTACCAAAAATTTGGCCTATTTGGCAGATGATGATTACTCGCTTAGTAGCCGCCAAAGAAGGTTTTTGGGGAATGTTTTTTTCTGTTTTTTTATTTCTTGGCTTAGTTTTCAGTTTTTTTCTTGCTCGAAGAGAAAGAAAGCTTAAGCCCCTAATTTTGATTTTAATTTGGCTTTCTTTTGGTTTGATTGGTTTAGGAAATTATAAACAGCATATTTATGACCATTATTTTGGATTTCTTTTTCCGGTACCATTCTTTATTTTAGGGATGTTATTAGAGATAATTTTTAAAAAGGGAAATTTTGGGAAATTCTTAGTATTTTTTATTTTAGTTTTCTTGTTTTTTTTGAACTTTAAAAATTCTCCCTTAAGAGAAATTCCCAATTTTCAGATGCGAAGGACTGAAGAGGTTGATAGAAAAATTCTGGCTGAATCGGAAGGTGAGCCTTTTAATTTGGCTTTAATTGCCAAGCAGAATTATAAAGATGGCTATGCCTTCTTTCTTGAAAAATGGAAGGCAAAAATGGTAGAAATTGAACCAGCAAAAGCCCAGGAGACTATTACCGATCAACTTTTTGTCGTTTGCGAAGATACGGATTGTCAACCTGTTGGTCATCCAAAAGCAGAAATTGCAAACTTTGGCTGGGCGAGAATAGAAGAGGAATGGCAGTTTCCTTGGGGAGTAAAGCTTTTTAAACTAACCCATTTAAAATGAAAAGAAAAATAGAGATTTCTGTCATTATTCCTTGTTATAACGAGGAAAATAATTTAAAAAAAGGCGTTCTTAAAGAAGTAGCAGACTATTTAAAGAAGCAGAAATTTTCTTGGGAGGTGATTATTTCCGATGACGGTTCAACTGATCAAAGCAAAAAGTTGGTTGAGGAGTTTGTTAAAAAAACGACTGGTTTTAGGCTTTTAAAAAACCCTCACGGGGGTAAGCCTTTTGCTATTCGATCTGGAGTAGAAAAAGCAGAAGGCGAAATTTGTCTTTTTACTGATATGGACCAGTCAACACCAATTTCTGAAATGGACAAACTTTTGCCCTTTTTTAATCAGGGATTTGATATCGTTATTGGTTCACGGGGGAAAGAGAGAAGAAAATTCCCTTGGTATCGGAAAATTTTATCTTGGGGATTTAGGAATTTAAGAAGGCTGTTTTTGCTTGGAGAAATTGCTGATACTCAATGTGGTTTTAAATCATTTAAAACTGATGCCGGAAGAAATATTTTCAAAAGGATGACTGTTTTTCAAAAAAAAGGAAAGGGTTGGCGGGTTGGTGCCTGGGATGTCGAGTTTTTATTTGTTGCCAAAAAACTTGGTTATAAAATTAAGGAAATTCCGGTAATTTGGGTAGATAAAGATGTTGCCAGAGGAAAAAAGAAAAATTTTTTACGGGAATCAAAAGAAATGTTTTTGGAAATTTTAAGGGTTAAAATAAACGATTTAAAAGGGAAATATGATTAAAAATATCAAAATTCAAATATCAAATATCAAAAATAATTGGGGTTGGGCGATTGGTTGCGGGTCGGGAATAGTAGTATTGTTTTTTATTCTTCGATTAGTTAATTTAACTATTCTTCCGGTTTTTTGCGATGAGGCAATTTATATTAGGTGGGCTCAGATAATGCGATTTGAACCAACCTTGCGATTTTTGCCTCTTTCTGACGGAAAGCAACCTTTGTTTATGTGGTTTATGATTCCATTTTTAAGTTTTTTCTTCGATCCATTGGTTGCCGGAAGAATGGTTTCTGTTTTAGCGGGATTTGGCAGTTTAATAGGTATTTTTCTTTTAACACTTCAATTATTTAAAAATATAAAAATTTCTCTTTTAACCTGCCTTTTTTATGTTATTTCTCCGTTTACTGTTTTTTTTGACCGGATGGCTTTGGTTGATTCGCTTTTGGCGATGTTTGGAATTTGGGTTTTATATTTTGGGATTTTACTGGTGAGGTATCAAAGATTGGATTTGGCGATGATAAGTGGGGCAATTTTGGGAGGAGCACTTTTAACAAAATCGCCTGCTTATTTTTTTGTCTTACTTTTACCTATTACGGCTGTATTTTTGCCCTTTAAAAAAAATAAATTTTTATTAATTCAATTAATTAAACTGGTGGGATTGTGGCTGGTTTCTTATTTTATTGCTTATGCTATTTACAATATTTTACGTCTTGGGCCAAATTTTCAGATGATTGCTCTTCGGAACAAAGACTATGTTTTTCCCTTAAGTCATCTATTTACTAATCCGCTTGATCCATTTAAATCTCATATTGTTGAAATTTGGCAGTGGTATGGAATTTTTTTAACTTGGCCAGTTTTTTTTCTTGGCTTGATGGGAATTTTTTTGTTATTGAAAAAAAATTGGAAGATTGGGATTTTAATTTTTTCTTGGTGGTTTATTCCGCTTTTATTTCAGGCAGAATTTGCTAAGGTTTTTACTGCTCGTTATATTTTATTTAGCGTTCCATTTTTTTTAATTTTTATTGGTTTTTTCTTGGGATTTATTTTCGAAAAAGTTAAATCATCATTTCTAATTTTTTTTATTCTTTTAATTTTATCCTTTCTCCCCCTAAAATTTGATTTTCTTATTTTAAAAAGCCCTAATGATGCTCCTTTACCAAGAAACGAAAGAGCCGGATATCTTGAAGAATGGACTGCCGGAACAGGAATAAAAGAAGCGGCTACTTTTCTGAAAGAAAGGGCAAAAGAAAAAAAAGTTTTAGTTGGCACGGAAGGATATTTTGGCACTTTGCCTGATGGGCTTATGATTTATTTGGAGAAAGTCCCAAACATTAATATTATTGGAATAGGGCTTTATCCTGATAAAGTGCCTTTACCTTTAATTGAAGGCTTTAAAGATAATGAAGTTTATCTGCTTATTAACGACGAGAGGCTTTCACTTAGACCAGAAGAGCATGGTTTAAAACTTATTGCCAGTTATCCTAAAACTCAAAGAGAAAACGGAACCCGCCAATCCTTACTTCTTTTGAAACTAGAAAAAGTTCAAGAAAAATGAGCAGAAAAGAAAAAATTATTCTGGCAATTTTACTTATTGTCGGTTTTCTTCTGAGAATCTATAAACTTGAAGAAAGGCTTTTTTTTGATTGGGATCAGGAAAACTTCGCTTGGGAAGCAAAGAAAATGCTTATTGACCGTAAATTTACTCTGATTGGTGCGCCAACAAGTATTGGTGGAATTCATCTCGGACCTTTTTACACCTATCTTTCAAATATTTTTTATTTTTTCTTTAGGATGGATCCAAAAGGAGCAGGAATTCTGTCGATTATTTTTGGGATTTTTACCATTTTTGGTTTTTATTTGGTTGGAAAAAAAATGTTTAATCAGAAAACGGCTTTTTTGGCCGCCTTTTTTTATACATTTTCTCTCCCTTTTATTACCTGGGACTTGATTGCTTGGAATCCCGCTCCGTTTCATCTTTTTGCGTTGCTGATAGTTTTTTGTCTTTACCAATCCTTAAAAGAAGAAAAATACTTAATTTTTCTTTTTCTTCTTTTAGGTTTGGGATTTCATCTCCATTTTGCCTCTTTAATTTTTTATCCCTTAACCATTTTGATTCTAATTTTTTTTCGTCCGGTACCCTCAAAAAGGACTATTTTCCTTTCCTTTTTGGCATTTTTTCTTGTCCTTTCTCCGTTGATTCTTTTTGATATACGTCATAACTTTCATAATACCAAATCGCTTTTTAATTTTTTCTTTTCCCAGGCCGGTCAATTTTCTTTAGAGAAAACTAAATTTTTCTCGATTGGGAAAATGATTTATAATGAAACTCTTTCTTTTCTGGTTTATTTTTGGTCAGAAGCTCTTAAGAAAATTTTTCTATTCTTTTTTTGGTTTTTTCTCCTTTTTCTTTGGATTTTCAGAAAGAGAGAAAGAAAAATTTTGGCAATTTTTTATTTGGCTATCTTTTTAACTTTTGTTTTTTATTCTTTTTATCCCGGACATGTTACCGAGTATTATTTGATGCCTTTAGTTCCAATTTTAGTTTTATTAGTTTCTTTTATTTTCTCTTTCTTGCCGAATTTTTTTCTTATCTTTTTACTTTTTTTGCTTTTAATTTTTAATCTTAACTTTTGGTGGAAATATGATAAACCTCTAAGTCTGGCTGATAAAAAAGCTGCCGTTTCTTTTATCATTAATGATTCAGGTAATAAGCCTTTTAGGATTTCTTTAACGTGTGCTCCTGGTTATGATACGGGTTATCGTTATCTTTTTTGGTTTTATAAAGCAAATCTTTCAGACAATCTTAAGGATAAAATCTATACTATTGTCGCGCCAGCAGGCTACCATGGGATAAAATCGATGAGAGAATTCCATGGGGTCGGAGTTTTATGGGAAGAAGGAAAAAAATAGATATTTTTTTCTTTTTTCTTTTCTTGGTTATCTCTATTTTCCTTTCTTGGTCTCTCTTCAGTCATGGCTTTTTTCATACCCATGATGGAGATTTTTTTGTAATTCGCCTTTTTGAATTTGATAAAGCGCTTAAAAGTGGACATTTTCCTCCTCGTTGGGCAGGAGGATTAAATTACGGTTATGGTGTTCCTCTTTTTAATTTTTTTTATCCGGGCAGTTTGTATCTAGCAGAACTTTTTCACCTAGCGGGATTTCCTTTAACTACTTCCTTAAAAATTGTTCTTTTTTTATCATTCCCTCTTTCTGCTTTTGGTATGTATCTTTTTGGAAAAAAAGTTTGGGGAACCTTTGGAGGATTTATTTCTGCACTTTTTTATCTTATTGTCCCTTATCGTTTTTTGGATGTTTATGTAAGAGGGCAAATTGGCGAGATCGTCTGTTTAACATTTGCTCCTTTTGTTTTTTGGTCTCTTTTGGTTTTATCTGAAAAATTCGATAAAAAGATGTTTATTTTTGGTTCCCTTTCTTTGGTAATTTTGTTAATTTCTCACAATATCTTGGCCTTTATTTTTGTTCCCGTAATTTTTCTCTATTCTTTATTCTTGCTTTTGACAACAAGAAATAAGAATCTAATTAAAATCTTTTTTTTGTTCTTTTTAATAAGCTTTTGTCTTTCTGCTTTCTTTTTTATTCCTGCATTGCTTGAGGCGAGATACGTAAAACTTGGTCAGGCAGTAGTCGTTAACTTTAGAGAACATTTTCCTTCTTTTTTCCAACTTCTCTATTCTCCTTGGGGTTATGGATATTCAGAGCCGGGGCTAAAGGATGGGATGTCCTTTCAATTAGGGATTGCTCATCAGATTGGTTTCCTCTTAGTGTTATTTTTTCTTTTTTGGCAGATTTTAAGGTTTGGTTTTTCTAGGGATTTAAAGAATTTCCATCTTTTATTTTTTCTTGCTTTGACCCTTTTTTCAGTTTTTCTGACCTTGAAGATTTCTTTATTTTTTTGGGAAATAGTTCCTTTGCTTTCTCAGGTTCAGTTTCCTTGGCGTTTTAATAGTTTAACTATCTTTTCTTTGTCATTTTTAGCGGGAAGTTTAATTGAGGGAAGAAAAAAGTATTTTTTAATTATTTTAATTCCTTTGCTTTTTCTAAATTGCCGGAATTATTTGCGGCCTGGTTTTTTTGAGCGATATGATGATAGTTATTATCTAAAAAATAAAAGTTTGGCTTTGGGGACAACATTGATTGCCGATGAGGTTTTGCCGGTTTGGGTTGAAGAAAGGCCTCAATCTTCGCCCTCTGCGACGATTGAGTTTATTTCCGGTCGGGGAGAGTTTTTATTGCTTGAGGAAAAGCCTGCTTATCTTAAGAGTAGAATTAAAGTTGAAGATGAAGCGGCGGTTCGGGTGAATAAAACTTTTTATCCCGGCTGGGAAGTTTATTTAGGCGGGGAAGAAGTGCCTTTTAGAATTGGTAAACCTTTTGGATTTATTCAGGTGGAAATTCCCAGAGGAGAACATGTTCTTGAGGTTAGATTAACGAAGACGCCTATTCAGTCGTTTTCTGATTTACTCTTTCTTTTAGGTCTTCTTCTTGCCGTTCTTGTGATAAAATAAAGAGAGTCTATGTTAAAAAAAACGGGTTTTTTTCTTCTTCTTGTTTTTCTTCTTTCATTTTTTTCTTATAAATCTCTTCTTCGGCCTGGTTATTTTCCAATGCATGATGATATTCAGGTAATTAGGGTTTTTGAAATGGATAAATGTTTTCGTGATGGTCAACTTCCTTGCCGTTTCGTCCCGGATATGGGTTATGGTTATGGTTATCCTCAATTTATTTACTATTCCCCCCTGCCTTATTATGTGATGGAGATTTTTCATCTTTTGGGGTTTCAGTTTATTGATTCTGTAAAGATTGGCTTTATCTTAAGTTTTATTTTCTCAGGTTTTTCTATGTTTTTATTAGGCAAATCTTTGTGGGGAAATCTTGGAGGATTGGTAAGTGCTCTTTTTTATGTTTACGCTCCTTATCGGGCTTCTGATGTTTATAGTCGGGGAGCAGTGGGCGAATTTTGGGCTTTAGTTTTTTTGCCTTTGGTTTTTTGGGCAATTTTTGAATTTGTCAAAAAAGAAAAATTTAAATACATTGCCTTTTTGGCACTTTCCTACGCGGGGCTTCTTCTTACTCACAATCTTACCTCTTTGGCTTTTACTCCCGTAGCGGTTTTATGGGGGATTTTTTTATGTTTCTATTTTAGAAAAGAAAGACTTTTGGTAAAACTTTTTCTTGGTGGACTCTGGGGGATTGGTTTTGCTTCATTTTTTGTTTTGCCTTTGATCTTTGAAAGACGCTTTGTTCACTTAGAGACAATGACCTATGGCTACTTTAATTATTTGGCTCATTTTGTTTCCTTAAAACAACTTTTCTTTTCTCCTTTTTGGGGGTACGGCTCAAGCGAACTTGGTCCATATGACGACCTGTCTTTTGCTATCGGGACTTTTCACTGGTTATTTGCGTTTTTGGCAATTATAGTTGCTTTTTTTCTTAGAAAGAAAGATGAATTTTCGTTTTTAGTAGCGGTTTTTCTAGGATTAGTTTTTTTCTTTTCCGCTTTTATGACCCATCAGCGTTCCGTTTTTATTTGGAACAGTTTACCTTTTCTTTCTTATTTTCAGTTCCCGTGGAGGTTTTTGGTTTTGGTGATTTTTTCTGCTTCAACTTTGGCAGGATTAATTGTAAATAAGGTGAAAACTCCGAAAATTTCGTTTTTAATTACCTTCTTGATGGTTTTTGGGGTTATTATTCTAAACGCTTTTTATTTTCGGCCAAATGAATGGTATGATATTTCCGATAAAGAGAAACTTTCCGGTGTTTTGTGGGAGAAACAATTAACTGCTTCAATTTTTGATTATTTACCAATTTTTGCCAAGGCTCCACCCTCGAAAAAAGCACCTGATTTACCGGAGGTAATTTTCGGTAAAGGAGAAATTAAGGAATTTCATAAAGGAACTAATTGGCAAAAGGGAAAAATTTTGGTTAAAGAAGGTGAGACAATGGTGCGTTTACCCCTTTTCTATTTTCCTAACTTTAAGGTATGGGTGGATGGGGAAGAAACGGCAATTAGTTATAATAACGATTTAGGATTAATCACTTTTAATCTTCCGCAAGGCGAGCATCAATTTTTGGCAAAACTTGAAAATACTCCGGTTAGAAATTTGGCCGATATTTTTACATTATTGAGTATTTTATCTTTTGGCGGGTGGATTGCCTATGAAAAATTTTATTCCAAAAATTAAAAAATTAAAAAAAGTTTGGTTTGGTCTTTTTTTGTTTTTGATTTTGTCTATTTTTTCTTATTGGCCACTTCTTAAGCCAGGATATTTTTCTATGCACGATGATGTTCAGGTAATGAGACTCTATCAGATGGAACGCTGTTTTTTGGACGGTCAACTGCCTTGTCGTCTTGTGCCGGATATGGGAGCAGGTTATGGCCATCCTCTCTATAACTATCATCCGGTTTTTCCCTATTATTTAGGAATCATTTTTCGTCTTTTTAATTTAAGTTTTTTGGATATTTCAAAGATTCTTTTTCTTTTAGCCATTCTTCTTTCCGGTATCTTTATGTATTTTTTGGTTCGCCAATTTTTTGGGAATTTTGCCGCTTTATTGGGTTCTTTGTTTTTTATCTATGCCCCTTATCATGCCGTTGATGTCTATGTTAGAGGGGCTTTAAGCGAATCTTGGGGAATTACTTTTTTTCCGCTGATATTTTTAAGTTTTTATAAATTCGTTAAAGAAGAAAAGATAAGATGGTTTGTCTTAAGTATTTTTTCTTTAACCTTTCTTTTTCTTTCCCATAATATAATGACTTTAATTTTTACGCCAATTGCCTTTTTCTGGGGAATGTTTTGGATTTTTTTCTTTAAAAAATGGAAGACGATTTGGAAATTATTTTTCGTTTTTATCTGGGCTTTGGGTTTGGCGGCCTTTTTTATCCTACCGGCTTTTTTGGAAAGGCCGTTTGTGAAGATAGAAACTTTGATTTCTGATTATTACAATTTCCGCCATCATTTTGTTACTTTGAGACAATTATTTTTAGATCGCAGTTTTGGTTATGGCCCGTCGCGTCCGGGGCCTCTAGATGATATCTCTTTTCAGCTTGGTTGGCCTCATTGGTGGCTAGCAGTTTTTTCTGTTTTTATTGCTTTCTTCTTTTTACTTAAGAAAAAGAAAGAGCAATTTTACCTTTTTTCTTTTTGGATTTTGTTATTTTTCTTTTCTGTTTTTATGACTCACGCTAAGTCTTTCTTCTTATGGGAGATGGTTCCTCTTTTATCTTTTGTCCAGTTTCCGTGGAGATTTTTGGGAATGGCGATGTTTGCTAGTTCTTTTTTGGCTGCCGGAACAATCCTTTTCCTTAGAGGGAAATTAAAATATCTTTTTGGAGGAGTTTTGATAATTTTGGTGATTCTTTTAAATTTTGGTTATTTCAAGCCAGAAAAACACTTTCCTTCTATGACTGATAAAGAAAAACTTTCCGGCGAGGAATGGAAAAATCAATCAATGGCCACCCTTCTTGATTATCTGCCTAAAAAAGTTCAAGAATTTCCAAAAGAACTTGCCTCTTCTAACCCTTGGGTAGTTGAAGGAGAAGCAAAAATAAGCGAATTTAGAAAAAGATCAAATTTTTGGCGATTTACCATTGAAACTAGCGGTATGAAGCCGGTTTTGGTTTCTGTTCCTGTTTTTGATTTTCCAAACTGGGTAGTTTTAGTCGACCAAAAGCCAGTTTCCTTTTCAAGCGACAATCCTTTGGGGATAATTGAAGTTTGGGTTCCTTCCGGAAAGCATACGGTTGTCGGCTGGTTTATTGACACAAAATTGCGAACTTTTGCCAACTTTCTAAGTCTTTTAAGTTTTGCTTTTTTAATTTTATTTTTAGTCTATGTGGACCAAAAAAATAAAAAAACTTTTTGAAAAAGATTTTTTTTGGATTGTCTTAATTTTGCTTTTTTCGTTGTTGGCAATTTATCCTTTGTTCCCCCCGGGTTTTTATACCTTTTCCGATGAACCCCATATTGCCAATCTTTATGAAATGATAAGGGCAATTACCGGCGGACAGATTCCTCCCCGTTGGGCGCCGGATTTTAGTTTTAATTTTGGCCATCCATTTTTTATCTTTTATTATCCTTTACCATTTTACCTTGGAAGTTTTTTTCATTTTTTATTTAGAACAACTCTTATTTGGTCTCTGAAATTGGTTTTTCTTTTAAGCGTTCTCCTTTCGGGGGTTTTCTTCTATCTTTTAATGCGAAAATTTTTTGAAAGAATTTTTTCTTTTGCTGGTGCCCTTCTTTATATCTTTACTCCCTATCGGGCAGTCGATCTTTATGTTCGGGGAGCGGTGGGTGAGATGTGGGGATTTGTTTTTATGCCTTTGGCCGCTTTTTGTTTTGTTAATTTAATCAGGAATAAAAATTTTTTTAATCTTTCTTTTGCTGCCCTTTCTTTAGCTTTTTTAATTTTAACTCATAATCTTACTCCAATAATTTTTCTGCCCTTTTTTGTAATTTTTCTGGGGATACTGATTTTGCAGGAGAAAGAAAAACTGGTTTCTTTTTTCTACTGCTTGTTTGCCGGGATATTGGGACTTTCAATTTCTTCTTATTATTGGCTGCCGGCAATTTTTGAGAAGCAATTTCTTCAAAAAGGAACCCCTTTTAATCCTTATGATCACTTTCCTTTTGTTAAACAGTTAATTTTTCCTTCTTGGGGATATGGAGCCTCGGTTTGGGGGCCAACAGATGAAATTTCCTTTCAAATAGGAGTTATGAATCTTTTGGTGGTTTTTCTGGGATTTTTTGGGTTTTTGTTTTTTAGAAGATTTTGGAAAAAAGAAAAAATTATTCTTTTTTTCTTCTGTCTTTTTTCTTTTCTCTTTTCTATTTTTATGATGAATATCCGTTCTTGGTTTATCTGGCAAATGATTCCTGTGGGAGATTATATTCAATTCCCTTGGCGGTTTTTAATGATAACGACCTTCTCTTCAAGTTTAATGGTAGGTTTTCTGGGAAATTTT
>CAZAPL010000018.1:0-17542 GCA_964487495.1 uncultured Gammaproteobacteria bacterium | reverse complement strand
GGGGGTGGTTTTGGACGATGGGGGAATTGCTCCAGGAATGAATATTACTCCGGCTTCTTATGCTTTTAAAATTTTGGAAACGGGGAGTTTTTGGTTTGAGGTGGAGATTGGTCAGGAGGACATTCCCTTTTTTAGCCAACCCAAAAGCGGGGAGGTAGAAATTTTTGGAGTAGGAAAGCAGCAGGTGAGTAGTGGGCCAGTTTTTGCCGATGGCCGCCGCTTTTTTCTCCGAGTGGAGCTCCCAAGTAGAGAAGGGCTTTTGCTGGGGATGAGGGGAGAGGGAAGGTGGGGGGAGTGAAATGTGTTAAAATTTGGTTGAATGAAAAAACCTCAGAATAAAACTAACTACTTTTTTGTTGACGAGTCCGGTGATCCAACCTTTTATGATAAATACGGGAATCTCATTTTAGGAAAAGAAGGTGTTTCTAAAACTTTAATTTTAGGTTTTATTAAAACAGACAATCCTAAACCAATTAGGCAAGCATTGGAAAAATTAAGAAATAGTATTGCTAAAGATAAATATCTCCAGGGTATTCCTTCTTTAAGGAAAACACTAATTGCCTTTCATGCTAAAGATGATTGTCCTGAAGTTAGGGAAAGAGTTTTTAGAAAAATAGTAAAATTAGATTTTACGGCGGAGATTTTTGTGGCAAGAAAAATTCCCGCTATTTTTAACAAAAGGCATCATCGTAAAGAAAGTGAATTTTATGATGATTTAGTTTGTAAGTTATTTGAGAATAAACTCCATCTGGCCAAAAATAATGAAATATTTTTTGCCGTGAGGGGAACGAAGATTCGTCAAGAACCCCTTGAAAAGGCAATTCAAAGAGCAATAGAAATTTTTGAACAAAAATGGAAAACAAAGGTAAAATCTTCGGTCAAAATTAATCCTCATCGTCCCTCGGGCGAACCGTGCCTTCAAGTGATTGATTATATAAATTGGGCAGTTCACCGAGCTTTTGAAAAAGGCGAAATGAGATTTTATAAGTTTATAGAAGAAAAAGTTGTTTATTTGGTAGATATTTATGATACGGTAAGATATCCAAAAAACTTTTACAATCAAAAGAATAGGTTTGATATAAACAAAATTAGCCCCCTGTAGGCTAGGCGGGTTTTCCCCGCGCAAGGCATGAGGCCTGCTTTCACCTACAGAGAGCTAAATTTGAGTATATTATACCATCTTATAGCAAGCAAGTAAATAGGTTTTCAGAGAGGAGGCGAAAATGAACCCTGAAAGAAATTTAGAAGAGTTTTTATTTCAATTACAACGGCTTGAGAAAGAAGGAAAAAACACCCAAGGACTTCAGGATAGGGTTTGGGAAAGGATAAAAGAGGAAATTGAAGAAAGAATTGATAGGGAAAAGCAGGGCTTTCCCGAACCAAGACGGGAAAAAGACTGGCGAGAATTTGAAGAAAAACATATGGGGAGGAAATGAAAGAAAGTCTCTGGACACCGCAAGGTGAAATTCCCATCTCTGAAATCCTTGCCAAAAGGCAAAATGAGGTAATCGTTTATCAAGACAAAAAAGCAGCCTCTTTAGACCCCGAGGAGATGTTTAGGCATTTGGCTGAAGCACGGAGGATTTGGAAGGAGAACAAAATCGGGCAAAGAGAGGCGACGGTGGAATTGAAACCCGCTTATCCCGATTTGCCAGTTTTTATTTGGCTTTTGAATGATAGCCATATTGGAAGCGTTTTTACTGATTATCAAAGATTATTTCAAGATTATCAGTTGGTAAAAGAAACTGCTAATTTTTATGTTATTACTAACGGAGATGAGGTTGATAATTTTTTGGTGGATACGGCACACGTGGCTGGAGTTTATGAAGATGTTATTTCTCCAGAGCAGCAGGCACTTTTAATTCAACGGCTTTTTAAGGAATTAGCAGAAAGGCAAAAGCTGATATTAGTTTCATTCGGCAATCATGGCGATTTCATTCAACGAAGCGGGCTTTCTTTTGAGGGGACTTGGCTTAGGGATTTACCCTGTCCAGTTTTTAATTGTGGTGGGCTTTTAACTCTTAAGTTAGGAGAGCAAAAATATAAGATGGCGATTACCCATAGGTTCACTGGTTTTAGTCGCTTCAATCCGACAAATGCGTGTAAGCGATTTATGGAACAAGTCTATCCCGAAGCAGACATTGTTTATCTCGGGCATTGTCACCAAAGAGAGTTTCTCTACTTCCAGAGAGGAGGAAAAAGCAGGTTGGCTGTAATTGGCGGCACTTATAAAATTGATGATGAATATGGACAAAAAAGAGGAATTGGGGCTGGTGGACAAATGGGAGGGTTGGTTCTGAAGTTATCGGGAAAGAAAAGGGAGATGGAGGTAATTGAGAGTGTCCAAACGGCAAGGGAGATTTTTGAGATGTTGGTGGAGTTGAGGAAGATGTCTTCAAAATAGAAATTGAATATAAAAGGAGTCTTTATTAAAATAGTGACTGAAGGGCTATTTTACCTTTACTTTTAATTCTAACTCGCCTTCTTTTTCTATTAGCACAAAAGAAAATCTTTTGTCTTTTTCTAAACAAAAAGATTTAATCATTTCTTTAAGAGCATTTAGAATTTCTTGGGGAGAAGTAGAGCGGCGGACTAAAGGATGTTTTTGAATTGTTTGCTGTAGGTCTTTGGTGGTTAGATGGGTATAATGGGCAGTAGTTTCAATTTGCCGATGACCAACAATTTTTTGAACTTTAAATAAATTTACATCTTCTTCCAATAGACGAGTAATAAAGGAATGACGCAAGGAGTAGGGACTTAACCCTTTTCTTTTAATTCCTAATCTTTTAATTCGGGAATGGAAGTTATAATGCCAGTCAACATCGTTGACTACTCCCCGGCGAGAATAAAATAATTGCTCGGTTTTAAGGGTAGAAAGATATTCCTTCAATTGATTATGGATATTGGGAGGAATAGGAACTAAGCGGGGTTGGTTTGTTTTTGTATCTCTTAAGACAAAAACATTTCTTCCCCAGTCAACATCATAAATAGTTAAATTGGCGACTTCCCCCGGACGCATACCTGTATAGGCCATAATTGAAAAAAAGATCGTCCAGCGGTGATAAATTTTAGGATTAAGAAAGCGGGTAATAATCTTTTCTCCTTTTGGGGCTTTGTGGGTAGTTGTAGGCGGAGGAAGGTTCAAAAAAGCCTCTATTTCTTCATCAGACATTGTTGCTTTGATTGTTGGTTCCTCAGGTAAGAATTTATAATCTTGGAGTTCTTTATCAAGATTTCGGAATTGAGCCCATAGACGAATTGTATTGATTAAATTATTCAAATAGGAATTTCTTTTTCCTTCTTGTTTTAGAGAGGCAAGGAATAAATCTATTTCGCTTTTGGTAAAATTTTTTACCTTTTTAAGAATTTTTTGAATATTCCATAAGTGGAGACGAATTGTCCCTTGTTTTCTGTTTTTTTGGGCAAGGAAAAGTTGAAACTTCACCAGCAACCTGTCCATTTTTAAAGGGGCAGCAAAAGGGGCAGAAGTTTTGGCTGCTGGTTATATTATACCCTATAACAAATTACCTCTTGACAAACCCTTGTGAAGGTGGTATAATGGAGCAGAATTGAAAAGTTAGTTTCAAAATTAGGGGTTGCCAAGAGTTAATATTTTCTAATTACTCCTACAACCTTCCCTTGAATTTTTACTTTGCTAACAAAAATTGGCGACATTTTAGAGTTAGCCGGTTCAAGACGAATTCTTGACGCCTCCCGAAAAAAACGTTTCAAAGTTGCCAAACCGTTTTCTAATAAAGCAACAACAATATCTCCATTTTTGACATCTTCCTGTTGTTCGACAATTACGAAATCGCCATCTAAAATTCCCTCTTCAATCATCGAATCCCCTTTGACTTGAAGAACAAAAGCCGGTTTTTTACCTGACAAAAGGTGAGGAGCAACAGAAATTGTCGCATTTGGATCAGTATAAGGTTCTATTGGTAAACCGGCGGCGATAAAACCTAAAATTGGCAACTCTACTCCTTTAGTTAATTCACCCAGTCTTTTGTCGACTATTTCTATTCCTCTTACCGCTCCTTCATATCTTCTAATTAATCCTTTTTTGGTCATTGCTGTTAAATGTTCATGAATTGTTGCCAGAGATCGGACACCAATAGCGTCGGCGATCTGCTGAAGAGTGGGAGAGAAGCCATTTTTTTGAATGAATTGACTTATGAAATCTAAAATTTGTTTTTGACGACGGTAAATTACCGGTGGCATATACCCAAATATTACCCGAAGAAATGAGGTTTTGTCAAGAGGCATTTTGTGATAAAATCTTAAAACAAATGAGATTTAAACTTTATTCGTCTTTTAAACCAACCGGTGATCAACCAGAGGCAATTGAAAAATTAGTTTCCGGAATTAAATCGGGGGCAAAAAACCAGGTCTTGCTGGGAGTAACTGGTTCGGGCAAAACTTTTACCATGGCCAATGTTATAGAAAAAACACAAAGACCAACCTTAGTCATTTCTCATAACAAAACTTTAGCCGCTCAACTTTACCAAGAATTTCGCGATTTTTTCCCAAAAAATGCTGTTTCCTTTTTTATTTCTTATTATGATTATTATCAACCCGAGGCTTATATTCCCCAAACCGATACTTACATTGAAAAGGAAACGGAAATAAATGAACTAATCGACAAATTAAGACTTCAGGCAACTAATAATATTCTAATTAGGAATGATACTATTGTGGTTGCCTCTGTTTCTTGCATTTATAATATCGGTTCTCCAAAAGAGTACGGAAACTTCTTTTTAGAAATTAAAAATGGCCAAAAAAAGACGCGGGAAGAAATTTTGAGGCAATTGATAAAACTTCACTATAATCGCTCTGATTATGATTTCCAAAGAGGTACTTTTAGAATAAGAGGAGAAATAATTGATATTTTCCCTGCCTATGAGGATGAAGCCGTAAGAATAGAGTTAATTGCAGAAAAAGTCAAAAAAATAGAAAAAATTGACCCCCTAAACAGTTCTACAATTTCTAATTTAGACGCAATTGTTATTTACCCGGCTAAACATTATATGATCAATCCCCAAGACTATTCTGAAGTTTTTGCCAAAATAAGGAAAGACTTAAAAAGAAGAATTAATTATTTTAAAAAAAGAGGAAAAGAAATCGAGGCCTTAAGAATTGAAAAAAGAGTGAATTACGATCTAGAAATGATTGCCGAAACTGGATATGTTTCCGGAATCGAAAATTACTCACGCTATTTTGATGGTAGGCGTCCTGGTGAACCTCCCTACACCCTTCTTGATTACTTTATCGAAGCCTATCAAGAAAATTGGCTTTTATTTATTGACGAATCACATATAACTATTCCCCAAATTAGGGGCATGTATAATGGTGATTTTTCGCGAAAAAAAACTTTAGTTGAATTTGGTTTTAGACTTCCAGCCGCCTTTGATAACAGGCCCTTAAAATTTAAAGAGTTCCTTAAAAAAATTCCTCAGACAATTTATGTTTCGGCTACTCCTGGAAATTGGGAATTAAAAAGGGCTAACAAAATAGTTGAACAATTAATTCGCCCAACAGGAATCCCTGACCCCAAAATTGTAATCAAAAAAACGGAAAATCAAGTAGACGATTTAATTGAAGAAATCGAGAAAAGAACTAAAAAAGGAGAAAGAATCCTTGTTACTACTTTAACTAAAAGAATGGCGGAAGATTTAGCTTTTTATCTTAAAGAAAGGGGTATCAAAGTTCACTATCTTCACTCAGAAATCCAAACTTTAGACCGTTCAGATATTTTAGATGATTTAAGAAAAGGAAAGTATGATGTTATCGTCGGAATAAATCTTTTAAGAGAAGGGCTTGATCTTCCTGAGGTTTCTTTAGTGGCAATTTTGGATGCCGATAAAGAAGGTTTTTTACGTTCAGAAACTTCTTTAATTCAAGTTATGGGAAGAGCAGCCAGGCATATAAATGGTCAGGTAATAATGTACGCTGACAGAAAGACAAAATCAATGGAAAAAGCAATTAGAGAAATTAACCGACGAAGAAATATTCAGCTTGAATACAACAAAAAAAACAAAATTACTCCTCGGAGCGTAGAGAAACCGATTAGAGAAAAATTAATAAGTAGGGAAGAAACACTTGAAACGTTTATTTACGAAAAAAATGGTCAGCCGAAAATTTTTCTTGATTTTCTGGAAATAGAGAAAGACTCACTAACCCCTGAAGATAGAATAAATTATGCTAAGAGATTGAGAATTAAAATGAGGGAGGCGGCGGCTGACTTAAACTTTGAATTAGCAGCCCAAATAAGAGACAAAATAAAAGAACTTGAAAATTATTAATTAGAAATAATCTTCTTTCTTTTGCTCATCTTCTAATTTTGTTGTAAAATAAAACTTTTGATATGTCCGATAAAATTGTAATTAGGGGAGCAAGGGAACACAATCTTAAAAATGTTAATCTCGAACTCCCCAAAAATAAACTTATTGTTTTTACCGGTGTTTCCGGATCAGGAAAATCGTCTCTTGCTTTTGATACTCTTTATGCTGAAGGACAAAGAAGATATGTCGAAAGCCTTTCTGCCTACGCCCGGCAATTTTTAGGAATAATGGATAAACCTGATATTGATTCCATTGAAGGTCTTTCTCCGGCAATTTCAATTGATCAAAAAGGAGTCTCACATAATCCCCGTTCAACCGTGGGAACAATAACCGAAATTTATGACTATCTAAGACTTCTTTTTGCAAGAATCGGCCATCCTCACTGTCCTGTATGTGGTTTAGAAATTAGTCAACAATCGCCCCAACAAATATTAGATCAAATAATTCAATTAATTAAATTATCACTTCAATCAAATAAAATAGAAAAATTTATGATTCTTTCTCCGGTGGTTAGAGATAGAAAAGGAGAATTTAATCAACTTTTTCAAAATTTGAAAAAAAGGGGATACCAAAGAGTTAGAATTGATAATCAAATCTTTAGTCTCTCGGAAGATTTATTTTTAATTAAAACCAATAAACACAATATTGAGGTTGTAATCGATCGAATTTCTTTTGCCAAAAATCAATTTAAAGAAAAAAATTTCTTTTCGGAGATTAAAACTAGAATCATGGATGATATTGAACAAGCTCTAAAACTTTCTGACGGTTTTCTTATTTTATCTAAGGTTAAAGATTCTTCTTTTGAATTTCCAGAAAAACCCAAAAAAATGGAAGATTATCTTTTTTCGCAGAAATTTGTTTGCCCAAAATGTAATATTTCTTTACCCGAAATTGAACCAAGAACTTTTTCTTTTAATTCTCCTTATGGAGCCTGTCCAACATGCTCAGGAATCGGAAGTCTCTTAAAAATTGACGAAGAACTTATTATTAATCCCAGGCTTTCTATAAATGAAGGAGGAATTCTTCCCTTTGCTAAGATGTTTTTCCACGACACCTGGTTTTCAAGGATCGTCAAGACTGTTTGTTCAAAATATCGAATACCCCTTGATCAACCATTAGGAAGTTTGAGCTTGGAAAAAAAGAAAATTCTTCTTCATGGAACTGGCGAAGAAATTCACCGAGTTGAAGGGAAAAATCGCTACGGAAAATTAACTTCGATTTACGAAACTTTCTCAGGAATTATCCCTGAACTTGAAAAAAGATATGCAGAAACAGAATCAAATTTTATAAAAGCAGAAATTGAAAAATATATGAAACAAGAAATTTGTCCTACTTGCCACGGGGCAAAATTAAAAAAAGAATCTCTAGGGATAACAATTGATGGAAAATCGATTTTTGATGTTTCTTCTCTTTCGATTGACAAAGTTTCTTTATGGATCAATACTCTAGAAGAAAAAGAAATTCTTTCTCAACGGGAAAAACAAATTGCCTCTCCTATTATTAAAGAAATAAAAGAAAGACTCTCTTTTCTAAAATCTGTTGGTTTAGAATACCTAACCTTAGATCGCTCAGCAAGCACTCTCTCGGGTGGGGAAGGGCAAAGAATAAAGCTTGCTTCCCAGATAGGATCAGGGCTTTCCGGAGTTTTGTATGTTTTAGACGAACCTTCTGTTGGTCTTCATCAACGAGATAATCAAAAATTAATTAATACCTTAAAAAAACTTAGAGACCTAGGAAATACAATAATAGTAGTTGAACATGACCGAGAAATGATGGAAAATGCCGACTTTATAGTCGATTTTGGTCCTGGGGCAGGAGAGCATGGAGGAGAGATTGTAGCCCAGGGAAACATCGAAGAAATAAAAAGAAATCAAAAATCATTAACCGGGAAATACCTAAAAGGAGAAAAAGAAATCAAAATATTACCTATTAATTTTTCCTCATCAAAAACGGACAATCGTTGGTTAAAAATTAAAGGTTGTTCTCAGTTTAATTTAAAAAACATTGATGTTTCCTTTCCTCTAGGAAAATTAATATGTATTACCGGTGTTTCTGGATCGGGAAAATCCACTCTTTTAAACGAAACTTTATACCATGCTTTAATGCAAAAAATAAATCCTTATCATCGACAGAAGCCAGGAAAATTTGAAAGCCTTGAGGGAGCAGAATATATCGACAAGGTAATCTTAATAGATCAATCTCCAATTGGGAGAACTCCTCGTTCAAATCCGGCGACTTACACCGGCGTTTTTTCTTACATTCGCAATATCTTTGCCATGCTTCCTGAAGCAAAAATCAGAGGATATAATCCGGGGAGATTTTCTTTTAATGTGAGGGGAGGCAGATGCGAAACTTGTAAAGGAGAAGGCCAAATTAAAATAGAAATGCAGTTTCTTCCTGATGTTTATATTAATTGCGAAATTTGTAAAGGGAAAAGATATAATTCTGAGACGTTAGAAGTTTTATATAAAGGGAAGAACATTGCTGAAATTTTGGAAATGACCGTTGAAGAGGCAATGGATTTCTTTAAAAATACTCCAAGCCTTTTTGAAAAACTTAAAACTCTTTATGATGTTGGGCTTGGTTATATTCATCTTGGCCAGCCAGCGCCGACATTATCAGGAGGAGAAGCCCAAAGGGTTAAAATTGCTGCCGAACTTGGGAAAAAAGCCACAGGTAAAACTCTTTATATCTTAGATGAACCAACAACCGGACTTCACTTTGCCGACTTAGAAAAACTTCTTTATGTTTTAAGGAGGCTAGTAGAAATGGGAAATACGGTTATTATTATTGAACATAATCTTGATATTATTAAAAATGCTGATTGGATTATTGACCTTGGGCCTGAGGGCGGAGAAAAAGGAGGTTATTTAGTTGCCTGCGGAACACCATCTCAAGTCGCCCAAATTAAAAGTTCTTATACTGGAAAATTTTTAAAGAAGATTTTATGATAAAGACATGAAGTTTTTTCTTAAATTTCTTCTCTTTTTTCTTCTTTGTTTTTTCATTTTTCCCAAATTTATTTTTGCTTCTCAAGAATTTTACGTAAATTATGAGGTAAATTATGAGGTAGATCAAAACGGCCACCTTAATATTACCCAAGGCATTTCTTTAACCAATAAATTAAGTAATATTTATGCTACTTCATATTATTTGAAAATAGAAAAAACGAAGATAGAAAATATTAAAGTAAAAAGCGATTCTGTTCCACTTAATTTTTCAGTTGAAAATAAAGACGAAGAAACGATTATAAAAATCGATTTTGCCGAACCGGTAGTAGGAAAAGACAAATCATTAAAATTTACTATTTCGTATGATGCTTTGGATATTTTTAGGCAAAATGGTCAGGTTTGGGAAATAAAGGTTCCAAAACTGGCTAATCCTCAAGAAATTGATGAATATAATTTAAAAATTTCAATTCCCCTTTCCTTTGGTAATCCGGCTTATATTTCTCCTTCGCCTTTAAATCAAGAAAAAAAAGAAGGAAAATATATTTTTTCCTTTAATAAAAATCAGGTTTCTCAAAGCGGAATAATAGCAGCCTTTGGTCAGTTTCAATTATTTGAATTTTCTTTGCAGTATAATTTAAAAAACGATGAAAAAGAAAAAATTCTTCGAAAGATTGCCTTACCACCTGATACTGCCTATCAAAAATTAAATTATTGGTCAATAAATCCCTTACCGGAAGATGTTGAAGTAGATAAAGACGGAAATTGGTTGGCAATTTTTGAATTAGAGCCAAAAGAAGAAATAGAAGTAAAGGTTTTGGGTCAAGTTAAAATTTTTGCAAATCCCCAAAAGACCTCTAAAGAATCAGATGAATATCTTGCAAGTTTGCTTGAAGAAAGAAAATATTGGGAAATTAGTGATTCCAAAATTCAAGATCTTGCCCAGAAACTGAAAACGCCAAAATCAATTTACGACTATGTTATAAATACCTTAGATTATGATTTTAGTCGAGCCAGGACTGGCGCAGAAAGGTTTGGGGCAAAGAAAGCCCTAGAAAATAAAGAAAAGGCAATCTGCACAGAATATACTGACCTTTTCATTGCTCTCGCAAGAGCAGCTGGTATTCCTGCTAGAGAAATCAATGGTTTTGCCTACTCCACTAATTCTTTTCTTAAACCACTAAGCTTTTCTCAGGATATTTTACACTCTTGGCCTGAGTATTTTGATAAAGAAAAAAATACCTGGATTCAAATTGATCCTACGTGGCAAGACACCACCGGCGGAATTGATTATTTTCATAAATTTGATCTTGATCACTTCGCATTTGTAATTCATGGGCAAAAAAGTGAATTTCCTCTTCCTGCCGGTGCTTATAAAAAAAATAATTTTAACCAAAAAAATATCAATGTTTCGCTTGGGAAATTAAGAGAAAATAAAGAAGAAAAACCAGAAATAAAATTTCTTGTTCCTGATAAAATTTATGGAGGAAAAGAAACAAAAGGAAAAATTATTATCGAAAGAAAAGAGGGAGAAGCAATTTACTACCCAAAAATAGAAATTAAAGGAGAAGAAATAGAAGTGAATATTTTAAGTAATCTTGACGTTGGAGTTCTTCCTCCGTTTTCCAAAAGAGAAATATTAATTAAAATTAAACCAAAAAGTTTTTTTCGGCAAGGGCAGACAGAAATCGCTTTTATTTTCAATGATCAAGAAACGAGGTATAATTTAAAAATAATTTCCCTATTTTTGAGTTTAATTTTACCTATTTTCGGAGGAACCTTAGGTGCAATTATCTTTTTCCTTATTGCCAGAAAAATCAGGAGTTTATATTTTCAAAGAAGAGAATGGAAAAATTGTTTATATAGGGAAGGCAAAGAACCTTCGCCAGAGAATTAAGCAACATCTTCTTTCTCAATCTAAACTCAAAGATAAAAAATTAAAAATAGATTTTATTTTGGTCGAATCGGAATTTGAAGGTTTACTTCTTGAGGCAAGTTTAATCAAAAAATATCAACCAAAATATAATGTAAGGCTTAAGGATGACAAAAGTCCTCTTTATATCAAAATAACCGAAGAAAAATTCCCTAGAGTTTTTCCTGCCAGGAAAAATGAAGGTGGTTATGGTCCTTATCCCCAAGCAAAAACAGTTAGAACAATTTTAAAATTTTTAAGACGGATTTTCCCATACCGTTCTTGTAAAAAAATTCCCAAAAAACCTTGTCTTTACTTTCATTTAAAACTTTGCCCTGGCGTATGTATAAACCAAAGCGAAAAAGACAAAAAAAATTATCAGAAAACCATAAAACACCTTAAAAATCTTCTTGAAAGAAAAAGCAGTAAAGTTATCAAAGAATTGAAAAAAGAAATGAATAAATCAGCCGAAAATGAAGAGTTTGAAAAAGCCAGAGAAATAAGAGACAAAGTCAGCCAAATAGAATGGCTTATTCAAAAAAGACATCTTGTTGATGAATATTTAGAAAATCCTTATCTTTTGGAGGATATCCGGCAAAGAGAACTTAAAGAAGTCAAAAAAATTTTAAACTTAAAAAAGATTCCTAAAAGGATTGAAGGATTTGATATTTCAAATATTTTAGGAGGAAAGGCAAGTGGGGGGATGGTTGTTTTTCTCGATGGAGAACCAGAAAAATCTTTATATCGCCGATTTAAAATAAAAACTGAAGAAAAACCAAACGATATTGCGATGATTAAAGAAGTAATTTCAAGGAGATTGAAACATAAAGAATGGGAAATGCCAAATTTAATTTTAGTTGATGGAGGAAAGGGCCAGGTAAAAGGAGCAATGGAAATTTTAAGACTTTTTAGATTAAAAATTCCTGTGGTTGGACTAGCCAAAAAATTAGAAATTCTCATTTTCCCCAAAATTGAACCCAACGAATCTAAATTAAAATTTAAAGAGATAAAACTACCCAATGATTCTTTAGCCTTAAACCTCTTAAAAAGAATTCGCGATGAAGCCCATCGTTTTGCCCACTTATATCATTTAAAATTGAGGGCTTTAGTTTGACAGTCGATATTTTCTTTGCTATCATCAAAAATAAAAAATGAAATCTATAATTAGGTCTTTTTTAATTAATCTTTCTTCTTTATGGTTAGTTAGTCAAATTGGGTCAGGTTTTTATCTCAAAAATGGGTACGAAACTTTATTTTTAACTGCCTTTGTCCTTGGACTAGTTAATCTTTTTATTCGCCCCTTAATAAACATATTACTTCTCCCAATAAATATTTTAACCCTAGGAATGCTAAGATGGACTGTTAATGTAATTACCTTATATTTGGTAACTTTAATAGTTCAGGATTTTAAAATTTTAAGTTTTAATTTCCCGGGAATTTCTTTTAATTTTTTAAACATTCCTTCTTTTTCATCAACAGGAATCTTGGCCTTTTTGCTTACTTCTTTTATCTTGTCGTTTATTTCTGGTTTTTTATTTTGGCTGGTTAAATGAAACAAATAGTTCTTTATTTACAAATCATTATTTCTTTTTTTCTAATCACCGCTATCCTTCTTCAGGCAAAAGGGACAGGATTAGGAAAAGCCTGGGGGGGGAGTGGCGAATTTTATCGATCAAAAAGAGGGATTGAAAAACTATTTTTTAAAATAACCATCTTTTTAGCCACTGCCTTTCTTTTAATCTCAACGATTTCGGCTATCATTTAAAATGAAAAAAATTCGCTTCTTTGTGAGGCTTGGCCTTGTTTTCATTAAACGTTATAAAATTTTATTAATTCTAGGATTTTTAATTGGATTTTCCTCTTTTATTTTTCTTCCTTATTTAAAACCTTTATTACCAAAAATGAAGAAAACAGAGACTATCGGAATAGTAGGAAGATTTAAAGCCTCAGAAATTCCTTTGGAAATTCAAAGTTTAATTTCCTATGGTTTAACAAAATCTACTCCTGAAGGGAAAATAAGTGAAGGAATTGCCTATGAATGGAAAATTGAAGATGATGGGAAATTATATATCTTTTTTCTAAAAGACGATTTATTTTGGCACGACGGAACTAAGGTAAAAGCGTCAGACATCAATTATAATTTTAAAGACGTTTCTCTTGAAACTAGCGGTTCTCAGGTAATTAAATTTCATCTCAAAGAACCATTTTCGCCATTTCTCGAGGTAGTTTCTCAGCCAATTTTTAAAAAGGGATTAATTGGATTAGGTCCTTATAAAGTAAAAAGAATTAAATATTCAGGACCATACGTAGAAATGATTTCTCTAACCACTAAAGATATTTCAAAACCTAATCTTAAATTTCGTTTCTATCCAACTGAAGAAGCGGCTAAAATAGGTTTCAAACTAGGTGAAATTCAAAAAATTAAAGATCTTTCAAGCGCAAACGAGTTTCTCAACTGGAAAAATACGAAAATTTCACCAGTTCTTCATAAAAATCGCTTTGTGGGAATTTTTTTAAATACCCAAAATCCCTATCTTGCAAAAAAAAATTTCCGCCAAGCATTGGCTTACGCAATTCCCAAGGATGAATATAAAGAAAAAAGGGCCCTTGGCCCAATTTCTCCACTTTCATGGGCATATAATGAAAACGTTAAATCATATGATTTTAATTTAGAAAATGCCAAAAGTCTTTTAAATAAAGCCCTTGAAGGGAAAAAGGAAGAAATAACTTTTAGATTTTTAACTACTCCTTTTCTTCTTTCTGAGGCAGAAAAAATCAAGCAATTCTGGGAAAAAATAGGAATAAAAACCGAAATTGAATCTTTTGATCCCGAAAAAGAATTCGACATTCTTCTGGCTATTCAAGAAATTCCAAATGATCCTGATCAATACTCACTTTGGCATTCAACCCAAATGGGAAATATAACTCATCTTAAAAATCCTCGGATAGACAAATTGCTTGAAGACGGAAGAAAAACCACCAACCAAGAAGAAAGAAAAAAAATTTATTTCGATTTTCAAAGATTTTTAGCAGAAGAAGTTCCTGTTATTTTTCTTTATCACCCAATAAGTTACGATATCTCTCGAAAATAAAATCCAAAATACCTTTCTATCTTGGGGTGGCTGACCGGATTCGAACCGGCAACTTCCTGCTCCACAGGCAGGCGCTCTAACCATTGAGCTACAGCCACCATTTTAAAAATATTTTACTCTTAATTTTAGGCAATTACAAATTTTTAATTCTTAATAGAATAAAAAAAGAAGGTGGTATAATATAAATTAAAATTTTTTGGCTAAAATGGAAAGAATAAAAAGCTCTGACATTATAAGTGTTCCGGAATCTCTTCAGATTCCTGAGGATTGCCAACCGGGTTTAAATGTAAGAACCTTAAATTACTTTTTAAGATTAGAGGAGCCTCTTTCTTTGGGAGAAATTTGGTCCTGGTATAAAGAAAACTCCCAAGGATGGTTTAATAAATTAAGAAAGATTTTGGGAGAAAGACGACCAGGAGCTCAATTTCCTGGAGAAAAAACTAAGAAAGAACTTGAAAGCCTTTTTCGTTATTTAGAATGGTGTGATAAAATGTTAAACAGCGGCAATAATATTCCAAAATTTGAAATAAAAACAGGGAATAATCCATGTGAGATGGGATTAATTTACCGGGGAAGAAATTTTGGTTTATTACCAGTTCTAGATCGGAATTTGGGTGCTGCCCTCGGGAAAGCTTTAGGTGGAGAAAATCGTTTAGTAGCTGTTCCTCAAAATTTGGGAGAAAGATGGGGGAAAGAAATTGATCTTTTAAAAAAAATACTATGGGTTTCTATTGTGACTTCGTCGTGATAACAAAAAGAGCCAAGTAATTTGGTTACTTCTAGTAAAATAGTGCCCACAAAAATTGCTTTCCGTGCTCGTTTTTTTTAAGAAATTCAAAGAAAATTGTTAATTGTTAGTTCGTTCATCTTTGACTGGATTTGTTACGCCAGGGTGGCACCCTCACCTGCCATCCTTCCAAAAAGTCGGCGCGAACAATTCTTCGTTCAATCAGCGGCTCTCGACGAACTTGAATTTTTTCTTTGTGGCACTGGCATAGGTCGCGGTGTTACACGCTCCACCCCAAAAATTCTCAATTTCCTAAATGGTGCCCCTGGAGGGAGTCGAACCCCCAACCTACTGTTTAGAACACAGCCGCTCTATCCATTGAGCTACAGGGGCCTCTAAAATTTGTTTCAAGTAACCCTGGAGCGGGTGATGGGATTTGCACCCACGACCTTCTCCTTGGAAGGGAGACGTTCTATCTAACTGAACTACACCCGCTTGTTAGTCGGGGAGGGCGGATTTGAACCGCCGACCTCACGCTCCCAAAGCGTGCACTCTAAACCAACTGAGCTACTCCCCGCTGGTACAGTAAACGTCTCTATCACGTCTGGTGCAGTGCCGGGAGTGGGACTCGAACCCACAAGTCTTTCTTCAAGACACAGGATTTTAAGTCCTGCGCGTATGCCAATTCCGCCATCCCGGCCCTTTAATGATCTTAAAGTAAACTGGAGCGGGAGACGGGATTCGCACCCGCGACCTTTTCCTTGGCAAGGAAACGTTCTACTCCTGAACTACTCCCGCATATTAAAAAACCTAACAGTTTCTTTCCAATCTTTTCTCTTTATTGTTTACGCCGCTTTGATAACTCAGGTGCGCGTAAATTTGGCACTTTTATAAAATTATTTAATTTTTAATTTCCGCTATTCCGGTGCCGAGGGGCGGAGTCGAACCGCCATCTCATGTTTTTCAGACACGTGCCGTGACCACCTTGGCTACCTCGGCAAAGTGGGCGATCGAGGATTCGAACCTCGGACCTTCTCTGTGTAAGAGAGACGCTCTAACCAACTGAGCTAACCGCCCCTATAAACTTTCTTTAAATAAACTGCTAAATTCAATTTGGTGCGGACGAGAGGACTCGAACCTCCACGGTCTTAAAGACCCAGGCTCCTCAAGCCTGCGCGTATGCCAATTCCGCCACGTCCGCAAAATATGTGCCGCGGGAGAGATTCGAACTCTCATGGGTAAAACCCACACGGCTCTGAACCGTGCCTGTCTACCAATTCCAGCACCACGGCCTGGAAATCTTTTAATATTTTAATTATAACAAACCTTTTTTATTTTATCAAAGATAAAATGTCTTCGTCTTGAAGTCTATGAGAAAAACCAACTATTTGACCTCCATATTTCACCGATTTCCCCCAAACTTTTGCTTCCTTTAAGCACCCAATCATGTCTTCGGAAATTTTTCGCACCGCATCTTCAACTGTTTGACCTTCTTTTAAAATCAAAGGATTTTCAAAATCTGCCTCTTTCCCTTCTGGTTTTAAATAAATCCGTATCAAGGAAAGTTTCTGCCAAATTTTTTCCTTTAAATCTTCAAGGCCAATTTTCTTTTCAGCAGAAATCAAAATCCAATTAGTATTCTGCAATTTTTCAAACTCACGCAGCGATAAAAGATCAACCTTCGATGCTACAACTAAGTAAGGTAAATAAACCCGATTCCCCAAAATTCCATCAATTAAATCTTCAATCTTTATATCTTCAAAGATAGTTATTTCGGCATTTTTAAGCCCCATTTCTTGGCAAATTTCTTTTACTTGAGATGGCGAAATACTAATTCTTTCATTTGCAAACTTAACCTTTATTCCTCCCTTTTGAGTCTTTAAAACTTTAATTTCTGGCTTTTTTCTTTCAATTCTTATTCCCGCCTCTTCAAGTTCATCTTTTAAAATCTTAAACTGCCAAGGTTTATTTGCCTCAACCACCAAAAGAAGTAAATCGGCGCCCCGAAGAACAGCCAAAACTTTTTTCCCATGGCCTATACCTGAAGCCGCACCGGCAATTAACCCTGGAACATCAAGAATTTGTATTTTTGCTCCTTTGTATTCCATCATTCCTGGAATAACCGTTAAGGTAGTAAAAAGATAAGGCGCAACCCGAGAATGGGCCGAAGTTAAAGAATTTAAAATAGTCGATTTTCCAACTGACGGAAGACCAACTAAAACACAAGTCGCATCCCCACTTTTTCTAACCCCAAATCCCTCCTTTCTCCCTCCTCTTGATTTTTCTTCTTTTTCAAAAATTTCTTCTTTAAGTCTGGCCAATCTTGCCTTAAGTTTGCCAATATGATGCTCTGTTCCTTTATGATAAGGAGTGTTTCTTATTTCTTCTTCTATCTTTTTAATTTTTTCTTCCAAATCAAGCATGATATAATTTCTTTTATGAAAAAAAATCTTTTTATTTTATTCTTAATTTTACCATTTTTCTTTTTTTCTTCTCCTGGTTTATCTCAAGAAAACAATAAA
>CAZAPL010000017.1:0-34869 GCA_964487495.1 uncultured Gammaproteobacteria bacterium | reverse complement strand
GAATATAATTTAAACCTTGCGAATCAGTCTGATAGCGGTAATAGTAGGTAGTTCCATCCTGACGAGGATCTTGGGGACAATCAGAAAGGTAACTTCCCTTCAAAGTTGTACAAGGCTGTCCTGATGAGGCATCCCCAACGGCAGTCCTGGTTGGGTAAACCCCCCCTGTTCTAACCGCATAATTTTCAAGGGCTGTTCGGTATTGATTTAAATCTGATTTTCTTCTTGCATCTCTGGCTGATTTTTCAGCAGTGCCAAAGCGAGCTAAAAGCAAAGACGCTAAAATTCCAATAACAGAAATCACCACCAAAAGTTCAATTAGAGTAAAACCCGATTTTGAATTTTGAATTTTGAATTTTGAATTTTTGATTTTTGATTTTGGATTTTGGATTTTGGATTTTGGATTTTTCATCATGGTTCTGTCCTTGTAAAACTATAGCCTGTCGAACAAGTATTTGATAAGCCCTTTTGGAGGTCTGATTGGGGGTCCGAGGCGTTTTCTAAACAAGCCTTAAGCGTATACTTCAGAGTATCCGTGGCGTTTCGAGCATAAGAATAATCGGGCCAACTCGTCGTACAGGTTGAACCATTCCAACCGCATTTTGGATCATGGGGGACAGAACTTATAAAACTACCACTAACACTAAGACTGTTTAGGTCTGGCGGATAAGAAGGCGTTGTTTGGCTATTTTTATACATTTCCAAAGCCTTTTGAATTTGATTTATATCTGATTTCCTTTGAGCATCCCGGGCACGCTCTCTGACACCGGCAACATTCGCCATAAGAAGAGTGGACAAAATACCAATAATTGAGATAACCACTAAAAGTTCAATTAAAGTAAAGCCCAATTTTGGATTTTTGATTTTGGATTTTGGATTTTTCTCTCTCATGGGCTTATATTTGGACTGGAAATACCAAAATTATAACTTGCATATCCAGCGCATGTATACGGACCCTTTGCTTCTGGATCTTTACTGTTTTCCAGTTTAGCATAAAGTTTAAAAGATTTTCCATCAGACCAATAACAATAATTTGGGCTGCCAGTTGGATCACCAGGGACTTTACTCATATAGACGGTATTGTTTGCATCACAAAACTCCCGTTCTCCAGAATCTCCGCCCCATTCACATTCAACATTTCCATTGCCACAGCGGCAAGCTTTTATTTTCCCATTTGTTGAAGAAGGAGGATACCCTCCGTGATCACTCATATAAGCCTCCAGGGCATTAGCAATTTGGCGAAGATCTGATTTTCTTTGAGCATCTCTGGCTTTCATTTGTGAAGTCCGAAAATTCGCCAAAGAAACCACCGCCAAAATTCCGATAATTGTCATGACAACTAAAAGTTCAACTAGAGTAAAGCCTAAATTGATTCTATTGGTTTTTCTTTTCATATATTTTTTATATACACGGGGGCTTATCCTCACAGCCCCCATCACATGAAGAATCATTGCAAAAAACCGGACCACCTTTTTCGCACTTAGGCCGTTTTCCCGATCCCATATTATTACATCCTCCTCCTTCCTGGCACCCATACCAATCCCCTTCACATTCCCCACATGATTCCAAATTAACATTGGAACTGGAAACACCATAATTATAATTACAACCTGGTCCACACCCGTAAGCGCAACCAAGTTTATCAATTATTGGATCATTTTCGTATTCTAATTTAGTATAAATATAATAATAAGAAGGAGTTTTGACATAAACATAGGACTGATGGGTAAGAGGGTCGCAGGGGATTTTGGCTAAATAAGGATCAAGGGGTTGTCCACAATTTAAAGAGTCTGGATATTGTTTATGGTCATTATAATAATCTTCCAAAACATTTTTAAGTTTCGAAAGATCTGATTTGCGTCTCGCATCGCGGGCTTTACCAAGTTGGACTACGGGGTTTAAAGCAAGAAGAACAGCCACTGCCATAAAAGCGATAAAACCCAAAACAATTATCAGTTCAATTAAAGTAATTCCCTCTTTCTTTTTTAAAAAAAATGGGCAGTTAACCATTTTATAATTTCTTCTCCCCAAAAGAGAGAAATAAATGTTGCTCCGCAAAGAAAAGGTCCAAAAGGAACATGCTCGCCAAATCTTTTCTTACCAACTAAGATAAGTATGACACCAAAAAAAGCCCCTGTCAAGAAGGATAAATATAAAGCCAAAATTATCTTTGGAAAACCAAGAATTAAACCCATTAAAAAGGCAAGCTTTACATCTCCCATACCCATACCCTTTTGAAAAGTGGCAAAATAAAGAATTAAAAAAAACAGCCCCGCCCCAAAACCTGAAAGAAAAAAATTTAGCCTAAATCCATCAAAAATTGCCAGTTTTGCCAAACTTATCCCAATTGCCGGATAAATAACCTGATCAGGAACTATTTGGTAGCGCCAATCTGAAACAAAAACAACAATTAAGGCATAAAAAATTAAAAGATTAAAAATTAAATAAAAAAAATTGTAAGAATAAAACCAAAAAAGAAAAACAGTTAAAATTCCCGTTCCCAGTTCAACTAGGAGATACTGAAAGGAAATAGGGGAGTGGCAAAAACGACATTTTCCGCCAAGAAGAATAAAAGAAACCAAAGGAATATTGTCTTGCCAGAGGATTCTTTTTTTACACTTTGGGCAGAAAGACCGACCGGCTATTGTAAGAAAGTGGGGTAGACGATAAATTAAAACATTTAAAAAAGAACCAACACAAAGCCCAAAGAGAAAAATGAGGAAATTAATTGCTAGTATCTCCACAAGTTTTAATCTACCACTTTTCCGAAAGAGAATAAAGACCCCAATTCCCCACCAGGTGGCACCTCTTGACAGGTGGCACCTGGTTGAGTAGGATAGACTTATGCCTGCTCGAAACATTGTCAAGATATACATCGAAAATGGCTTCTACCACATCTACAATCGGGGCGTTGAAAAACGCGATATTTTTATAGACGATCAAGATTACAAAGTATTTCTTCATTTTCTGAAACGATACCTCACCGCTCCTCCTAAATCTCCTGACCAAATCCAGCCAGGGTGGAGGTTTGATCTTTTCGATAAACTTAATCTTATTGCTTACTGCCTTATGCCAAACCATTTCCACTTATTAATCAAACAATTAACTAAAGAGGCGATCATAGATTTTATGAGAGCATTGGCAAACAGTTATGTGCGCTATTTCAACGAGAAATACGAGAGGGTAGGAGCACTTTTTCAAGGAGCATACAAAGGTGTTTTGGTGGATAACGAAGTCTATCTTCTTCATTTAACTCGTTATATCCATCTTAACCCACTGGAGCTCAACCCTAAGGAGGTGCCACCTGTTGACAGGTGGCACCTCAAGGAGATCTTGGAAAAATATCCCTATTCAAGCTATGGCGATTACCTAGGGAGACGGCATACGGGCTGGGTCCATCCCGAAGAAATTTTAGCCTTTTTCAAAACCACCCAAAGAACTAACCTTAAAGATTTTCTTTCTTATCAAAGTTTTGTCGAGGATTATAAAGAAGACCCCAGGGAAATTCTAGGAACGCTAGCAATTGACTAGCTATTTCCAAATAAAAACAGGTTTCACCTCGAAATGAGCGAAAAATGAATCTTGTCTACTTCATTTGACTCGTTATATTCATCTTAACACCCGCTTGAACTGGATTTTCCCAGCGAAGGCAAGAAGGTCAGAGCCGGTGTCAGGTTTGACCTCACAATGATAGGAAATACCTTGCTATTTTAAAATAGCATTCGTTTTAGCAATCTTCCCTAAATACCGCTACTCAACTTAAGGCAAAATAAAATAGATTCATTCGTGAATTCACCATGTGAATTCACCATAGATCAAACCTACCAAGAGATCTGACCCCGAAATATTCAAAATAATAGATAGACAGGCCCGACCTTCAAATAGGATCGGACCTTAAAATACCAATAACTTTGACTAATTATCCAAAAATTATTCAGGTAAACAAACGTAACAAGGATTATTAGTCCAGTTGTCGGTGGTACAATTAGGTGTAACAGACGAGCTACTCCCGGGATTAATCGATTTAAGCGGGCTGTTTGCAACTCCTACTTTTGCTTTCACTCTTTCGGAATTTGCAAGAGGAACAAAACATCCATAAACTGGATCTGAAGGATTTGGCCCCTTGCAAACATAAACCTTATCAGTTGAAATATTGGAAGTTACAAACTTCCTCCCCATAAATTGGGGTTTAAGCTCCTGCGAAGTAACTAATATTCCCTGATCGTTTGAGTTTGACGGATTGCAACTTGAATTGGCGCAAATCCCCGGACCGTCTGGATCAGGCGTATCTGCCGATACACACATTAATTCCGGTGTGGGATCGCTTTCTGTCGCCCAAGGCATTTTCTGTTGAGTGGTGTAATACCTATCTATCGCGCTCAGCAACTGTTCTATATCATTTTTATACCCCGTATCTCGCGCCCGGTTTATTTGCTCCAAGGGATTGATGGCTGACAAAACCGCAACCGCTAAAACTCCAATTAACGCAATAACAATTAAAAGCTCGACCAAAGTAAAACCCTTCTCCACTAAAAAATGGGCAGTTTTTTTCATCTTCAATTTTTTTCTTCCTCACCTCCTTTCTTTTTAACTAAATTTCTTAACTAACTTTAAAATTGAGTAGTCAAATTATATATCGGCAAAATCACCGCAATTACTAAAAATCCCACTCCTATTCCTAAAACTATCATGATAAGCGGTTCAATCGCCGCTGTCAAGCCCTTAGTTAACTGTTCCGATTCCATCTCAAAATAACGAGAAAGTTTACCAAGGGTTTCATCAAGTTTACCCGTTTCCTCGCCAACAGAAATCATCTGGGGAACAATCGGAGGAAATTCCTCATAAACCGCTAAAACATTAGCCAACGAAAAACCCTTTTCTACCTGTTTTGCCGCCTCTTTCAACTCCTCTTCGTAAATAGAATTTCCCACCCCTTCGGCAATAATTCCTAAAGCATCAACAATGGAAATTCCGACTGAAACTAAAAGCCCCAAAGTTCTTGTCATTTCTGCTAAAATTGTTGTTCTTTTAAGACGACCAAAAACAGGCAAAGAAAGCATCAAAGAATCAATTTTCTTTCTGCCGGAAGAAGTACTATAAAATGCCCTAAAAAAATAAAAAGCCCCAAAAAGCCCCAAAAGACCAATCCACCAAAATTTAACCATAAAATTAGAAATTGCAATAAGAACTTTAGTTGGAGTAGGAAGTTGCGCCTGAAGATCTTGATATAAACTTAAAAGTTTAGGAATAACAAAAACCATCATTACCACTCCCACCCCAATCATCCCAAGAACCACTATCATCGGATAAATCATCATCCCTTTAACCTTCCCTTGAAATTCTCTTTTTTTCTCAAGATTATCTGCCAAACGCAGCAAAACCTTATCAAGAACACCAGCAACTTCTCCGGATTTAACCAAAGAAATATAAACCGTATCAAAAACTTTGGGATGACGCGCCATGGCATCAGCCAAAGAAGATCCTCCTTCAACCGAATACAAAATATCACTAATTATAGGAGAAAGGGCCTCAGAGGACTGTTCCTTTAAAATAGACAAAGCCTCATGGACTGTTAAACCGGCGGCAACCATTGTGGAAAGTTGACGAGTAAAATTGCTTAAATCAGAAAGAGTAACTCTTCTGAAGAAAGTTTTAAAAATATAACTTAAAATATTTGATTGAACTACTTTTAGAGAATAACAAATTAAGCCACGTTCTCGTAAAATAGCCCGGGCGCTTCTTTCATCACCCGCCTCAATAATGCCGGAAACTGTTTTCCCTTGAAAATCCTTGGCCTTGTAAGAAAATTTTTCCATCTTAGATTAAATTTATTTACGGCGAATCAGTCTTGCTAAATCGGCAGGGCGAAGAGCGTATTCCTGGGCTGTCTCAAAACCAATTATTCCCTTTTTTACTAACTCTGCTAAACTTTTCTCAAGAGGAACCATCCCCATCTCTGCTGAAGTTTGAATGATATTATCTATAAGATGAGTTTTTCCTTCTCTAATTGCCGTTTTAACCGCCGGGGTAGCAATCATAACTTCATAAGCAACTACCCGGTCTCCTTTTAAGGTGGGAACAAGCCGTTGGGAAAAAACCGCCTCAAGGGTTGCCGAAAGTTGCATTCTAACTTGGGCTTTGGAATACTCAGGAAAAACATCAACAATCCGATCAACTGTTTGGGCAGCAGAATTAGTATGCAAAGTCGCAAAAACCAAATGACCGGTTTCGGCAATAGTTAGGGCAGCAGCAATAGTTTCATAATCTCTCATTTCTCCAATTAAAACCACATTTGGATCTTCTCTAAGACATGAGCGAAGAGCAATTTCCCAAGAATGAGTATCTCCATGAATTTCTCTCTGGGAAATTATTGATTTATCAGGAAGCAAAACATACTCGATTGGATCTTCAATTGTTACGATATGCTCGCTTCGGGTGTGATTTATCTCATCCAAAATTGCCGCCAGAGTAGTTGATTTTCCATGTCCGGTTGGCCCGGTAATTAAAATAAATCCTTGACGAAGGGTAGCAAAAGTATGGCAAATCTCCGGTAAACCAAGATCATCAATCTTGGGAATTTCAAAGGGTAAAAGCCTAAAGGAGGCAGCCATTGTCCCTTTCTGATGGTAAACATTAATCCTAAATCTGGCACGCCCTTTAATCTCGTAGGAAAAATCAAGTTCTTTATTAACAGTAATTATCTCTTTTTGCTCACCACTGGTTATTTGCCAAATCATTTCTTGAATTTTTTCTGAAGTTAAAGCATCTTTCTTAGAAATTAGCATTAATAATCCATTTATCCTTAAAACAGGAGGCAGACCAACAAGTAGATGAATATCAGAAGCCCTATTGTCAACTGCTATTTGTAAAATTTCCTGGATATCCATATAAATTATTCAATCTTGGGCAACACGCAATACTTCTTCTATTGTAGTTATTCCTTCAACCGCTTTCAAGTAGCCATCTTGCTTCATAGTAATCATTCCCTCCTCAATTGCTTGTTTTTCAATTTCCGAGGCGGGAGCACGCTCCAAAATCAACCTGCTAATTTTCTCTGTTACCGGTAAAACCTCAAAAATCCCAATCCGCCCAAAGTAACCAGTATTATTACACTCCGAACAACCCTCACCCTTAAAAAGTTTAAGTTCTTTTTCTTTCTCTTTACTTAAAAGATTGCCCAATACATTTTTAATATCTTCAATAACCTCAATTGGGGGTTGATATTCCTTTTTGCAATTTGGGCAGATCCGACGGCAAATTCTTTGGGCGACAATCGCCGTCATTGATGAAGCAAGAAGAAAAGGTTCAGCACGCATATCTAAAAGACGCGGCAAGGCGCCGGCGGCAGAATTTGTATGAAGAGTAGAAAAAACTAAATGACCAGTTAAAGAAGCCTGAATTGCTAAATCGGCAGTTTCTATATCTCTAATTTCTCCAACTAAGATAATGTTTGGATCCTGACGAAGAAAAGCCCGCAATCCCGAAGCAAAAGTAAGGCCTGCCTGAGGATTAACTTGAACCTGATTTACACCAGGGATTTGGTATTCTACCGGATCTTCAAGAGTCACAATGTTAACTCTGGTGGTATTAATTTTTGAAAGAACTGAATAAAGAGTAGTTGTTTTTCCCGAACCAGTTGGCCCGCAAACAACAATAATTCCGTGAGGACGCAAAATAGCATCTTCCAAATTCGCCAATGCCCTCCCTCGAAGCCCTAATTCAGGCAAGGAAGGAACCCCACCGCTTTTCCTAAGAAGTCTCATAACAATTTTTTCTCCATGCACCGTAGGAAGGGAAGAAACCCGAAGATCAACTTCGTTTTCATCGGCGCGAAAATTGAATCTCCCATCCTGAGGAACCCTCTTTTCGTCAATTTTCATCCCCGAAAGGATTTTTATTCGCGAAACCAATGCCTCATGAACCTTTTTGGGAAGAACTAACTTCTCATGCAAAATACCATCGATTCTATATCTAACCCTAGTTCTATCCTCTTGGGGTTCAAGATGAATATCAGAGGCTCTTAAACGAACGGCAAATTCCAAAATCGTGGAAACAATTTTGGCAATTGGTGCCTCTCTTATAACCTCTCCTATTTTTCTAATGTCAACAGCCTGAGTCTTAACCTCGGGAGAAACCTCTTTTAAAGCGGCGCTTACCTCCGTCGCTAAGCCCGAACCATATCGTTCCACAAAAGCGGCCTTAATCTCCGATGGCACCGCCATAAAAGGTTTAACTTTAAAACCTGTCTTTTTTTCTATAAATTCAATTGTTTCCAAATTTAAAGGATCAGCCATTGCCAAAGAAAGTTCTTTTTTCTTTTTGTCCAAAGAAAGAGGAACAAGATTATTTGTCTCGGCAATTGCTTTAGGAACCAAATCCAAAGCCTCGGGTGAAGAAGGAGTTTCTGCTAGAGAAACAAAAGGAACGTTATAAAATTCTGCCTTTGCCTGAACCAAATCGGCCTCGGAAACTAAATTTTTTTCAGAAATAATTTGTTCAATTGGTTTTCCGGTATTTATAAATTCTATCTTAACTTCTTCGGCTTTATCCTGAGGAAGTTTTCCTAAATAGACTAAAATGTCGGCAATATTTTTCCCAAGATTATGAGTTCGGGTCTTGTCTTCGTCTAACTGATTCAATTGCCCTTGATTCTGGACTCCTAAAGATTGGTCATCTTGAGTTGGTAAAACTTGGATAGGCATTAATAACATAATATTGTAAATTTTGATAAAATGTCAACAATGACAAACTTTTTAATCGTTGGCGGAAACCAAAAAAAGCGTTGGCAAAAAACTGAAGAACTCTATCAAGAAAAAAAGGGAAAGAAAGAAATTGAAAAAGATCCTGACACCTTTCTTTTGAAAAGTCAAAAAAATGTCGGAATAGAAAAAATAAGAGAAATTAAGCACTGGCTTTCTCTAAAACCTTATCTTTCTCCTCCAAAAATGTTAATTATCTTCGAAGTTCAAAATTTAACCTTTGAAGCACAGTCTCTTTTAAATAAAATTTTGGAGGAACCTCAAAGAGAAACAATCAAAATTCTAACTGCCCCAAGCAGCGAATCACTTCTTTCTACCATCAATTCAAGATGCCAAATTATAAACCTTCCACCTCAACCAGAAATAGAAATTTCCGAAGAAGAAAAAGAAGAAAATCTAGTTCTTCTAAAGAAAATTTTAGCGTTTTCTCCTGGAGAAAAAATAAAATTTGTAGAAAAAATAAAAAATAGAGAAGAGGCGGAAAAATTTTGCCGAATTCAAATCCTTTTATGGAGAGAAATTTTAATAAAAAATCCAAAGAAAGAAGTCGTTGCCGTTATCCGCCGCATCCAAAAAATTTTGAAATTTCTTAAGCATAACGTCAATTATCGACTAGCCCTTGAAAATCTCCTTTTTTCCTATCCTAATTCTAAAACCATGATGATTAATTGACAATTTCAGATCGCCGGATGGAGAAAACTTCTAATTACATAGGCTTGAAATTAGAAATCAAAATAGATATAATCTAGATTATGGTTGGGAAGAAAATCGCTTCGGAGAAACCCTCGGAATATACAGCAAAACAAATCCAAGTTCTAGAAGGACTTGAACCGGTAAGAAAACGGCCGGGAATGTACATTGGATCAACTGATACGTTAGGCTATCATCGGCTCCTTACTGAAATCATTGACAACTCTGTTGACGAAGCATTGGCAGGATATGCCAAAAATATTTGGGTTACCCTTTGCGGAGATGGCAAAGCGTCGGTTTTAGACGATGGGCGAGGAATTCCAGTTGAAATTATTCCCCAATACCAAAAATCGGCTTTAGAAATTGTCATGACAAAACTCCACGCGGGGGCTAAATTTGACAGTCGTGCTTATAAAATCTCCGGAGGACTCCATGGAGTGGGAGTCTCGGTAGTCAACGCTCTTTCTGAGTATTTAAGGGTCGAAATAAAAAGGGAAGGTAAAATATTTTCTCAAGAATATAAAAGAGGAAAACCTATTTCCGAAGTTAAACAAATTGGTGTTTCCGAAGAAACCGGAACTTACACCATTTTTTTTCCTGACAAAGAGATATTTGGCAACCTTTCCTTTGATTATAAAACGGTAGAGCAAACTCTTCGGGAAAGAGCATATTTAATTGGAGGGATAAAATTCCATCTTAAGGACGAGCGAACTGGTGAAGAAAAAACCTTTTACTTTGAAGGAGGAATTCGTTCTTTAACTGCTCATTTAAATAGGAATAAAAAAACTTTAACTTCGCCTATTTATCTAACCAAAACTCAAGGAGCAAACTCAGTTGAGGTAGCAATTCAGTATAATGACGGTTTCTCCGAAAATATTCATTCTTTTGTCAACGTAATTGCTACAGTAGATGGAGGAACCCATGTTACCGGCTTTAGAACTGCTTTAACCCGAGCAATCAATGAATACGCCCAAAAAATTGGAGCCATTAAAGGCAACGATGACAGTCTAACCGGCGAAGACACTCGTGAAGGTTTAACTGCCGTAATTTTTGTTAAAATGCCGCAGGACAAACTCCTTTTTGAATCACAAACGAAAGCAAAACTAAATAATCCAGAAATTCAAAGTCTTGTGGCAACCTGCGTAAAAGAGGGTCTTGATACCTATTTTGAAGAAAATCCATCGGATGCGCGGCGGATAGTCGAAAAGGTTCTTCTTGCCGCTAAGGCAAGGTTAGCAGCGCGCGCTGCCAAAGATGCAGTTTTAAGAAAAGGCGCTCTTGAAGGATTAACATTACCTGGGAAATTGGCTGATTGCCAAGAAAAAGATCCTTCTTTATCCGAACTTTATATTGTCGAAGGAGACTCAGCCGGAGGTTCGGCAAAGCAGGGAAGAGACCGAAGATTCCAGGCAATTTTGCCTTTGGGGGGGAAAATTTTAAATACGGAACGGGCTCAGCTTAATAAAATTATTGAATTTGAAGAACTAAAAGATTTAATTGTTGCCTTAGGAGCGGGGATAGGGGAGACCTTTAATCCAGAAAAAATCCGCTATCACCGAATAATCTCAATGACCGATGCTGACGTTGACGGAGAACACATAAAAACTTTACTTTTAACCTTTTTTTACCGCCACATGAGAGAAGTAATTAAAAGGGGATATCTTTATATTGCCCTCCCTCCGCTTTATAAAATCCAAGTTGGCAAAGAAATTTTTTACGCCTATTCTGATGAAGAAAAAGAAAAAATTCTTAAAGAAAAGGAAAATGGAAAAGTTAATGTTCAAAGGTTTAAAGGCTTGGGGGAAATGAATCCTGAACAACTTTGGGAAACAACTATGAATCCCGAAAAAAGGACTCTTAAAAAAGTTACTATCGAGGATGCAGCTTTAGCCGATCAAATCTTTACCATGCTTATGGGAGAAGAAGTTTTGCCAAGAAAAAGATTTATCCAAACTCATGCCAAGATGGCAAATTTAGATATATGATATAATCTTTACAAAAATTTTTTCTTTGTTTAAGATATTATCGCGGGTTATTTTTTTTAAAATGAAAGACATTCAAACAATCGCTTTAATTTTAGCACCGCTTACCTCGATTTTGGCTCTTTTCTATGGAGGAATTCTTGTTAAAAGAATTCTAAAAGAGGACGAAGGAACTCCTAAAATGAAAGAAATAGGCGATTCTATTAGAATTGGAGCAATGGCTTATCTTAAGCGTCAGGCAAAAATAGTCTTCCCTTTTGTGTTGATATTAACCATTATCTTGGGAATTTTTCTTAATTTTGGAATAGCAGGGGCATTTTTATTGGGAGCATTTTTTTCTTGGGTGGCCGGTTTTGTTGGTATGTGGATTGCCGTTAAAGCCAATGTCCGAACGGCCAACAATGCCCAAAAAAGTCTTAATGCTTCCTTAAGAACGGCTTTCTCTGCGGGAACCGTTAATGGAATGTTAATTGTAGGCCTAGGACTTCTGGGAGTTTCAATTATTTATATTATTACCTATTTATTATATATTTCTCAAGGTGCAGATAAAGTTACCTGGGTGGCCACTGATGTTTTAGCAGGATTTGGCTTGGGGGCTTCGCTCTTAGCTCTCTTTATGCGAGTTGGAGGGGGAATATTTACCAAAGCGGCCGATGTGGGGGCTGATTTAGTGGGAAAGATTGAAAGGGGAATCCCTGAAGACGATCCAAGAAATCCAGCAGTTATTGCCGACCAAGTTGGAGATAATGTCGGAGACTGTGCCGGAATGGGAGCAGATGTTTTTGAAAGTTATGCAGTAACCATTGTTGCCGCTATGATTTTGGGGGGATCAGTTTTCGGCCTTAAAGGAGTAGTTTTCCCTCTTATCGCCCGTTCGGGAGCAATTTTAACCTCAATTTTGGGCACTTTCTTTGTTAAGGCAAAAAACGATAAAGAAAGCCCAATTAAGCCACTTTTTAAAGGTTTCATAATCTCGGCGATCTCGGCGATTTTCATCTTTATGTTTCTTTCAACCTTCCTTTTAAAAGAAATAAAGGCGGGATACGCTGCGGTTTCGGGACTTTTAGCAATGTTAGTAATTCTTTATATCACTAAATATTACACGGGGCCAGGAGAAAAACCAATTCTTAAAATCGCCGAAAGTTCAACCACCGGTGCCGGCACTAATCTAATTACCGGCTTGGCGGTAGGCCTTGAGTCAATTATTCCCTCTGTTTTTGTCGTCGCCCTAACTATTCTTGCTGGCTACAGTTTCTTGGGCTTTTACGGAATTTCTCTTGCGGGAATGGGAATGCTTGCTACAACAGGAATTCTTATGTCTTTGGATACCTATGGACCGGTAGCAGACAACGCTCAAGGAATTGCCGAAATGAGCGGCTTAACCTCTGGTAAAGCGGCAAAAATAACAGCGGCTTTGGACTCGGTAGGAAATACTACCAAGGCCTTAACTAAAGGATTTGCCATTGCTTCGGCGGCAGTAGCCGCTTCTTCTCTTTTTGCAACTTATTTTGAAAAAACTGGTCTTTTGGTAATTGATATTGCCCAACCAAAAGTTTACGCCGGTCTTCTATTGGGTGCCGCCTTACCGTTTTTATTTTCCTCAAGACTAATAGGAAGTGTTGGTCGAGCCGCTTATTTAATTGTTGAAGAAGTAAGACGCCAATTTAGAGAAATTAAGGGGATTATGGAAGGAAAAGGGAAACCAGATTATGCCAAAGTAGTGGAAATCTCGACCGCTGCTGCCCAAAAAGAATTAGTTTTCCCGGCTTTACTAGCAGTTGGTTCACCTTTGGTAATTTCTCTCCTTGGAACCTCAGCTCTAGGCGGATTTTTGGGAGGGGTAATTGTTTCCTCACTAATGCTTGCTCTCTTTATGTGCAACGGCGGGGGAGCATGGGATAATGCCAAAAAATACATTGAAGATGGAAATTTTGGCGGCAAAGGCTCTGATGCCCACAAAGCAGCAGTGGTAGGCGATACCGTTGGTGATCCCTTAAAGGACACTGCTGGTCCCGCTCTCAATCCCATGATTAAGATAATAAATATTTTCGCCTTACTAATTGCTCCTCTGGTTGCTAACCTAATCGGAAAGTAAATTTAAATTTGGGGAAATGGAAAATATCGGAAAAATTCAACCAACAGAGATAACTGCGGAAATGCAAAAGTCTTATTTAGACTATGCGATGTCAGTTATCGTTGCCCGAGCCCTCCCTGATGTCCGCGATGGTTTAAAGCCGGTTCACCGAAGAATTCTTTTTGCAATGCATCAAATGGGCTTAAATTACCAGGCTCATTTTGCAAAATCGGCCAAAGTTGTTGGCGAAGTTTTAGGAAAATATCATCCCCATGGGGATGCCCCTGTTTATGAAGCCCTCGTCAGGCTTGCCCAGGATTTTTCAATGCGCTACCCCTTAATTTCTGGGCAAGGAAACTTTGGATCAATCGACGGCGATCCACCAGCGGCAATGCGTTATACCGAAGTAAAACTGGCCCAAATTTCCCAGGAGATGCTCTCCGATTTAGAAAAAGAAACTGTCCCCTTTATCAAAAATTTTGATGCCACCTTAAGCGAACCGGTTTTTCTGCCGGCAAAATTACCAAATTTGCTTTTAATGGGCTCAGATGGGATTGCCGTCGGCATGGCAACAAAAATCCCCCCCCATAATCTTGGGGAGATTGTTGATGCCTTAATTCATTTAATTAAAAAAGGCAAAATAATTGAAAAGGAAGAAGAAAATGAAGAATTTAGAAAAATAATTATTGGAGAAACGGCAAAAGAAATTGAAGCGAATATCAAATTGTCGGGTGTTTTTGAAAGCAACGCAACAATAAAAGATTTGCTCAATTATATCAAAGGTCCTGATTTTCCAACGGGAGGGGAAATTTTTGATCAAGAACAAATTGCCGAAGTTTATGCTACCGGGAGAGGGAAAATAACTATTAGGGGAAAGGCGGAAATAGAAGAAACTTCTTCGGGAAAATTCCAAATCGTAATTTCCGAAATTCCTTATCAAGTAAACAAATCAGATCTAGTTAAAAAAATTGCCTCTTTGGTTAAAGATAAAAAAATTGAAGGAATTTCAGACCTTAGGGATGAATCAGACAGACACGGAATAAGAGTAGTTATAGAACTTCGTCGCGACTCAAAGCCAAAAGCAGTTTTAAATAATCTTTACAAATTAACCAATCTTCAAACAATCTTCCCAGCAAATTTTGTTGCCCTCGTTGATGGTGTTCCTCAAACTCTAAATCTTAAACAGATTTTAACCCTTTATATCAGACATCGCCAAGAAATAGTCACCAAAAGAAGCATTTTTGAACTTAAACAAGCAAGAGCACGCGCTCATATCTTAGAAGGGTTAAAAATTGCTCTTGATAATTTAGACGAAGTTATCTCAACCATTAAAAAATCAGAAGACGCCGAAGAAGCAAAGAAAAAATTAATGGAAAAATTCTCTTTAAGTGAAATTCAAGCAACTGCAATTTTAGACATGCAACTTAGAAAACTTGCCCATTTAGAAAGACAAAAAATTGAAGATGAATATAAAATGACAATGGAAGAGATTGCTTATCTTGAAGATTTACTTTCCTGCCCAGAAAAAATTTTAAAGGTTATTGAAAACGAACTTTTGCGTCTTAAAGAAAAATATGCTGATCAAAGAAAAACAAGAGTTTATCCTCAAAAACTAGGAGATTTTTCCGAAGAAGATTTAATCCCCAAAGAAGAAACAATTGTTACCATTACTGCCTCAGGATACATAAAAAGAGTCCCTAGAGGGACATTTAGAGTTCAAAGAAGGGGAGGAAAGGGGGTCAGCGGAATGAAAACGAAAGAAGAAGATCAAGTTTCTCAAATTTTAACCGCCTCAACCCATGACGATATTTTTTTCTTTACCAATAAAGGAAGAGTTTTTAAACTTCGTGTTTGGGATCTCCCCGAAGGGACAAGACAGGCAAAGGGACAGGCAATTATAAATCTTATAAATATTGATCCCGAGGAGCAAATCCAATCAATCTTAACTACCAAAAAACAGGAAAAAGAAAAACAAAAATTCCTTCTTCTGGTTACTAAAAAAGGAATCGTCAAAAAAACCCCTCTTGATGATTACAAAAATATTCGCTCTTCGGGAATAATTGCCATAAAACTTGCCTCTTATGATTCACTTTGCTGGGCCAATTTAACCTCGGGAGAAGATCAGGTTCTTTTAATATCTCATGAAGGAAAATCGATTAAATTTTCAGAAAAAGATATTCGACCGACTGCTCGCGACACTATGGGAGTAAGAGGAATGCTGCTTAAAAAGGATGATTTTATTGTCGGTATGGAAGTTTTTTCTGAGGAAGTAAAAACACCAATAGATCGTCGAAAAAAAATCTTCCGAGATATTCTCGTTGTAATGGAGAAGGGGATTGGTAAAAGAACCGCTCTTTCGGAATTTCCTCTTCAAAAAAGAGGAGGAATGGGAGTTAAGATAGCAGAAATAACTCCAAAAACTGGGAAAATTGCCTGCGCAAAACTGGTTAATGAAGAAACAGATCAAATAGTTCTAACCTCGAAACTCGCCCAAGTAATAAAACTCCCCCTTAAAAATATCCCTCGACTTGGGCGAGCAACTCAAGGAGTAATCTTAATGAGATTCTCCAATCCAGAAGATTCAATTGCTGCCGTAACCTGTCTTGAGAAAGAACCAGCAAATCAATAAATAACTTATTACCCAAAAAAATGCTTTTAATTTAAAAAACCAAAAATCTCTCCCCATTATTAAGCACAGTCTCTTGACAAAATACTCATATAATGATATATGATAATTAAGATGACTCATGTCTCTCGAAGAAAATTATCTCCAAAAATACTAAAACAAATTATTAACTCTTTTCTCCTTGTGTTAGTAAAAACAAGAAAAAAGGAAGAAATGGCTAAATTTTTAGATGCCTTACTTTCAAAGACGGAAAAAATAATGCTTGCTAAAAGAATCGCCATTGTTTATCTTCTAAGCGAAAAAGTGGAACAAAAAGCAATTGCCGAGACACTGGGAGTAACCGAATTTACAGTTTCAAGACTCAAACTTTGGTATGAAACAAAAGGCGAAGGATATAAGGTAGCAATAAAAGAACTTAGAAAACAAAAATATTTAGAAAATATTAAAATTTTAGCTTTAAAACTAGCAGCCAATTTAGTAAAAAATATTCGCTTTTCATTCGGCTAAATAATCATATATCAATATATGATTATTTATAAAATTTAGTATAAATTTACCAAAATTTACAAACAAAAGTGTCTGTTTTTATTTTTCTAATATATTTTGCCACCCGATTCATCAACCTTCTAAAACTTCCAATCTTTAACGACGAATCAATCTATCTTCATTGGGGACAAATTATGATTAATTTTCCCGGATACGCATTTTATTCTCTTTTTGACGGCAAACCACCTTTAATTCTCTGGATTTTGGGTTTTTCCCAAAAATTGCCAATCAATCCTTTAGTCGCCGGCCGGTCCGTTTCAATTATCTTTGGTTTCTTAACTCTTTTGGGGATCAAAAAAACTTGCCAAATCCTTAAATTTTCCCAAAAAACTCAAATTATTGCCGGTCTTTTATATATTTTCAATCCTCTGACTTTATTTTTTGACCGTTTAGCCCTTCTTGAAAGCCCAATCTCAACAATTTTCATTTGGATTATTTACTTTTCCTTAAAGTTCAACCTCCAATTAGATTCAACCTGGAAAGAGGCTAAACCTTTCTTAATTTTAGGTTTAATTCAGGGAATAGGTCTTTGGATAAAGGGGACAGCTAAATTTTTTCTTTTTCTTCCATTTATAATCCCACTTCTAACCTTAATCATTGATAAAAACCAAAAACAGGCTATTAAAGAAGGAATAGTTCTTTTCGGCTCATTCCTCTTAGCCAAAATTTTGTTTCTTCCAATCAGACTTAATCCTCTTTTTTCGCTCTTCCAAAAAAGGGAAGCAGATTTTCTTTTGCCATTTCCCCAAACCCTAAATCCTCTCCTTTGGTTTTCTCACATCTTATTCCTTTCTCTTACTCTTTTAATTCTTATTACTCCCTTTGTCCTTTTCTTTTGCCTTTTGGGATTTTTTAAATTCTTTCGTCAAGATAAAAAATCGGCCCTTATTTTATTTTCATTTCCCGCCCTTCCCATTATTTTTGAAATTTTCTTTACCCGTTTTTTCCTCTCGCGATATTTTCTTTTTGCCATTTTACCAATTTTTATCTTTGCCGCCTACGGATTGGAAAATATTAAATTCCAGAAAAAATTTTTTTTATTCTTAACAATGGTTCTCCCTTTTTCTCTCTGTCTCTTTTTAATTTTCAACCCTTTCCTTACTCTTAAAACTCTCTCAGAAAACAAAATCATTGCCCAGGATCTAAACCAGTATTTTACTGGCTGGACCTCAGGTTATGGAGTAAAAGAGGCAGCAGATTTTCTTGACCAAAAATCAAAAGATGGCCCAATAATTATTTTTCTCCGCGCCGACAGCGGTAATCCCGAAGACGGAATTTTTACCTATCTTTCAAAAAACAAAAATATTATCTTTGTTCAAGCAACTCAAAAACCAAAACCTGAAGAATTAAAATCTTTAGCCAAATTTCCAATTTACTTTCTCAGTCGCGGTCATCAGTTCCTCGATATGGAAAATTGGCTTTCTGAAATTAAAATCTTTAAAAAACCTGAGGATAAAGAATTTGTGGGAATATACAAAATTATTCTTGACAAAGAATCTTTTAACCCTTAATATAAAAATCAATGAGCGAAAACACTCTCAAAATTACCCCTCAAACATCACTTTTTAAGATATTTTTTGTTTTTATTGGTATTTTGGCTATCCTTGCTTTATATTTTAAGCTTGTTGGTCCAATTCCCCTCTCCTTAACCTCAACCGTAACCACAAAAACAGATGTTTTCACCGCCACCGGAGAAGGAAAGGCTACCGCCACTCCAGATATTGCCAAAATTACTTTGGGAATTACTGTAACTTCCGATTCTGTTAAAAAAGCCCAAGATCAAGCAAACAAAACTATAAACAAAATTCAGGAAGATATAAAAAAGTTAGGAATTCCGGAAAAAGACATCAAAACAACAAGATATAATCTCAATCCTACCTATGATTGGCAGGGAGAAAAACCAAGAATTACCGGCTATGAAGTTTCTATTTATCTTGAGGTTAAAGTCCGGGATTTTGACAAAATAAATACCGTCATCGATACGGCTACTGCCGATGGCGCCAATTTAATTGGAGATCTTGAGTTTTTATTAGACGATCAGAAACTTAAAGAAATCAAAAATAAAGCCAGAGAAGAAGCAATCAAAGAGGCAAAAGAAAAAGGAGAAAGTTTAGCCAAAGCAGCAGGAATAAGGTTGGGAAGAATTTTAAATATTAGGGAAAGTATTGTCTCACCATGGGAACCGCAAGTATTTACCATGGCAAAAAAAGAAAGCGAAGCAGACGAGAATCAAACCCAAATTTCTCCTGGAGAAAAAGAAATCCGCATTTCCGTCACCCTAACCTACGAAACTAAATAAACCATTACCGAAAAACCATACAATCGCAACTCAATTATTTATTTTCCAGATCAAAAAATTTTAATTTCAGATTTAAAAATTCTAATCAAATTTGGCCAACCCAATCAAAAATTCTTTTAAAATTTTGACTTCTTCTGGGGTAAGATTCTTTTCAGGCAAATAATTGGTATAATGAGGGGTAGCGCCTACAAAAACGATTCCTTGAGATCGTACCCCTTCTTGAGAAGAGAAACTAACTACTATTCCTGGATTAAAATTAACTCGTATTCTTCCAATTTTTTCATCTCGATAGACACTGTGGGTTGAAATAGTTATCGATATTTCGGGCAAAACTTTTTCTTGTGTTCGAATAAGCGCTTCTTCGGCAGACCTTCCCAAACTTTCCCTTTTTATCCTTTCTTCACGGGTTTCGTAAATATTTTCAAGAACAACAAAGAAACTTAACTGTCTTAAAGCTTTTGATTCCTCGGTGGGCAATTCTTTGGGGTCACCGGGGCTTCTTAATTTCAGTAAATAGCGCGCTCCATCTTCGTGAGATTCACTCTTCACTACAAGTTCAAAACCCCCGGGATTCTTAGCAAATTCTTCCAACAACTCTCTTAAGGCTCCAAGATTTTCTTTATTCCTTTTTAGGTCATTTTGAGAAACTTCTCCCAAACGATCGGGAAGAATTAATTGGACGTCGGAATCAAGAATTTCCTGATAACGACCAATTATCGGAATTATCTTTTCATTAATAATTTCAAGGACTGAAATCTTCTCGGGCGAAGTTCTTCCCTCTTTATTACCAGTATCTTCAATCTCATTCATAAGACTATTTTATCACAAATCTTTTAACTTTTCACCGTCTACTTTCCTTTTCCATGAAATGTTTCGTGGATTTCTTTAAGTTGGCGGTTAGTTACATGGGTATAAATTTGAGTGGTTGAGATATTTTTATGCCCAAGCATTTCCTGAACAGAACGAATATCAGCCCCAGCCCTTAAAAGATCGGTAGCAAAAGTGTGTCGAAGGCCATGAGGGGTAATTTTTATAGGCAATTTTGCTTTCTTAACATATTTTTCGACAATTCGCTGAATTGAACGAACTGACAAACGCATTTTTTCTCCGTCAGCAGTCGGATCAGTTTTTCTTCCTAAACGAACAAAAAGAGGTTTCCAGGGATCTTCTCTTAGATCAAGATATTTCTTAAGCCAAAAAACGGCTCTTTCCGACAAAAAAACCACCCTTAACTTTCCCCCTTTCCCAATAACTCCAAATTCTTTTTGATCCAAATTCACTGTTTCTCGATTAAGTTTTACCAGTTCAGAAACCCGAAGGCCGGTTGAAAAAAGAGTTTCCAAAATCGCCTTGTCACGCAAACCTCTAATTTTTGAAATATCCGGCTGGGCTAAAAGCCTCTCTAGTTGATCAGTATCTAAGAATTTTAAAGAACGAGATTCTGCCTTTGGCAAATCAATTTTCTCTGGAGAAAGAGTTTGATAATCATTTTTAATTAACCAACGCAAAAACGAACGAAGAGCAATAACATGATAAGATTGAGTTTGTCGAGAAAGGGTACGGCCAGATTTATCAGTATAACGCGAAAGAAAAACTCGGTATTTCTTAACTGTCTCAAGATCAATTTTTTGGGGTGAAAGTTTTTCTGGAGTAGGGGAGAGAAAAGAAAGAAAACGATTTAAATAATGACGATAGTCGCGAATAGTTAGGGGAGAGGAGTTCTTTTCAATTTCTAAGTATTCTAAAAACTCTTCAACTAGGCGAGAAAGAGAATTAAATTTTCCCATACTACTAAATAAAAGTTTACTAGTCTAGAAAAAAATTGTCAATATTGTGCGACATATTGTCCTAAGAACTAAAACTTCAAGCCTCTTAAAATTTGAATAATTAAAAGGCTCCTAACCTAGCTTTAGAGATACTCCCGATATTAATTAAGACGTTCTTCTAGATCAATTTTTCTTATTATTTTTTTTATTTCAAAAATAAAAAAGTAAAAAGAAATATTAAAAAACAATCAAATAAATTAATTTAAACGAACTCACTAAAGGCTCTAGAATGGCTTTTTAAGAAATTAAAGATATATAAAGTCCGTCTTTTTAAAAAAAGAAAAAGGTCTTGAAATTTGGGTTTTTTTTGGAAATTTTCTTATGCAGCAAAAGCTAAAATAGAGAAATATAAAAATAAATAATATTAAGAAGAGAAAATTAAATAATTACCAAAAATTAAGAAATAATTACGGTTTAAAAGGGTCTCCTCCGGAAGAGAAATCTGAAAATACGTCGCAAAAGTATTATTGTGCGACAAATTAATCCTCTTTCCGCCTACTATTTTTCGCCCATCATTTTTTATTTTTCAAAAGAGAGGAGAAAAGAGAGATTTTAAAATTTATTTTAGAAAATAAAAAATAAGAAGTTTAAAGAAAGATACAAAACAATATTCTTATTTTTTTATAGAACCTAAAACTACTTAACTTCCTCTCCTCTGAGTTAAGTTATCCACAAAACTATATCAAAACATATCTTCTAAATTATTAATATTTTCGGTGATTTATCAATGTTATTTTCTTGGTACTAGTCCGTGAAAAAATAACCGTTTATTTCGTGAAAACTCTAAATTATTATAGGATATTATGGCTGATAATTATTGGGGGCTCTCCCCTTTCCCCTAATTCAACTTCCCTTTTAAAAAATTTTAAGGAGCGGAAAAAAATGCCCAAAGAAATACTAATAAAACAGCCCCTCCAATCAAAAGATATTCATAAACTGTCTGCCTAAAAAGCCTCTCCTGAAACTCTGCTTGGGTAAGACCTAAAGAAACATAAACTAAAGTAGTTAAAAGAAGAGAAATTATAGCAATACTTAAAGAAAAAAAGGAAATAACAAATGCTAATTGGGCGGAAAGAAAAGAAAGAAAAATGGCATAAACCAAAACTCTTCTTTCTAACTTTTCCTCAAGATTGACTGACCAAATACCCTGAAGGAACAATGGAAAAGACACCCCAAAAACTGCAAGTGAATTCCACCAAGAATGAAAACGTAAGGAAAAAATAGTGTCGTAAAGAAAAAAGGCTGTCAAAAGAGTTAAAAGAAAACCAACCGCATAAGCAGCCCGTAAAAGTTGAATTGTCCTAATTGCCGCAACAGAAAAAATATTTTCAGTTAAAAGCAAAGCATAAAAACCAATTCCATAAAGAATAATCACTGGCAATTGCGAAAAAATATTTGCAGGAAGCAAAAAATAAAAAAAACCAACTCCAGCGGTAAAAAAAGGAGGCAAAATAGAAACGGTCAAAAAACGAATCCCGGAAAGAGATTCTCTCAAAGACCAGAGAGTCAAAAGAATAGAAAGAAAAGACAAACCAAAGATTTCCTGATAACGAAAACCATCTCCTAAAACTTGAATAGTTAAAAGGCCACTAGCCAAAAGAGAGGAAGTTAAAATGAATCTTTTTCTTTTAGACATACTCCTGAGGGATGTCAAAATTGGCAAACACCCTCTGAACATCAGGATGCTCTTCTAGTTTATCCATAAAATTTAAAATCCTCTGAACTTTTTCCTTATCAAAAACCTGAACGGTACTTTTTGGTTTCATTGTTATTTCAAAACTTAAAATTTTAAATCCTTCCTCGGAAATTTTACTTTTCAATTCTTCAAGTTTTCCCACTTCCGTATAAACTTCAATCGCATCCGGCGCCTCTTCAATATCTTTTGCCCCTAAATCAATAAGTTTAAGAATTACCTCTTCTAAATTTTGGGGTTTTTCCAGAATTAAAAGAGCACTTTTCTCAAAAAGGAAAGAAACCGAACCTGGCCCTGCTAACTTCCCTCCCCCTTTTTCAAAAATATTTTTGATTTCTTGGGCTGTTCTTTTCGTATTATCAGTTGCTGCTTCACAAATCACCGCAATTCCTTCTGGACCAAATCCTTCATAAACTACTTCCTCAATTTTACCCCTTTCCGTCTCGCCACTTCCCCTGGCTATCGCCCGCTCAATATTCTCTTTTGGCATATTTAAGGCTTTAGCCTTTTCAATCGCCAATCTTAATTTGAAATTTTTCTCCGGGTCGGTAATTCCTGTTTGACGAACAGCAACAATTATGGCATTTGCGGCCTTGGTCCAGGCTAATCCTTTTTTAGCATCAGTTGCTTCTTTTTGACGATGTATTGTTGCCCACTTTGAATGTCCAGACATAGATTAGTTATATTTTAGCAAAATTTCCACTAAAAATCCCACCGAGTTGGTGGATTTTTTAGATAAAAAGACAAGAGAAGAATGGCGAGGAATGCCTGCTATTTGGTATTTTTACCTATTTTAAAAATCCAAAAGACACTCCTTGCACCCATCCGCTAGACCCCCAGAGCTCCCCTGGTGTAAGTCTAAAATTTTCTCTCTTGATTCCGTCAACCTCTAAGGTTGGATCATATTGACACCTCTGGTATTTTTGATGTAATGTATAATCTAAAATAGAAAATATGCCAGGCAGAGAAGTCCCGCTGGTCACTAACCAATTTTATCATGTTTTAAACCGTGGAGTTTTCTCCCAACCGATCTTTAAAGACAAGAAAGACTATCAAAGAATGTGGGAATCAACCTTCTACTACCAAAATCAAAAACCTTCCTTAAGCTATTCTCATTTTTTAAGACTTCCTGCGAGAGACCGGACCGAATTTCTTAAAAAGCTCCAGGCTCAATCAAAATTTTTGGTAGAAATCATCGCCTTATGCTTTATGCCTAATCATTTTCACCTGCTTCTAAAACAAATCCAAGATAATGGTATCTCTCTTTTTATGGCTAATCTTACCAACAGTTATACCCGGTATTTTAATACCAAAAATGAACGGATCGGTCATCTTTTCCAAGGAAAATTTAAAGCAGTAATGATAGAAACTGATGAACAACTACTTCATGTTTCTCGATACATTCATCTTAACCCCTATTCTTCTTATTTGGTGAAAAACCTAAGTAAACTTACTGATTATCCTTACTCTTCCCTCCCTGAATATCTTGGTATCTCCTCTACAAATTTTTTTCAAAAAGAGATTATCCTCGATCAGTTCAAAAGTATTTCCTCCTACCAAAAATTCGTCTTTGATCAGGCTGATTACCAACGTAGTCTTGAACAAATAAAACATTTGGCCCTAGAAAAATAAAAAAATACCAGATGTTTGCTACCTGGTCAACCTCTAAGGTTGGTAAAATTGGGAGAGTTTTAATTTATTTTTGATTTAACTTTTGCCAATAGTCTTTACCTAAAATTAAAGTTATTTCTGCTCTCCCCTCCTCTTTTTTTTCAACCCACCGGCAATTGAAAATTTCTATAATTTTTTTAACAGTATACGAATTTTTATTTTCTCCCCCACTTCTCACTTCGCATTCCTCGCTTTCTCCTTCTGCATTTCCCACCGAAACTACTTCCCCGCCGATATTTGTCAAAAACCTGGCTCCCCTTTCGGCTAAACCAGGATATGAAGTCCCATTTAAAACCTCAATTAAAAGTTTTTCCTTTTTAAAAAGCGGATCATTTGCATATTTTTGAATCAGAGCATCCGCTTGACGGATATCCATTTCTAAAAATTTTGTTCCATCCGGAAATTCGCCTTGTGAAAAAATGCCCCTTTTAGAAAGATCAATCACCTCCTCGTCAAATTTTTTTATCCTCCTTATCCCCCACCAGAGTCTTAATAAATCGAAACGGCTAAAATTGGTCTCTTTTTGCCCCAAAAATTGTTTTTTTATTTCGCAAAGAATTTCTTCCTTTTGATTTTCTATTTGACAACTATAATTTCTTTCTTTTATCCACCCGGCAAGAAAAACGGCAAATTCTTCCTGAATACTTTCGGCTAAGAGGCCTTTTCTTTTTTCTAATTCCTCAAGCTCCTTTACTGCTTTAACTTTGTATCTTCCATATCCATGATTAACTTTAATTATCATCTGACCAGGAACCAAAACTAAAGTTAAATTCCGTCTTTGAGGATCAAAAAAAACTAAAACTGGATTTTCTTTCTCAAAAACAAAATTTATTTTCTCATTACCATCCCAACGGCTTTCTTTAACTATCCTGAAAAACTTAAAACTAACCCCTAAAAAAAGGAGAAAAAATAAAAATAAAATCCAAAAAAGGGCAACAAAGAGATTTTTTCTTATTTTCTTTTCTTTTTTTTGTTTCTGCCACCAAGATAAGTTTTTTTCAATCATTTTAATTTTTAAAGTCCATGTTCAAGTTTAATTCTTTTTATTTTTCCTGATATTTCTTCTTTGTCAAATCCAAAAGACTGGAGAATCCGATGGATAATTGAAAGAGAAGCCTCAAACTCAGGCATAATTATCGTTTTGACCCCTAAGGATTTCAGTCTTAACTGATCTTTTTCAAAATGAGAACGACAAATAATGTTTATCTGGGGATTTAAAGTTAAGGCGTTGGTAATAACTAGTTCTTGAGTATGACTATCAGGAATAGCAATTACAATAATTTTTGCCCGATCAACCTGGGCAAAATCTAAAACCTCTAAATCAGCAGGATCTCCATAAACCACCGGAATTCCCCTTCTTCTAAGATCAAAAACAACCTGATGATTAAAATCAACAACTATAAAAGGAATTCCTGCCATTTCGCAGGCTCGACCTAACCAGGAACCTACTCGGCCAAAACCGCAAATAACTACATGATTTTCCAAAGGTAAATCATCTAAGCCTTGCCTTCGATCAAAACCAGCAAAAACTAGCGAATAAAGTTTGGGGAATTTTAAAGAGGTTGTCTTTTTCAAAAAACTATAAAATTTCGGGGCTAGATTAAAAAAAAGCGGGGTTAACACAATAGTCAAGAGGGAAACCGAAAGAATATAAGAATAAATCTCCTCTGGTATAAGATTCTGAGAAATCCCCATTTTTGATAAAATAAAAGAGAATTCTCCTACTTGAACGAGTCCAACCCCAACCAAAAAAGCGGTTTTGGAATGATATCCAAGATATAAAACAAGGGAGGAGACAATCAAGAATTTCAAAAAAATAACCAGGAATGCCAAAGTTAGAATTTGCCAAAAATGAAAAAGTAAAAAAGAAGGATTAATTATCGTTCCTAAGGTAACAAAGAAAATTATGGAAAAAACATCACGAAGAGGTCTTATTTCCGAAAAAATGGCATGATTTTGAGAAGACTCAGAAACTAAAAAACCGGCAAGAAATGCTCCTAAGGCAAAAGAAAGTCCCAACTCATAAGTACCAAAAGCAGAAAAAAGACAAAGAAAAATAACTGATAAAAGCAAAATCTCACGAGAGTTTACCGCCATCACCAAATCCAGAATCTTGGGAATGACAAATCTCCCAAAGAAGATAAATAAAAAAAGCAGTCCAATTTTTAAAATAATTAAAAGAAATTGGAAAATGGAAATACTTTCCAAAAAAGCCATCTTTGGCAAAATTAAAAGCATCGGCAAAACTGCCAAATCTTGAACCAAAAGCCAACCAACCATAATCTCTCCCGGTAAAGAATCAATCTCTCCTCTTTCAAAAAGAATTTTGGTTACCACCGCTGTTGAAGAAAGAGAAAAGCAACAAGCCATAAATAAAGAAGAATAAAGGTCAAATCCAAACCGGGGGAAAATTAAAACTCCCAATAAAATAAAAAAAGCAATCTGTATTATTCCTCCAAAAAATGCTATTTTTTTAACTCTATAAATTTTGGCAAAAGAAAATTCAATCCCAAGGGAAAATAAAAGCAGGGCAATTCCAATCTCCGCTAAATTCTCAAGTTCTGTTTTTCTTTGAATAAAATTGAAAACTAACCTCCCCAAAATTAATCCTCCCAAAACATAGCCTAAAATTAAAGGCTGGCGAAGTTTTTTGGCTATAAATCCTCCCAAAAAAGCCAATGCTAAAACCAAAAAAAGATCAAAAATCAAATTTAATTCTGTCATTAACTTAATAATATATTAAAAATAAATTTTTTAAAACTTCAAAAAAAGTTGCCTACTCTTAAGTCAGAAGGAATATCTGTAGAAAATTCGATAAATTTTCCGTTTTCCGGATGATAAAATCCTAAATAAAAGGCGTGTAAAAAGAGTCTTTGGCACCATTTACGATCCTCCCGACTAATTTTTCTTCCTCCATATTTCTGATCGGCAACGAGAGGATAATTAAGATATTTCAAATGAACTCGAATTTGATGAGTCCTCCCCGTCTCTGGCGAAAGTTCAAGAAGAGTAAAAAAGGGCTGATCTTTTCCTAAATCGGGTCTTAAAAAATATTTTAAAACTTTATATCTGGTTTTCGCTTTTTTCCCTCCTGGTACTACCCCGAATTTTTCCCTATCCCAAGGCAATCTTCCCACAGGTAAAGAAATTTCTCCTTCTTTAGGTTCAACCTTACCGTGAACCAAGGCTAAATATTTTTTCTTTACCTTTCTTTCTTTAAATTGTCTTTGGAGATTGGCAAAAGCCTCAGGAGTTTTTGCAACCAAAAGCAATCCACTTGTTTCCTTATCCAATCTATGAACAATACCTGAGCGGTTTAAAAAATCAGGATAGCCAAAAAATTTCTTTTTTAAATTCCCAAATTTGAGCTTTTCTTCTAACCAATCTTGGATTGTCTTTTCTTTCTTGGTCGTTTCTGCTCTATTCACCACCATACCTGCAGGTTTATCTAAAACCAAAAGAGAATCATCTTCAAAAACAACTTTTGGCTCCATTTCTATCTATTCTAACAAAAATCCGCCACTTTGGCGGAAGAAGAAGAATTGATTATTAACCTAAATAAAAATTCTTAACTACCTCCCTTTTTTCTTTCACAATCAATACACAAGGTTGCCTCCGGCTTTATCATTAGTCTTTCAGTATCTATCATTTTCCCGCAATTTTCGCATATCCCATACCTTCCAATTTTAATTTTAGTTAAAGCCTTTCTTATTTCAATTAACCTTCTATCAATCTCCTTCTTCATTGCCTCAATTCTTGCATGACCAAATTGCTCTGCTGCCTCAGTATCAACAGCGGCGTTATCAAAAATCCTTTCCCGATTAAAAAACGGATCTTCTTTCTCCAAGACATTTTTTCTTTCTTCAAGTTTTTTTTCTTCAAGACGAAGAAATTTTTTTATTGGTTCCAAAACTTTTGCTGGAAAAAAGATCTTCGATCTTATCATTATTTTTTCCTTATAAAAATACTTTTAAAATCTTCTTTAACACTTCTTTCTGATCTTTTATAGAAAAGAACTAAAAACAAAAATGCAAATAGTAAAATCCCTATTATTTCAAAGTATACACCCTTTTTTAAGAAAAATTCAAGAAGGCCAAAAATCATCGAAAAAAAACCAAGACTTAAACAGCCTACAAAACCTGGCTTTCCGCTCTTGTACCAAATAAATCTTCGATAATACTTAGCCAAAAAAATAGACAAAATAGAAAACAAAACGGAAAGAAAGAAAAGATAAAAAAATAACTCCTCCCCATTAGTAATAATTAAACCAAAACTTAAAAATGAAAAAACGAAAAAAAACGGTAAAGAAAGATTATCAAACACTAACCAAAAATCCCATTTCTTTTTTCCTGACCAAAGAAAAGTAATTAATAAAAAAGAAACTAACGCTCCAAAGAAAGAAAAACCAGGCTCTATTCTTAAGGCTAACCACCTAAGGGGATTAAATAAAAGGCGGGGGGTAAAAAGAATATAGAAAAGTCTTGCCCCCAAAATCGATCCCAGGGTTAAAATAACCGTAAAATTTAAAATATCTTCTTCTTGATATTCCTCTTTAAGTCCTTTCCAAATAAAAAAGGAACTTAAAAAAAAGGCAAAGGCGTAAAAAATACTCAATAAGGAAATCATTATTGGGCCAATATTAAAAACTTTGGGAATCATATAATCTTGACAAGTTCATTATAGCATAATATACTTTACTCTTGCATGCTTGAACTACCTCATGCTATTGTAGGAGCTACTTTAGCGACTAAAATTAACAATCCATTTATTGCCCTCCCGGCAGCCTTTCTTTCAAACTTCATCCTTGACCTTCTTCCACATTGGAATCCCCATCTCTACACCGATTTAAAAAATAAAGGAAAAATTTCCAAAAAAAATCTCATAATTGTTTCAGTAGATTCATTTCTTGGATTAATTCTTGGAGTTTTTTTAGCATTCAGGTTTTATCCTAATTTAGATAAAGTTTTTTTAATCTTGGCAGGTTGTTTTTTTGCGGTTATTGCCGACCTTGTTGAAGCGCCTTATTTTTTCTTAAACTCAAAAAATAAATATATCCTAAAATTGATCTCTTTTCAAAGAAATCTTCAATGGAACGCTCCACCCTTTCCGGGGCTTTTAAGTCAACTAATTTTAGTTTCTATCTGTTTTTTTATTCTCTTTTCTTAATTTAACTCCTTACTCTTTCTACGTATTCGCCACTTCTGGTATCAACTAAAATTTTATCTCCCTCGTTTATAAACAAAGGAACCTTAATTTTCAAACCATTATTTAAAGTGGCTGACTTGTAAATATTGGTAGCAGAATCTCCCCTGACTCCTGGCCCGGTTTCGACAACAGTAAATTCCATTTTTGGAGGAAGTTCTAATGATAAAGGCTTCCCATTCCAAAACAAAATCTCCACCTCAACCTCTTCAGAAAGATAAGCAACTTGATCTGAAATGCTTTCTTCAGGAATCTCAAACTGTTCAAAAGTTTTAGGATCTATGAAGTAAAAATTTCTTCCTTCCTGATAAAGATAGCGGAGTTTTCTTTTGATCGTAGAAATCTCCTGAACGCGGGCACCAGAAATAAAAGTTTTTTCAATAATTGCTCCTGTTCTTAAATTCCTAACCTTGACCTTAATATTGGCAGTTCCTCTCCCAAGTTTGACATGTTCGTATTTTAAAACCAAAAAGGGCTCTCCTTCGTCTTCAAAAGTTCTTCCTGCCCGAAGTTCTGTTACTGAAATCATAATCTTTTCCTCCTTTTTAAAAACAGAAATATTTTAGAAAATTTTTAATTGAAACTCAAGAAAAAAAATGGTAAACTTAAAAAGTTTAATAAAAGCCGAGGTGCTGGAATTGGCAGACAGGCGGGTCTCAAAAACCCGTGGTAGGCAACTACCGTGGGGGTTCGACTCCCCCCCTCGGCACTAAAACACCCCAAAATATTTTTATCAAGATGTCTTTTAAAACAAAATCTGGATTTTATTGCTCCCACTGTGGGAAATGGATTCCTATTTCAGAATCAATGGGAACCCACCATCGTAATCATTGTCCTTTTTGTCTTTGGTCAAAACATGTTGATCTTAAAAAAGAAGGAGACAGAAAATCAACTTGTCAAGGAAAAATGGAACCAATCGGTCTTACCTTTAAAAAACAAAAACCGGATAAATACGGGAAAGAGAAAAAAGGAGAATTAATGATTATTCACTATTGTCAAAACTGCGGCAAAATTTCAATTAATAGAATCGCCGCCGATGATAATCCCCTTTTGCTCAAAATGGTTTTTGAGAAATCCCTAATTTTACCAAAAGATTTAAAAACCAAATTGGAAAATCAAAATATTATCCCTGCCAAAAAAATCGATAGGGAAGAAATTGAAAATCAACTTTATGGAAAGAAATAGAAAAAATTTCATTCTTTTGTTCTTTTAAGTTCCATTCCGTAAAATGAAATTCTATTTGGGAGAAAACGAAGTTTTATAATTCCTGTTGGACCATTCCGATGTTTTGCAATTTCCGCCGTTACATTTTCTGGAACCTCCTCGTCTTCACGATAAAGAAAAATCACTACATCAGCATCCTGTTCAATCGACCCACTTTCTCTTAAATCCGCAAGTCTTGGCCTCGCCCCTCCTCTGACTTCAACTGCTCGCGAAAGTTGAGATACGGCTAAAACCGGAACTTTAAGTTCGCGAGCTAAATTTTTAAGCCCCATCGAAATTTCGGAGACTTCCTGAACTCGGTTTTCTAATTGCCGCCCACGAACCAACTGTAAATAATCAACAATTAAAAGATTAAGACCATGTTCCACTTGAAGTCGCCGCGCTTTAGTTCTCATCTCCAGAACAGAAATTGCCGGTGTATCGTCAATAAAAATTGGGGCTTCGGCTAAAACTCCCATTGCATCAGAAAGTCGAGTAAAATCTTCTTCTTCAAGTCTTCCGGTTTTAAGTTTCCAAGCATCAATATCTGCCTGACGGACCAAAAGACGATCAACTAATTCTTCCTTACTCATCTCAAGCGAAAAAATTCCCACCGGTTCTTTTTCTTCAACGGCAAGATGTCTTGCGATATTTAAAACAAATGCCGTCTTCCCAAGTCCTGGTCGAGCCGCTAAGATAATTAAATTTGATTTTTGTAAACCAGCAAGCATATTATCTAAATCCTTAAAACCAGTCGGCACCCCTCTTAATCCACCTGCCTTTTTATGAAGTTCATCCAAACGATCAAAACTTTCAGCCAACGCATCTTTAACCGGCATAAAAACCTGCTTAAGATGGGCTTGGGAAAGAGCAAAAATCTGCTGCTCTGCTAAATCTAAAGCACTGGCGGCTTCTGTCGATTCATCAAAAGCCTGCTCGGTAATTCTTGAGGCGACAGAAATAAGTTGTCTTTTAGTGTAATGATCTTTAACAATCCTTCCGTATTCCTCGACATTTCCCGCCGTAGGGACAATTGAAGCAAGTTCTGAAAGATAAGCCGCCCCTCCTACTCGACTTAAGTCTTTCTGTTTTTTCAATTTCTCGGTCAGGGTCACAATATCAACTGGTGAACGCTCCTCATATAAAGAAAGAATAGCCTTAAAAATGCAACCATTTTTCTCATCGTAAAAATGCTCTGGCCGCAAAAATTCTGCAACGGCAACAATAGCATCTTTGTCAATCAAACAGGCACCAATGACAGACCTTTCTGCTTCGTCTGAGTGAGGCGGAATTCGAACTTCAGCCATTTTTCCTCTCTAAAATAACAATTTTAGTCTCCCCTGGGAGACTGTCTCGTGTAATTGAAAGTTTTGGCAAAACCTCTCCTTTCTCCCCTACCTCCCTCAAGAAATCCTCCAAGGTTGACATTTTCCCAAAAATCTCCTGAGAAAGATCAGGAAAATTATAATGCATAGGAATAACAATTTTTGGCTCAATTTGGGAAATTACCTCTCCTGCTTCTTTTGGCCCAATTGTATAAACTCCTCCAACGGGTATAAGCAAAACGTCTACCCCATCAAGTTCTTCAATCTGTCGATCATAAAGTTGATGCCCTAAGTCACCTAAATGACAAACTCTTATCCCATCCATTTCTATTAAGTAAATTGTGTTTTTACCACGTTCAAAACCCTTTTTCTTATCATGAAATGAGGAAATCCCAAAAATCGAAACATCCTCAATTTCGTATTCTCCCGGACCATCAACTATAAAAGGCGACCCTAAAACTGAATCCTTCTGGTTATGATCAGCATGATTATGGGAAATGGTAACAATATCTGCTTCAACTTTAGGAAATTTTATTCCTGTAGATTCTTTGGAATATGGATCGGTAACAACAACCGCTTTCTTTCCTTTAATTTTAAAAGACGAATGCCCAAGATAAGAAATTTCCATTTTTCTTAGATATAAGAATATCATAAATTGCCTTCCCTTGACAAGAACTCCTTTTTACGATATATTTATGTCCGCCATTATGACAAAAGAGGCTTTAATTGCTATTTTTGTTGGCTTTGCCTTAGGATTAATTGTTACCTTTGGGATTTGGCAAGCCAATAAGACCCTGACTGCTACCAAAAAACAAACCATCCAAGAAGAAAGTCTTGCGCCAGAGGAAGGAAAAACTACCCCTGAAAAAGAACCCTCTCCTACCCCATCCTCTTTTTCTCTTATTATCTCCAAGCCTGAAGATGAAAGTATCGCCAATAAAACGCCAATTACTGTTTCTGGAATAACCGAACCCAACACTCAGATAGTAATTATTGGCGAGAAAGAAGAAAAAATTACCGAAGCCGACGAAAGTGGGATTTTTACTTCAGAAATATCTTTAGTTTCCGGAGTAAACGAAATCACAATTACTGCCTTTTCCGAAAAGGGCGATGAGGTTTCAAAAACCCTAAACGTTGTTTACTCTACACTAGAAATTTAATGAAAAACAAAAATTTTTTAAAGTTTAGCCAAAAATTTTTCTCTAAAATCCCCTGGTTATTGATAATTATCAATTTAATATTTATTGATTTTGGCTTTTTAAAAGTAAAAGCCCAAACTCCCACGCCGAAAGCAACAGAATCAGCAGAAATTTCAAATGAGGAAATAAAAGAGAAAATTCAAGAAAGAATTGAGCAAGTAAAAAAAGAATCCAAAAAGAGGGCGTTTTGGGGAATTTTAAAAGAAATTACAAATTCAACTTTGATTCTTACTAATGACTCAAGGGGAGAAAAAATAATAAAAACAGGTATCAATACTCAATTTTTAAAAACTGGAGGAAAAGAAATCAAAATTACAGATCTTGAAATTGGTAATTTCATTATCGCCTTAGGATATTGGCAAGAAAACGGAACTTTGGAAGGGAAAAAAATAATTTCCTCAACCGAAACTCCAAAAGCAGCGTTGCGCCGGTATGCAATCTATGGAAAAATATCAGATATTTCTAAAGAAGAAAAAGTTCTTTCAGTCATTCACCCAATCAAAAGTGAAATAGTCTACGAGGTTAAAATAACAGAAAAAACTATTATTACTGAAAAGACAGAAGAAGAGAAAATAAAAAAGGTTGACTTTACGAAACTAGCAATTGATAAACGAATTGTGGCTGTTGGCACAAGAGAAAAAGGCAGCGGAACTCTTACCGCTAAAATTATTCATATAATTCCCGAAAAAACAAATCTCCCCGAGAAAAACACCCCTACCCCGGAAAGTAAAACTCCTACTCCTTAAAAAATAATAAAAATTAAAAATCTTGCCTCTCCCCTATAAAAGGTGATATGATTAAAAAAATGAAGAAAACTAAATTTCAACCTGTTAAAGGAACAAAAGATTTTTATCCCCAAGATTTGGCTTTCCAAAATTTTCTATTCGAAAAAATGAGAAAAGTTTCTCAAAAATTTGGCTACCAGGAATATGAAGGCCCAATTTTGGAACCCTTAGAACTTTACGCCGCCAAGTCTGGCGAAGAATTGGTAAAAAAACAAACTTTTATTCTAATTGACCGAGGCGGTAGAAAACTGGCGCTAAGACCGGAAATGACCCCTACCTTAGCCAGAATGGTTGCCCAAAAACAATCTCAAATCCCTAAACCAATTCGTTGGTTTTCAATTGGCCCTCGTTTCCGCTACGAAAAACCCCAAAAAGGAAGGTTAAGAGAATTCTACCAGTGGGATGTTGATATTTTAGGTTCTGAAGCTCCTGAGGCAGACGCGGAAGTTATTGCTTTGGCTTGCGAATTCTTCAAAAGTGTTGGCCTCACCCCAAAAGAGGTAAAAATTAAAATTAATGATAGAAAGTTAATGGAACAAAAATTATCTTTAATTGAAATCCCCAAAACAAAAATTCAGGATGTTTTTCGCATAATTGACAAAAGACAAAAAATAAATGAAAAAGAATGGAAAAATCTCCTCTTGGGAATTGGTTTAAACAATCTTCAAATCAGGGATCTTGAGGGAATTTTAAAAGACCTAGATTTCAGCCAAGAATCAGAAAGTTTAACCCGAATTTTTTCGACCCTTTCTGATTTAGGGGTTTCTGAATATGTTGAATTTGACCCAAATATCGTCCGTGGTCTTGATTATTACACCGGCGTAGTTTTTGAGGCTTGGGAGAAAGAAGAAGAATTTAGAGCAATTTTAGGGGGAGGAAGATACGATAATTTGGTAGAAATTGTTGGAAGGGAGAAAATTCCAGGAGTTGGTTTTGCTGCCGGCACTGCCGTTATTGAGGAAGTTTTGAAAAAATATAAAAAACTCCCC